>NZ_JBVHFU010000006.1:220981-480736 GCF_055562175.1 Streptomyces sp. NPDC020958 | reverse complement strand
ATCTGGCGTTGACTTTTGGCACGCTGTTGAGTTCTCAAGGAACGGTCGCTTCCTTTGTACTCACCCTCTCGGGCTTTCCTCCGGGCTTCCCTTCGATGTTCCAAACTCTATCAGTGTTTTTCCGGCCCCCTGACCACCCTCCCGCAGGCATGCGGAAGATGATCCGAAGTTAGGATCTGACGAATTTGGGTTCTGCTGACCGAGGACGCGTTGCCGCGCCGCATGGCCCGAAGCAGGAGTACGACTGTACACGGGGCTTCGGAGCCCGTGCAAATCCATTACCCCTGGTGGTCTAGACCACTAGCTGGTAGCTTCCATGCGGAACCGCCACTTCATATGACATACGCTGCTGCTCAGGGCCGTCCGGGACAGGTAGTGACGGCCCGTAAGCAGCTCCACTCCTGGGAGGCTTCCCATGACCACCGTGACGTCCCCTCTGGCAGGACGCGCCATCGGACTGGCCGCCGTGCCCGATCCGGTCTTCTCCGGGGCCATGGTCGGCCCGGGTACAGCCATCGACCCCGCGCGCGAGCCTGCCGAGGTCGTGGCACCCGTTGACGGAGTCATCGTCTCCCTGCACCCGCACGCGTTCGTCGTCGTCGACGAGAGCGGCCACGGCGTGCTCACCCACCTCGGCATCGACACCGTGCAGCTCAACGGCCAGGGCTTCGAACTGCTCGTCAACAAGGGCGACACCGTGACCCGCGGTCAGGGCGTCATCCGCTGGAACCCGGCCGAGGTGGAGGCCGCCGGCAAGTCCCCGGTGTGCCCCGTCGTGGCGCTCGAGGCCACGGCGGACTCCCTCTCCGAGCTCCGTGAGGACGGCGACGTGAAGGCCGGGGACGGTCTCTTCGCCTGGAACTGAGTCGTCCGGAGCTGACGACCCCGTTCGCCTTCCCTCCGTATATGACAGAGGGGGCGACGACCACGACAACCATCGCGGCGGCGGGACCCGCCGCACTATCGGAGACGGGTGAGATGGAAACAACGCTGCGAGGCGTCGGCGTGAGCCACGGTGTGGCGATCGGCGAGGTTCGGCACATGGGAACGGCGGTGCTGGAGCCGCCTGCCAAGCAGATCCCGGCGGAAGAGGCCGGGCGGGAGCAGGGCCGGGCTCGTCAGGCGGTGGAGGCGGTGGCCGCCGACCTCATGGCGCGCGGCAACCTGGCCGGCGGCGAGGCCCAGGCGGTGCTCGAGGCGCAGGCCATGATGGCCCAGGACCCGGAGCTGATGGCCGACGTGGAGCGCCGGATCGCCGTCGGCAGCACCGCTGAGCGTGCCGTGTACGACGCGTTCGCCGCGTACCGCGAGCTGCTGGCCGGCGCCGGCGAGTACCTCGCCGGCCGGGTGGCCGACCTGGACGACGTGCGGAATCGTATCGTCGCCCGGCTGCTGGGGGTGCCGATGCCGGGCGTCCCGGACAGCGACGAGCCGTATGTGCTGGTGGCGCGGGACCTGGCGCCGGCGGACACGGCGCTTCTCGATCCGACGCTGGTGCTCGGTTTCGTCACCGAGGAGGGTGGCCCGACGAGTCACAGCGCGATCCTGGCCCGTGCGCTCGGTGTACCGGCGGTCGTGGCACTGCCCGGCGCGGGTGAACTCGCCGAGGGCACGGTGATCGCCGTGGACGGCAGTACCGGCGACATCTTCGTGAATCCGAGCGCGCAGAAGCAGGCGGAGCTGCAGGGGGCGGCCGCTGAGCGAAAGGCGGCGCTGGCCGCCTCGACCGGACCGGGTGTCACCGCGGACGGGCACAAGGTGCCGCTGCTGGCCAACGTGGGCGGACCTGCGGATGTGCCGGCGGCTGTGGCGGCCGGTGCCGAAGGCGTGGGCTTGTTCCGTACCGAGTTCCTGTTCCTGGACGACAGCAAGAACGCTCCCTCCGAGGAGAAGCAGGTCGAGGCCTACCGTCAGGTGCTCGAGGCGTTCCCCGAGGGCCGGGTGGTCGTGCGGGTGCTGGACGCGGGTGCCGACAAACCGCTGGACTTCCTCACCCCGGCGGACGAGCCGAACCCGGCATTGGGCGTGCGCGGGCTGCGGACGCTGCTCGACCACCCCGAGGTGCTGCGCACCCAGCTGACCGCGCTGGCGAAGGCGGCGGAGGGGCTGCCTGTCTACCTTGAGGTGATGGCGCCCATGGTGGCCGACCGCGCGGATGCCAAGGCGTTCGCGGATGCCTGCCGGGAGGCGGGGCTGCGGGCCAAGTTCGGTGCCATGGTGGAGATCCCGTCGGCAGCGCTGCGGGCGCGCTCGATCCTCCAGGAGGTCGAGTTCCTGTCGCTGGGCACCAACGACCTGGCGCAGTACACGTTCGCCGCGGATCGTCAGGTGGGTGCGGTGTCCCGGCTGCAGGACCCGTGGCAGCCCGCGCTGCTCGACCTCGTCGCGCTCTCCGCGGAGGCGGCGAGGGCCGAGGGCAAGAGCTGCGGTGTGTGTGGTGAGGCCGCGTCCGATCCGCTGCTGGCCTGTGTGCTGGCTGGTCTGGGTGTCACCTCCCTGTCCATGGGTGCGGCGTCGATTCCTTATGTCCGGGCGATGCTCGCCAAGTACACGGTGGCGCAGTGCGAGCGGGCCGGGGCGGCGGCGCGTGCTGCCGACAGCGCGGACGAGGCGCGCGCGGCGGCTCAGGCGGTGCTGTCGGGCGAGTAGCCGGGCGCGGCCGTGGTCGGCTGTCTTTCCAGGGGCGCTCCACCTGTGGGTGGGGCGCCCCTGGTGCGTTTCAGTGGTGGTGGCCCGGTGGTGTGTCCTGACCGCCGAGGTCGGGCGGTGCGCAGTAGTCGACGTCGGACTCCGGGGAGATGAGGTCACCGGTTTCGATGTCTGTGCAGTAGGCGTCGAAGACTTCTCCGGCCGTCAGCGGGGCGAGGGTGTCTCCGCGCAGTCGCCAGCCGTAGACGCGGTCGGGGTTGCCCGGGGCGCTGGTGCGCATGACGAGGCCGCCGGGGCTGCGGGTGGCGAGGCCGAGGGCGAGGACGCTGGTGAATTCGAGGGTCTCGGCCTCGTCGAGGTCGGTGGTGCCTTCGGCGTTCCGGTCTGCGTGGAGGACGGTGACGAGGGTTTCGGGTGGTCCGGAGACGCTGCAGACGAGGTGCCGGTCGCCGGGCGGGGCGGTGTCGAGGATGCGGGTGAGGAGGTGGGAGGCGCGGGTGAAGGCGGCCCGTCCGACGTCCTCGCCGCAGGTGGGGCAGGGGCCGAGCCGGGCGAGGAGAGTGCTGGCGTACTCCCAGGTGGCCTGGCGTACGGCCTCGTCGACGAGGGCGGGGACGAGATCGGTGAGGGGTCGGCCGTCGTAGGGGATGGTGGCGCCGGTGGCGGCGAGTTCGGCGGTGAAGCGGGTGCGGCTCGCGGGGTGGTCCGGGTCGAGTCCGGTGTCTGTGCAGAACTCGGCGTACTCCTCGGGGTCGAACAGGGCGAGTGTGGTGTGGGTGCCTTCGGACGCGCGGATCCTGAGGAGGGCTTCGATCTGGTGGAGGTAGGTGGGGTGGTCGTCGAAGGTGAAGGTGCGGTAGCGCCGCATGGCGCGGAAGTCGTGTTCGTCGGTCAGCAGGCCGATGGTGCCGGCGATTTCGCGGCGCAGGACGCGTCGCATGCCCCGGTGGTCGGTGCGCGCCATGGTTTTCCCCCTGTGTGCGGTCGATCAATGCTCACTCACAGTAACCGGCGCCGCTGACAATCGGGGGTGTGGAAGCCGGTCCCGGACGACTCGGTGCTGAATTCCGCAGGTCAGGGCGATGAGGGCACCGAACGCTGACCAGCCGAGCGGGCCGACGGCGACGGCGGCGGTGACGGCGAGTGGGCCGATGCTGCGCTGGGCGGACTGGGCGAGTCCGTGGACGCCGAGGTAGGCGCCCTGGGCGGTGGCGGGTGCCAGGGCGACGGAGAGTTCCCAGGAGATGGTGGCGTGGAGCATCTCGGCGAGGGTGAAGGCGGTGGCCGCGGCGGTGAGCAGGAGGACCGCGGTGGGGGTTGAGCCGGTGGCGGAGAGGGCCATGGCGGTGCCGCCGAGGGCGAAGGCGGCGGAGAGCGGGACGAGGAGCCGGCGGGCGGCCTCGCTGCTGGCGCCGAAGCGGGCGAGCGGCACTTGCAGGGCCACCACCAGCACGTTGTTGAGGACGAGCAGCAGGGGCGCGAGGCCGTGCGGGACGTGGTCGCTGTGGGCGATCGAGAGGGGCAGGCCGATTTTGAAGACGGCGTCGTCGAGGAAGAGGACGGTGTCGGTGGCGACGTACGCGAGGTAGGTCCGGTCGCGCCACGGGCCGGCCGGGTTCGGGGTGCGGGGCCTGGTCCTGGAGCCGGCCACGACGCGGGAGACCGAGGGGGGTTCGCCGCAGCGCAGGGTGAGGAGTGCTGTGGCGAGGAAGGAGACGGCATCGCCGACCAGGAGCCATCGGTAGGCCGTGGTGGTGCCCAGGGCGAGCGCTGCCGCGGCCGTCAGGCCGCCCAGGGCCCAGCCTGCGTTGGCGAGGGTACGGCTGAGGGCCTGGTAGCGGACTCGTTCGGGGCCCGCGACGCGGGTGGCATACAGCTTGGTGAGGACGTTGGCGGCGCGGTCACCGAGGGCGCCGACGGCCGAGATGGCGAGCAGCAGGGTGTAGTCGTCGGTGGTGAGCAGGGCGAAGGAGGCGAGTGCGCGCAGGAGTTGGAAGGCGGTGAGGACGCGGGTGAGGGGCAGCCGGTCGGCGAGGCGGCCGCCCAGGGGTGCTCCCGCGATGCCGATGGCGCCCGACACGGCGGCGAGGGTGCCGACTTCGGGGAGGGAGAGACCGGAGACGTAGGTGAAGTAGAGCACCGACACCGACGCCCACAGTCCGCTGCCGATGCGGTCGACCAGGGCGATGACGAGCATTCTGCGCCCGTCGCGGCCTCCGGGTATGCGTTTGGGTCGTGTCCTCGTGCCGGGCGTCGTCTGCAATGCTCCCCCTTGCCGGAAATTATGTACTGATACATACTTGCCAACGTGGTAATACAATATGAGATCACTGGGTCCACGGCCAAGGGGATTGCCGCGTCCGTCGAACGGGGCGTGGCGGAGGGCAAGCTGGCCCCGGAGGCGGCGCTGCCGCCGGTGCGGCGGCTCGCGGAGGAGCTGGGGGTGAGCCCGGGCACGGTCGCCACGGCGTACAAGGAACTGAGGCGGCGCGGGATCGTCGTCACGCGCGGGCGTGGCGGCACCGTGGTGGCGCCCGCTCCGGCGGTGGCGTCACGGCGGCCGCCCAGAGTGCCCCCAGGGCTCCGCGACCTGGCCGGCGGGCATCCCGATGCGGCCCTGCTGCCGGGTCTGGTGCCGCCCTCGCGGCTGTCCCCCGGCGCCCGGTCACACCGTTCCGCGCCGCGGCTCGCACGGCTGGAGGAAGCCGTACGTGACTGGCTGCGGCCCGACGGCCTCCCGGTGGAGCACGTGACGTTCGCGCACGGTGCGCTGGACCTGATCGCCCGCGTTCTGACCGTGGAGCTGCGGCCCGGCGACGCCGTGGCCATGGAGGACCCCGGATATCACCACCTGCTCGACCTCGTCCCCGCGCTGGGGCTGCGGACCGTGCCGGTTGCCGTGGACGACGAGGGAATGCGTCCGGACAGTCTGGCCGCGGCCCTGCGCGCGGGTGTGCGGGCCGTGGTGTACAGCCCCCGGGCGCAGAATCCGTACGGCGGCTGCTTCTCGGCCGCGCGCCGGGACGCCCTGGCCGAGGTGCTGCGGGCCGAGCCCGACGTCCTGGTGATCGAGAACGATCACGCGTCCTCGGTGACCGACGCCCCGCTGCACTCGCCGGTCGGCGCGGGCCTGGCGCGCTGGGTGCACGTGCGGACGGTGAGCAAGTTCCTCGGCACCGACCTGCGGTGGGCGGCAGCCGCCTGTGACGCGACGACGCTCGCGCGTCACGACGGTCTGCTGCTCCTGACGTCGGGCTGGGTCAGTCATCTGCTGCAGGAGACGGTGCTCGGGCTGATGACCGACCCGGACACGCGCGCGTTGGTGGCACGCGCGCGTGCGGCGTACTCAGTACGCCGACAGGCGCTCGCAAAGGAGCTGGCCGAGCGTGGTATCGCTTCGCACGGGGCGAGTGGGATGAACCTGTGGGTGGGCGTGCGGGACGAGTCCGCCGTGGTGAACGGTTTGCGCTCGTACGGCTGGTGGGTCGCGGCGGGCGCGCGTTTCAGGCTTTCGGCCGGCCCGGGGGTCCGGATATCGACCGCGGGGCTCGAGCCGGTCGACGCCGCGCGGCTGGCCTCGGACTTCGCCTCGGTACTGGGCGAGTCCGAGGCCACCTACGGCGGCTGATGGCGCTCGCTGAGGAGCTCAGGTGCGTTTACGGGCGAGGTCCTCGTAGAAGCCCAGCAGATCGAGGTTGTCGATGGAGCCCGGGTTGACGGCCTTCTCCAGGGGCGTGCCCTGGAGAAGGCGCTTGACCGGGACCTCGATGCGCTTGCCGGTGAGGGTGTGCGGGACGCCGGGCACCTCGATGATCTCGTCGGGGACGTGCCGGGGCGAGAGCTGCTCGCGGATGGCCTGCTTGATGCGGTTCAGCAGGGCTTCGTCGAGGACCGCCCCGGGCGCCAGGTGGACGAAGAGGGGCATCCAGTAGCCGCCGTCGGGCTGCTCGATGCCGATGACGAGGGATTCCCTGATCTCGGGCAGGCGCTCGACGACCTCGTAGATGTCGGCCGAGCCCATCCGTACGCCCTGCCGGTTGAGCGTGGAGTCGGAGCGGCCGTGGATGACGACCGAGCCGCGTGACGTGACGGTGATCCAGTCCCCGTGCCGCCAGACGCCGGGGTAGGTGTCGAAGTAGCTCTCGTGGTAGCGGCTGCCGTCGGGGTCGTTCCAGAACCGGGTCGGCATGGAGGGCATCGGGTTGGTGACGACCAGTTCGCCGACCTCGTCGGTGACGGGGTTGCCGTGGGGGTCCCAGGCCTGGAGGTCGGTGCCCAGGCCTGGTGCCTGGAGTTCGCCGGTGTGGACCGGGAGGGTGGGGACGGCCCCGGCGAAGCAGGAGCACACGTCGGTGCCGCCGCTGACGGAGGCGATCCACAGGTCGTCGCGGACCTCGTCGTGCAGCCAGCGGAAGCCGTCGGGGGGCAGGGGGGAGCCGGTGGTGGCGACACACTGCACCCGGGAGAGGTCGAAATCCCGGGACGGATGGACGCCTGCCTTGCGGCAGGCCATCACGTAGGCGGCGGAAGTGCCGTAGAGGGTGGCTCCGGTGCGTTCGGCGACGCGCCACTGGGCGCTGATGTCGGGGTGTCCGGGGCTGCCGTCGTACAGGACGATCGTGGTGCCCGTGAGGAGGCCGGAGACGAGGAAGTTCCACATCATCCAGCCGGTCGAGGTGTACCAGAAGAAACGGTCCTCTGGGCCCAGGTCGCAGTGCAGGCCGAGCTGTTTGAGGTGTTCGACGAGGATGCCGCCCTGGGACTGGACGATGGCCTTGGGCAGGCCGGTGGTGCCGGAGGAGTAGAGGACCCACAGGGGGTGGCCGAACGGGACCTGCTCGAACTCGGGCTCGGTGTCGGTGGCGGTCAGGGCGGCCCAGTCCAGGGCGCCCTCGGGGGCCGGGGTGCCGAGCAGCGGGATGTGCACGACGGCGCGCAGGGTCGGCAGTTCGCTGCGGAGTTCGGCCACGGTCGCGCGGCGGTCGTGTTCCTTGCCTCCGTAGCGGTAGCCGTCGACGGTGAACAGGACGACCGGTTCGACCTGCTGGAAGCGGTCCAGAACGCTGCGGGCGCCGAAGTCGGGGGCGCAGGAGGTCCAGACGGCGCCGACGGCGGCGGTGGCGAGGAGCGCGACCACGGCCTGCGGGATGTTCGGGAGGTAGCCGCTGACGCGGTCGCCGGGGCGGACGCCGAGGGCGCGGAGCGCGGCGGCCAGGGAGCCCACCTGGCGGCGCAGCTCCGCCCAGGTGACCGGGTGGGGTTCGTGGGTCTCGTCGACGTGCAGGAGCGCGGGTTCGTCGGCGCGCGCGCCGGCGGCCCGCAGGGCGTGCTCGGCGTAGTTCAGGGTGGCGCCGGGGAACCATTCGGCGCCCGGCATGGAGCGGTCGCCGAGCACGCGCGCGTAGGGCGTCGAGAACCGTACGTCGAAGAACTCCGCGACGGCTTTCCAGAAGGTGTCCAGGTGGTCGACGGACCAGCGGTGCAGGGCCGGATAGCCCCCGTCGGCGGGTGCTCCGTGGTGTGCCGCCGCCCAGGACTGGAACGCGGTGATGCGGGCCTGCGCGATCCGTTGCGGATCGGGCTGCCAGAGCGGCTGGGGGTTCGCGGTCGACATGGGGCGGCTCCCGGGCTTCTGCGCTGGTGTGCGTGGGACGCGCACGGGCGGGGGTGGGCGCGTGACGCGGCTGACAGGGACGATGCCATGTGATCGACTTCTGCACCAGGGTGCGCTCCCCGTGGACCGTGTCGTGAAGATCTGGTCCCGGCGCGGGTGAACGGCAGTTGAACGGCGCGCATGTGTGGTGCGTGGAGTGGCAGGGTGAGCAGCATGGACGGTCGTGACCTGGTGCGTTCGGTGAGAGTGGTCGGTTCGAGGAAGGCGGCTCTGGGGTTGCGTACCGTACGGGCCGCGTGGCGCAGGAGGCGCATCGATGCGGCCGGGCTGCCCGCGCGGGGGGCGGAACGGGCCCGGGTGCCCGGGCCCGTGCAGGGCGCGGAGCCGGGCCCCGGGGGCGGGGTGATCCGCTTCAGCCGGTCCGAGCTGCGGATCATGGTCGCCGTGAACGGCGCGGTCTTCTGGGGCTGGGACGGGGCCGGTCCCGCACCGTCGTACGGGCTCGCTGGTCGCGGTCCTGAGGCCGACCCGCGGGCGGTGCTCGAACCGGACACCGACGGCGGCTGGCGGGTCGTGGCCGAACGGGTGACGGTCAGTGTCTCGCGGCACGGCGCGGTGGAGGTGTGCACGCCGGGTGGGGTGATGCTGCGGCGGGACCTGCCGCCTCGGTGGTGGGAGCCGGTGGACGGGGGTGCGGCGCGCTGGGTGCAGCGCTCGGAGGTGGCGGCGGACGCGCGGTTCTTCGGTCTCGGCGGGCGGGCCTCGGGGCCCCGGCTGCGGGACGGGTCCTATCGGCTGTGGAACACCGACCCCGGGCACGCCTTCGGGCCCGGTGACGATCCGCTGTACATCACCATGCCGGTGCAGTTCGTGGTGGCGGACGCCGCCGCGCACCTGGTGTTCCACGACACCTCGTGGGACGGGACGGTGACCCTCCGGGAGGGTGAGGAGGGAGCTGGTTCGGGTCATGACCGGACCGGACGGAGCGAGCTGCGGATGGACGGTGGCCCGCTGCGCTGCTGGGTGATGGTGGGCACCCCCGCGCGCGTGCTGCACACCTGGGCCTCGCTCACGGGGCCGCCGGCCCTTCCGCCGGCGTGGGCGCTGGGCCATCACCACGCCCGCTGGGGCTTCGGCAGCGAGGAGGAGGTGCGGCGGACCGTCGCCGGTTACCAGGAGCGGGATCTGCCCCTGGACGCCGTCCATCTGGACATCGACCACTATGACGCGCAGCAGGTGTTCACCGTCGACCGCGAGCGCTTCCCGAAGCTGCCGACGCTGGCGGAGGAGCTGCGGCGGGACGGGATCCGGCTGGTGTCCACCGTGGGCCCGGCGGTGAGGGCGGAGCGGGGCTACGCGGTTCATGACAGCGGGGCGGCGGTGGACGCCTTCGTACGGGATGCGTCGGGGCGGCCGGTCGAGGGGGTGGGGTGGCCCGGGGAGTCGGTCTTTCCCGACTTCACGCACGCGCGCGTGCGCAAGTGGTGGGGTGCGCTGTACGAGGAGCGGCTGGCGCTGGGCTTCGCCGGGTTCTGGCACGACATGAACGAGCCGACGTCCTTCAACGCTTTCGGCGAGTCGACGCTGCCGCGTTCGTCGCGACACGCTCTGGAGGGCCGGGGCGGCGACCACCGTGAGGCGCACAACGTCTATGCGCTCTGCATGGCCCAGGCGGCCTACCTGGGGCTTCGGGAAGCGGCGCCGGGTGAGCGCCCCTTCCTGTTCTCGCGCTCCGGCTGGGCGGGAATGCAGCGCTACGGCGGCACCTGGTCCGGTGACGTCGCCACCGGCTGGCCCGGGTTGCGTGCGTCCCTGTCGTTGGTTCTGGGGCTCGGGCTGTGCGGGGTGCCGTACTCGGGCCCGGACGTCGGCGGGTTCGACGGGAGCCCGTCGCCCGAGCTGTTCCTGCGCTGGTTCCAGCTGGGCGCGTACCTGCCGTTGTTCCGCACGCAGGCCGGCATGCGGGCGGGGCGCAGGGAGCCGTGGGAGTTCGGGCCCGAGGTGCTGGAGCATGCGCGCGCGGCGCTCCTCGAACGCCGGCGCCTGCTGCCGTACTTCATGACGCTGGCGCATCTGGCGAGACGCACCGGCGCGCCCTATGTGCGGCCGTTGTGGTGGGGTGAGCCGGAGGACCGGGCGCTGCGTGACCGGGAGGACGCGTTCCTGCTGGGCGACGCTCTGCTGGTGGCGCCGGTGCTGGATCCGGGCACCGACCGGCGTGCGGTGCGGCTGCCCCGGGGGCGCTGGTACGACACGCTGTCGGAGCAGGCGTACGAGGGGCCCGGGCAGGTCCTCGTGGACGCGCCGCTGTCCCGGATCCCGGTGCTCGCGCGCGCGGGTGCCGTGCTTCCCGTGCGGGGCGAGGACGGCGGTACGCGGCTGGAGGTGTGGGCGCCCGTCCGGGGGCGGACGGGCGGCGGGCTGGTCGTGCCGGACGCGGGCGACGGCTGGGACGAGCCGGAGGTGGAACGGTACGTCGCCCGTTGGGAGGGCCGGCAGGTGGTGGTCCGGCGCGAGGGCGAGAACGGCGTCGGCGAGCCGTCCCGGCCCGTGCGCGTGAGGGGGCTGGGCTGAGCCGGAGGGCTCAGTAACGGCCCTCGAACCACGCGCGTACGGCGACGCTGTGCAGGGGGAAGGCGAGTTCCTCGGGTCGGCGCAGCAGGTGCCAGCCCTCCGTCTCGTCCGTCGCGCCCGACGGCGGCAGGCCTTCGGCCGGGCGTTCCGGGAGGAGGCCGAAGAGCAGCAGGTGCCCGTCGGGCGAGCTCATGGCGTCGACGAGGCGCACGTCGCGGGCGGCCGCGTCGATGCCCGTCTCTTCCTTGAGCTCACGGACCACGGCGTGCCGCCAGTCCTCGCGGTCGTCGACGTAACCGCCGGGCAGCGCGACGCCTCCGCGCGCGGGGGCGACGGTGCGGGTGATGACGACCAGGGCGGTGCCCTTCGTGTCGTACACGGGCTGGAGGGCGATCGCCACCGGTAGCGGATTGCGGTACGCGGTGTGGTTGCAGGCCGCGCAGGTACGGGGCCAGCCGGAGATGCCCTCTCCGTAGGCCGCTCCACAGCTCGAACAGTGCGAGTCCGGAGCGGAGTTGGCAAGAGGGTGCTGATTTTCGGACACGCGCGGACTTTATCCGATCACGAGGGTGTCGTCTCACGGTCAGCGGAGCACCTTCTTCCGGAAGTGAAGTGACGCCCAGTGATCAGGAGGCGGACCGGCCATCGGCGTTCGACTGCGCGGCCTGCCCAATTCGGGCGGCCCGTGGCACACTTCTGACGTTCCGTCAGATCTGCTGCCCTGGAGGAGCTTTGTCGCGTACACGCATGCCGGCGGTCGACGGCTGGTTCACGGGCGAGGGGAACGCCTTCCGGCTCCTGGGCACCCGCTGTGCCGCCTGCGCCACGGTCTTCTTCCCGCGCGAGGACGTCCACTGCCGCAACCCGGCGTGCGACGGCGGCGATCTGACCGAGGTGCCGCTCGCCCCGCGGGGGCGGATCTGGTCGTTCACCGACAGCAGATACCGGCCTCCGTCACCCTATGTGAGCGATCCGGAACTTCCCTGGGAGCCGTACGCGTTGATCGCTGTGGAGCTGGAGTCCGAGCGGATCGTGGTGCTGGGACAGGCGGTTCCCGGTATCACCGTCGCCGATCTGGCGGTGGGCATGGAGGCCGAGGTCGTCCCCGGAGTGCTGGCCGAGGACGCGGAGACGACCTGGACCACCTGGCACTGGCGGCCGACGGGGGTGGCGCGATGACGGCGGACGTGGCGGTGCTCGGCGTGGGCATGCATCCTTGGGGCAAGTGGGGACGCGGATTCGTCGAGTACGGGACGGCGGCTGCCCGCGCCGCCCTGGAGGACGCGGGGCTCCGGTGGCGGGACATCGGCTCGATCGTGGGCGCGGACACGGTACGTGGCGGCTATCCGGGCTATGTCGCGGGCGCGACCTACGCCAAGGCGCTGGGCTGGCAGGGGGCCCGGGTGACAAGCGTGTACGCGGCGTGCGCCTCCGGTGCCCAGGCCGTCGCCGCGGCGAGGGCGCAGATCCTGGCAGGGCTCGCCGACGTGGTACTCGTGGTGGGCGCGGACGCGGCGCCCAAGGGTTTCTTCCGGCCCGCCGGAGGAGAGCGTCCCGACGATCCCGACTGGCTGCGCTTCAGGCTGCTCGGGGCGACGAATCCGGCCTACTTCGGGCTGTACGCGCGCAGGCGGATGGCGGTCTTCGGGGACACCCCGGAGGACTTCGCGCTGGTCAAGGTGAAGAACGCGGCCGCAGGGGCGGCGAATCCGTACGCCCGCTACCGCAAGCGGGTCACCCCCGAGGAGGTCGCCGCCTCCCAGGTGGTCGCGGATCCGCTGCGGCTGCTGGACATCTGCGCGACCTCCGACGGCGGGGCCGCGCTGGTACTGTCCAGCCTGGAGTTCGCCCGTCGGCACGGTTCGCGGCGGCCGGTGCGGATCCGGGCCGTTTCCACGGTCACGCCCCGCTATCCGAGCACGGTGCTGGACCTGCCGGACATCGCCACGGACTCGGCCGCCACGGTCGAGCCCCCGGAGCGGACCTTCCGGGCGTCGATCGCGAGCGCCGCCTACGAGGAGGCGGGCATCGGCCCCGAGGAGCTGTCCCTGGCGGAGGTGTACGACCTGTCCACCGCGCTGGAGTTGCAGTGGTACGAGGATCTGGGGCTGTGCGCCGAGGGTGAGGCGGCGAAGCTGCTGCGGGAGGGCTCGACGGCGCTCGGCGGCCGGATACCCGTCAACGCCAGCGGCGGCCTCGCCTCCTTCGGAGAGGCGGTGCCGGCCCAGGCGATCGCCCAGCTCTGCGAGCTCACCTGGCAGTTGCGGGGCGCGGCGGGAGACCGGCAGGTCGCGCACGCGCGCGTGGGCATCACGGCCAACCAGGGGCTGTTCGGGCACGGTTCGTCCGTGATAGCGGTGGCCTGACGGGACCGGTGTGACGGGAGGATTCGCACACTGCGTGACCACCCCGGAATGATGCGTGAACGTCTCATGAACTGCCCCTGGGCGCACGCCCAGGGGGCCATCATGCTCCCGTGCTCTCCTGGACGGATGCTCTCCGTTTCGCCTTCCAGCCGGTGGTCAACCTGACGACAGGCGGGGTCGCCGCACTGGAGATCCTCGCCCGCCCCGAGACGGGTGACGTCCTCGCCGAAGCCCACCGCGACCCCGAACTCGACGGCAGGCTGGCCGTGCTGGCCTTCCGGGCGGCGGCCCGCAGGGAGACCCTTCTGCCGCTGCACATCAACGTCTTCGCCGCCACGCTCGCCGACCTGGGCGGCATCGGCCCGCTGCCCGAGGCCGTCCGCGAAGCCGGCCGGATGCCCTGGGAGGTCACCCTGGACATCGTCCCGCCGTACACGCATGTGCCGCAGCGGTCCCTGCTGGAAGCCGTGGCGACCCTGCGCGGCCAGGGCTTCAGGATCAGCGCGGACGGCATCGGCGACGGAGACGTGCCCCTGCGACTGCTCACCGACCTCTCCCCCGACCTGGTCAAACTGGACGCCTCGCTGCTCGGCCGGCCTGCCGCGGTCCGGGCGATGCGCACCCTGTGCGAGGAACTGGGCGCCCTCCTGGCCGTCGAGGGTGTCGAGACGGAACTGCAGTATGCGGCGGCCCTGTCGGCCGGGGCGCAGCTGGGCCAGGGCGAACTGTTCGCACCGCCGGCCCGGATCCCGGTGGCCGAGGTGTACGTTCCGCCACCCTCGCCCGCCGCCGTGGCCCGGCCGCGCTCCGGGCCGTCGGTACGGGAGTTCGTACGGCCTGCCGCACTGCTGCCGGTCACCGCGTCCGCGTCGCAGGTCCGGACGCTGCTGACCGGGTCCCCGGACGTCTCGGGCGTCCTCCTGGTGGACCAGGCGGGTGCCCCGGTGCGGTCGGTGCACCGCTCCCGCTTCCTGCTGTCGATGTCAGGCCGCTACGGGCACGCCCTGTACGCCGACCGCCCGGCCTTCAAACTCGGCGACGTACCGCGCACGGTCGGCGTCGACGCGACCGCGTGGGAAGTGCTGGACGTGGTGGCCGTCGGCGGCCGGGACCGTGCCTCCGACGACGTGGCCGTCGTCGACCGGCTGGGGCGCTGTGTGGGCGTCGTCCACCTCGCCGACCTGCTGCGGGCACTCGCCGAGACCCGGGTCGAGGAGGCCGCCGGGCTCAACCCGCTGACGCGGCTGCCCGGTTCGGACACGATCACGGTCGAGGCGGATCGGTGGATCGCGGACGGCCGGGTCGTCGCGCTGAGCTGGCTGGACATCGACCACTTCAAACTGGTGAACGACGGGGCCGGGTTCGCGGCGGGCGACGAGTTGATCCGCGCGGTGGGACGGGCCGTACAGGAGGCCGCCGTCGGGCCCGCGCGCGTGGGGCACATCGGCGGCGACGACTTCCTGGTGCTGGCCGACGAGACGGGCCTTGACCCGCTGGAGGCGGTGCTCGACGCGCCCTGGTCGGCCGGTGGCCGTTCCGTCACGCTGTCCCTGGCCACCGTCGTCTGTCCTCCGGGCAGCGTGGCCGACCACCGGCAGGCGGCCGCGTGTCTGGCACCGCTGAAGAAGGCCGCCAAGGCGCTGCCCGGGGCTAGTTGGGTGCTGGGGCGGGCGGGGCTGTCCGGGTACGAGATCCGGCGCGGCTCGGGCTCCTACCCGGCCCAGGCGGGGTGCGCGGTGCTGGAACCGTGAGAACTGCTCCCCTGCGGTTGCCTGTCATCGTTGCCGTCAGCGACCTTGACGCCCCCTGGACGCCGGTGAAAACTTCCGGTGTCGGTCGACATCGCCGTACATTCCCGGTGTAATCAGGCACTGCGCCCTGCGCTGTCCCGACGTCGCCAAAGAACCGTTCCTGCTCTAAGCGCCGGGCCAATCCCCCGGCCAGCGCCCTGGGAGCCGCCATGAGCAACGGAGACATATTCGTCGGCGAAGTCATCGGCGCGGCCATCCTGATCGTGTTCGGCGCCGGTGTCTGCGCCGCGGTCACCCTCAGACACTCCAAGGCCCGGGCCGCGGGACGGGTGGTGATCGCGTTCGGCCGGGGATTCGGCGTCCTGGCCGGCGCCCGCACCGCCGCCCCGCTGTCAGGAGGGCAGCTCAATCCGGCCGTCACCATCGGCAGCGCCGTCGACACCGGTGCCGTCTCCACCATCCCGGAGATCCGGAAGCCGGTCGCCGACCTCATCACCGAGATCATCGCGACCATGGCGCTGGTCCTGCCGATCCTCTGATCGGCGGGGCACTCGCGGGTCTCCTCTGCAACGTGGCCTTCTGATCTCCCCGCCTTCACCCGCACCCCCAGGACCCAGCGACCACCGCAGCCTTCGGACCCAGCGACCAAGGGGTAGCCATGCCGGACACCGCCGAGAAGTACGTCGCCGCCATCGACCAGGGCACCACGTCGAGCCGCTGCATCATCTTCGACCACGGCGGCGCGATCGTCGCCGTCGACCAGCGCGAGCACCGCCAGATCTTCCCCAAGCCCGGCTGGGTGGAGCACGACGCCACCGAGATCTGGTCCAAGGTGCAGGCCGTGGTGGCCGGGGCGCTCGCCACCGCGGGGCTGCGAGCCGACCAGTTGAGCGCGCTCGGCATCACCAACCAGCGTGAGACGACGGTCCTGTGGGACAGGGCCACCGGCAAGCCCGTGCACAACGCGATCGTCTGGCAGGACACCCGTACCACCGCCCTGTGCAACGAACTCGGCGGCAGCGACGGTCCGGACCGGTTCCGCGAGCAGACCGGGCTGCCGCTGGCGAGCTACTTCTCCGGGCCCAAGGCGGCCTGGCTGCTCGACAACGTACCCGGGCTCAGGGACCGCGCCGAGCGCGGCGAGATCGCCTTCGGGACCATCGACTCGTGGCTGATCTGGAACCTCACCGGCGGCACCGACGGCGGCCGGCACGTCACCGACGTCACCAACGCCGGGCGCACCATGCTGATGAACCTGGAGACCCTCCGGTGGGACCCCGCCGTCCTCGCGGCGATGAACGTCCCCGCGGCGGTCCTGCCCGAGATCAGGTCCTCCGCGGAGGTGTACGGCACCGCCGTCGGCCGGCTCGCCGGGGTGCCGGTGGCCTCCGCCCTGGGCGACCAGCAGGCAGCGGTCTTCGGGCAGGCCTGCTACGAGGCCGGCACGGCGAAGAACACCTACGGGACGGGCAGCTTCCTGCTGCTCAACACCGGCAACCGGCCGGTGGCGTCCAAGAACGGACTGCTGACGACCGTGGGCTACAGGATCGGTGACGAGGCACCGGTGTACTGCCTGGAGGGTTCGACAGCCGTGACGGGCGCGCTCGTCCAGTGGTTCCGCGACCAGCTCGGCATCATCCGCACCGCCGACGAGATCGAGCCGCTGGCCGCGAGCGTCGACGACAACGGCGGCGCCTACATCGTGCCGGCCTTCTCCGGCCTGTTCGCCCCCTACTGGCGTTCGGACGCGCGCGGGGTGATCACCGGGCTGACCCGCTACGTCACCAGGGCACATCTCGCGCGTGCGGTGCTGGAGGCGACGAGCTGGCAGACGCGGGAGGTCGTGGACGCCATGTACCAGGACTCCGGGGTGCGGATCACGACCCTGAAGGTGGACGGCGGCATGACCAGGAACAACCTGCTGATGCAGCACCAGGCCGACGTGCTCGGGGTGCCGGTGATCCGGCCCCGGGTGTCCGAGACGACCTGCCTGGGCGCCGCCTACGCGGCCGGCCTGGCGACCGGCTTCTGGAACGATCTGGACGAACTCAGGTCGCACTGGCAGAAGGACGCCGAATGGACCCCCGCCATGCAGGCGTCGGTGCGCGAGCGGGAGTTCGCCAACTGGCGCAAGGCGGTGGAGAAGAGCTTCGGCTGGCTCGACGAGGACGCCGAGTAACCCCCTGGGACCACGGCCCGTACCCCGGTCGGCGGGGGTACGGGCCGTGCCGCCGCTCAGGTGGTGGCGGCCTGCCGGTGCGCCGCTGCCGCGGCCATCGCGTGCTGGACGACACCGATGAGCACCTCCTTGACCGACCCGCGGTCCCGGGCGTCGCAGAGCACAACCGGTACGTCCGGGTCGAGGTCGAGGGCGCGGCGGATGTCCTCCGCCGGGTAACGGTCCGAGCCCTCGAAGCAGTTGACGCCCACGAGGAAGGGGATGGAACGCCGCTCGAAGTAGTCGACGGCGGCGAAGCAGTCCTCCAGTCGGCGGGTGTCGGCGAGCACGACGGCACCCAGCGCGCCCTCGGACAGCTCGTCCCACATGAACCAGAACCGTTCCTGCCCGGGCGTGCCGAACAGGTACAGCACCAGGTCCTCGCGCAGGGTGATGCGGCCGAAGTCCATGGCGACGGTGGTGGTGTGCTTGCCCTCGACACCGGAGGTGTCGTCGACCGGCCGCCCCGCCTCGGTGAGCAGTTCCTCGGTGCGCAACGGCCTGATCTCGCTGACCGCGCCGACCAGCGTCGTCTTGCCCACGCCGAAGCCGCCGGCCACGAGGATCTTGAGCGTGACGGGCTCGACCGGGGGCTTGCCGCGCTCAGATCGCCCGAAGATCATCGATCTCTTCTCCTGCTTGATGAGGGTCATTCCTTGATGGGGTCGTGCTCGGTGAGGGTGGTTCCTGAT
This sequence comes from Streptomyces sp. NPDC020958, assembly GCF_055562175.1. Classification (NCBI taxonomy): domain Bacteria; kingdom Bacillati; phylum Actinomycetota; class Actinomycetes; order Kitasatosporales; family Streptomycetaceae; genus Streptomyces; species Streptomyces sp. NPDC020958. The sequence continues at coordinate 462,872 of NZ_JBVHFU010000006.1, read as the reverse complement.
GTGCCGCCGGGTGGCGGATGTCCGTACCCGCCGCCACCCGGGGTTTCGATGACGAGTACGTCGTCGGTGCCGACGTCGGCCGTGTCGCTGCCGCCGAGTTCGGTGACCGTACCGTCCGCCCGCTCCACGCGGTTCGCGCCGAGCGCGCCCGGCGCCCCGCCCGCCATCCCGTACGGCGGGACACGACGGTGCTGGGAGAGAGTGGAGACGGTCATGGGTTCGAGGAAGCGGATCCGGCGGACCGCGCCGTCCCCGCCGCGCCAGCGCCCCGCGCCGCCGCTGCCGCGCCGTACGGCGAACTCGTCGAGGCGCACGGGCAGCCGCCATTCCAGGACTTCCGGGTCGGTGAGCCGGGAGTTGGTCATGTGGGTCTGTACGACGCTCGCGCCGGGAAATCCGTCGCCCGCTCCGGATCCGGAGGCGACGGTCTCGTAGTACTGGTGGCGTGCGTTGCCGAAGGTGACGTTGTTCATGGTCCCGGACCCCTCGGCCTGGACGCCCAGTGCCGCGTAGAGGGCGCCGGTGATGGCCTGGGAGGTCTCGACGTTGCCCGCGACAACGGCGGCCGGCGGTTCGGGAGCGAGCATGGAGCCCGGTGGGACGACGATGTCCAGGGGCCGCAGACAGCCGTCGTTGAGCGGGATGTCGTCGGCGACCAGGGTCCGGAAGACGTACAGCACCGCCGCGTTGACGACGGAGAACGGGGCATTGAAGTTGGTGGCGAGCTGCGCGGAGGTGCCTGTGAAGTCGATGGTCGCCCGACGGTTGCCGCGGTCCACGCGGACGCTCACCCGGATGACGGCGCCCGAGTCGGTCTCGTAGGCGTACTCGCCGTCGTCCAAGGCGTCGACGACCCTGCGGACGGCTTCCTCGGCGTTGTCCTGGACGTGGCGCATGTAGGCCTGGACGACGTCGAGACCGAACTCCTCGATCATGCGGCCGACCTCGTCGACGCCCTTGCGGTTGGCGGCGATCTGCGCGCGCAGGTCGGCGAGGTTGGTGGGGACGTTGCGGGAGGGATGGCGGGCCTCGGCGAGCAGCCGGTGGGTCTCGGCCTCCCGGAACCGGCCGCTCTCGGCGAGCAGCCAGTTGTCGAAGAGGACTCCCTCCTCCTCGATGGTGCGGCTGTTCGCGGGCATCGAGCCGGGGGCGACACCGCCGATCTCGGCGTGGTGGCCCCGGGACGCGACGTAGAAGAGGATCTCCCCGCCGTCACCCGCTGTGACCGCGGTGCCGCCGGTTCCGAAGACCGGGGTGATCACGGTGACGTCGGGCAGGTGGGTCCCGCCGTGGTATGGGTCGTTGACGGCGTAGGTGTCGCCAGGACGCATCTGGGCGCCGCGACGGCGGATGACCTCTTTGACGCTGGTGCCCATCGAGCCCAGGTGGACGGGGATGTGGGGGGCGTTGGCCACCAGGTTCCCGTCCGGGTCGAACAGGGCGCAGGAGAAGTCCAGGCGTTCCTTGATGTTGACGGACTGGGCCGTCGACTCCAGCCTGGCGCCCATCTGCTCGGCGATGGACATGAAGAGGTTGTTGAAGACCTCCAGCAGAACGGGATCGGCTTTCGTGTCGAGTTCGGAACTCTGCGTAACCGCCACGCGTTCCATGACCAGATGCCCGTCGTCGGTCGCGGTGGCCCGCCAGCCGTCGTCGACCACGGTCGTGGCACTGGCCTCGGTGATGATCGCCGGGCCGGTGACAAGTTCGCCGGGAGGCAGCTCCTCGCGGCGGTGGAGGGGTACGTCGCGCCAGGCGCCGCCGGTGTGGAGGCGGACGGTCTCCGGGGCGGCGGGGCGGCCTTCGTAAGGGGCGAGGGCGGACAGATCGGGGGGTCGGGTGATGCCGGTGGCTTCCACGGAGAGGGCCTCGACGACGACCGGACGGTCGAGGGTGAAGGAGTACGTGGCGCGATGACGATCTTCGAAGGCGTGTTTCATCGCGCCCGGTTCGGTGAGGTCGACGGTCAGGACGGTGTCGGTGCCGTCGTAGCGGAGCTGGGCGCGGCGGGTCACCTCGATACGGTCCTCGGGGACGTCCTCGGCACGGAGTTCGGCGCGGGCCGCGGCTTCCAGGTCGTCGGCGGTCTTGCGGACGCCGGGCATGGCGGCGGGCTCAAGAAGGACCTCGACGGACTGTTCGCGCATGGCGGTGGTGTCGGCGAGCCCGATACCGACTGCGGACAGCACGCCTGCCATCGGCGGCACCAGGACGGTGCGGATCCCGAGCGAGTCGGCGACCGGGCACGCGTGCTGCCCGCCGGCCCCGCCGAAGGTGGTGAGGGCGTAACGGGTGACGTCGTGGCCCTTCTGGACGGAGATCCGCTTCACGGCGCCCGCGATGTTGGCGACGGCGATGCTCAGGTAACCCTCGGCGACCTGTTCCGGGGTGCGGTCGTCGCCGGTCTGCTCGCGGATCTCCCGCGCGAGGTCGGTGAAACGGGCGCGGACGAGGTCGGCGTCCAGGGGCTGGTCGCCGTCCGGGCCGAAGACGTGGGGGAAGTGGGCGGGCTGGATACGGCCGAGCATGACGTTGGCGTCGGTGACGGCGAGCGGGCCGCCACCGCGGTAGCAGGCCGGGCCGGGGTCGGCGCCGGCCGAGTCCGGGCCGACGCGGTAGCGGGAGCCGTCGAAGTGCAGCACCGAGCCGCCGCCCGCGGCGACGGTGTGGATGTCCAGCATGGGGGCGCGCAGTCGGACGCCCGCGATCTGGGTGGTGAAGACCCGCTCGTACGCCCCGGCGAAGTGGGACACGTCGGTCGAGGTGCCGCCCATGTCGAAGCCGATGACGCGGTCGAAGCCGGCGAGCTGCGACATCCGCGCCATGCCGACGATGCCTCCGGCCGGCCCGGACAGGACGGCGTCCTTGCCGCGGAACTGCCCGGCTTCGGCCAGGCCGCCGTTGGACTGCATGAACATCAGTCGCACGCCTTCGAGTTCGTCGGCGACTCGGCGGACGTAGCGGCGCAGGACAGGCGACAGGTAGGCGTCGACGACGGCGGTGTCGCCGCGCGGGACGAGCTTCATCAGCGGGCTGACCTCGCTGGACAGCGAGATCTGCGGGAAGCCGGTGCGGGCGGCCAGCTCGCCGATCGCCCGCTCGTGGGCGGGGTGCAGGTGGCTGTGCATGCAGACGACGGCGACCGCGCGGATCCCGTCGTCGTACGCCTGCCGGAGCGGGCCCGCCAGGGCGTCCAGGTCGGGGGCGCGCAGGACGGTGCCGTCGGCCGCGATGCGCTCGTCGGCCTCGATGACGCGTTCGTACAGCAGCTCGGGCAGGTCGATGCGGCGGGCGAAGATGCGCGGGCGGTTCTGGTAGGCGATGCGCAGGGCGTCACGGAAACCGCGGGTGACGACCAGGAGGGTGCGCTCGCCCTTGCGTTCCAGGAGCGCGTTGGTGGCGACCGTGGTGCCCATGCGGACGGCGTCCACAGGCTCGCCGGAGTCGGCGAGGAGTTCGCGGACGCCCGCCACGGCCGCGTCGGCGTACCGCGCGGGGTTGTCGGAGAGCAGCTTGTGGGTGAGCAGCCGGCCGTCCGGGCGCCGGGCGACGACGTCGGTGAACGTCCCGCCGCGGTCGACCCAGAACTGCCAGCCTGTCACGTCACCACTCCGCTTCCACGCCGGTCACAGCGCCCGGAGGCCGTTGATCACGTCGCGCAGAATACTCTCGTCCACCAGCTCGGCCGGGGGCACCGGCCGGTTGACGTGGACGAGTTCCCCGGCGACGAGGTCGCCGATGAGGACCCGGACGACTCCGATGGGCAGGTCGAGTTCCGAAGCCAGCTCGGCGACCGACTGCGGTACGTCGCGGCAGAGCTCCACGATGTCGACGTGCTCCGGGGACAGCGTCCGGTCGGCCTCGGGGTCGTCCGCGTGGGGTTCCGTGACGACCACCGCGATCAGGTCGAGGCGGTGCTGGGCCGGACTCGTGGTGCGCCCGCGCGTCATGGCGTACGGACGGACGACCGGTCCGGCCTCGTCGTCGAACCAGCGACCTGTTCCCTGACCGTCTGCGCTCATGTCATCCCACTACCCGCCTGCGGGCAGATCGGTGCGCGGAGCGGACCCCAGATGTACGCCGACCCGCTTGACCAGCAGGGTCATCTCGTAAGCGACCTGGCCGACGTCGGAGTCGGCGTCGGAGAGGACGGCGAGGCAGCTGCCGTCGCCAGCGGCGGTGACGAACAGGAACGCGTCGTCGAGTTCGACGACGGTCTGCCGGACACTGCCCGCCTCGAAGTGACGGCCCACGCCCTTGGCGAGGCTGTGGAAGCCGGAGGCCACGGCCGCCAGGTGCTCGCTGTCCTCTCTGGTGAGGTCCTTGGAGACCCCGGTGGGCAGGCCGTCGCCGGAGAGCACGACGGCCTTGCGGATGCTGGCCACCCGGTCCACGAGGTCGTCCAGGAGCCAGTTCAGCTCGCCCTTGTTCGTCGCCGTGCGGCCGGTCGCCATCGGATCGGTCATCGACCGTCCCCCTTAGTCGTTCCTTGTGCTGTGCCCTGCCGGGCCCCGTCGCCCGTGGCGTTCTCCGCCCGCCCGCGCTGCCAGCCGCGCTGGAGCGAGGCCATGCGGCTGCGGACCTCGTCGGCGTCGCGCTCGACGGGTTCCGGTTCGCGCGGGGCGGGTCGTGCGGGGTCCTGTCGCAGTTGCGGGGCCAGGTTGGCCTGCCGTACCCGCCTGGGCAGCGGCCGGGTGCCGGATTCGGCCTCCGGGGGCGTGCTGCCGAGGGACGGGACGGAGTCGTCGGGGCCGCTGCCGGTGGTGATCTCGGAGCGGCGGTCACGCTGGGGCAGGGCGGTCGGCCAGGCGGGTTCGGACGGGTACGCCGGGTGTTCCCCGGGCCGTTCGGCCGAGCCAGTGGCGCGGTGCCCGGAGGCGTCGGTGCGGCGGCGGGACGGCAGCGGGGCGAGTCGCCCCGGCTCGGGGCGGCCCGGGTCCGCCTGCTCCCGCTGGTCGGACTCGGCACGGCGGGCGCGCGGCTCGGTGACGGGTTTGCCGTGCGAGCTGACCAGCTTGGGCGCATGCCGTCTGGGCAGCGCCACAGGTCCGCCGGGGCGTTCGTCCTGGAAGGCGTCCGGGACCCCGGGCGCGCTGCGATGAGGCTCGCCCACGGCGGGCACGGTGTCGTCGCCGGCCCGGGTGAGGGGGCGGCCGGGGTGGAACAGTCCGCCGCGTTCGCTGTCGTCGCCGGTGAGGGCGCCCGGGAAGCCCTCCAGTGGGTCCAGGCCGGCCGGCGCCTCCAGCTCGACCGGGCCGTCGAGCGGCGCGGCCGGCGTCCCGGTCCGGTGCGAAGGGACCTGGCTCAGGGCGTTGGCCCGGCTCTTCTCGGTCTCCGCCTGGGGGGCGAGGTGGTCGCGGTCCAGGCGGAAGCCGATGCCGTTGGTGTCGGGGACGTCGTCGGTGAGCAGCACGTCGGGAATGAAGACGACCGCGGTGGTGCCGCCGTAGGGGGACGGCTGGAGCGACACGCGCACGTTCTGGCGCTGGGCGAGGCGGCTGACCACGAACAGCCCGAGCCGGTCGGTGTCGGAGAGTTCGAACTCGGGTGTCTCGGCAAGCCTCAGGTTGGCCTCGAGCAGCGCCTCGGCGGCCATGCCGAGACCCCTGTCGTGGATCTCCAGGGTGAAGCCGTTGGCGACACGTTCGCCGAGGACCTGCACCGCGGTGTGCGGCGGCGAGAACACTGTTGCGTTCTCCAGGAGTTCGGCCACGAGGTGGGTGAGGTCGGCGACGGCGGGGCCGGTGACGGCGACGCGGGGCAGCCGGCGCACCTCTATGCGTTCGTAGTCCTCGACCTCGGCCACGGCCGCGCGCACCACGTCCATCAGCTGGACGGGCCGGCGCCACTGGCGCGAGGGCGCGGCGCCGGAGAGGATCACCAGGCCCTCGGCGTGGCGGCGCATCCGGGTGGTGAGATGGTCGAGGCGGAAGAGGTCGGCGAGTTCGTCGGTGTCCTCGGTCCTGCGTTCCATGGTGTCGAGCAGGGTGAGCTGTTTGTGCAACAGGACCTGGCTGCGGCGGGCGAGGTTGACGAAGACCTCGGAGACGCCGGAGCGCAGTTCGGCCTGCTTGACGGCGGCCTCCACGGCGGCGCGCTGGAGGGTGTTGACGGCCTGGCCGACCTCGCCGATCTCGTTCTTGTCGTACTCCAGGCGCGGGACCTCGGTCTCGACGTCGACCAGTTCCCCGGCGGACAGCCGGCGCATCACGCTCGGCAGCCGGACCCCGGAGGCCTCGTGCGCCTCCTGGCGCAGCAGCCGCAGGTCACGGATGAGGGCGCGGCCGACCCGGACCGACATGATCAGCGAGAACAGCACGGCGACCAGTCCGAGGACCCCGACGACGGCCGCCTGGACGATCACGCTGACGGCGACGGGCCGGATGCGGTTCTGGTAGCCGTCGGCGACCTGGTCGTCGAGCGTGCCCAGTTCCTTCAGGACGCTGCCGGCGGCGGTGTCCCAGCTCTTCGCGCTGACGTCGTCGGGTGTGCCGGAGCCCAGGGCGATGACGGACCGCTCCGCGGCCCGCAGCGGAGCGCTGGTGGCGTCCTTCCAGAAGCGGTCGAAGCGGTCACGTTCCGACGCCGGGAGCAGCGGCAGGCTGGTGTCGTAGAGGAGGGTGCGCTGGGCGACCAGGTCGGAGATCTCACGGGTCTCGTCGCGGGAGATCTTCCCGACCACCAGGGAGGAGCCGAGCAGGGCGTCCTCACGCGAGAGGAGTTCCCGGGCGAGGGTGAGGTTGTCGAGGGCGTGACCCTGCTTCTCCATCTCTACGTCGTCCAGGCCGTCGAGACTGGTCAGCAGCGCGTAGCAGGGTTCGACAAGGCGGTTGTACAGGTCGAAGGCCTGGGAGCGGCTGACGGTCCCCGCCTCGACGCTGCGGCGCAGGGGGGCGATGCCGTCGAAGGCGTCGAGCACGGCGGTGAGGCGGTCGCCGTCGTCCGCGTTCACGGCGTCGCGGACGTCTCCCTTCCGGGCGTTCGCGCGGAGCCTGGCGACGGCGCCGTCGGTGGCGGTGCGGGTGCGGCGCAGTGCGGCGAGCGAGTCGGCGGCGCGCGGATCGGCGAGATAGACGAGGGTCTGCCGACGTTCCTGCTGGAGGACCTGGATGGTGTCGTCGGTGGGGTAACCGATGTCCTCGACCACGGCCGACACCTGGAACAGCCGGCTGACTTCACGCCCGGTGAGTACGGCGGTGAAGCCCCAGACGGCCGTCAGGGACACCAGCGGCACGAGAAGCAGCGCCACGATCTTCCGGCGGATCGACTTCCCGCGAAAGCGCATGGCCTCCCCCAGCTCGACCCCCGCGAGGCGGGGGTACATATGTGCGTCAACAAACGGCGCGAGCCTACTACCGCCACAGGGATAACTCGAAGAACCGTCCGGACGGTGAACTTCCGCCTCTGCGCCGCGGCATGGCGGACAGACGGGGACGGACAGGAGGAGTTGTCCGGGCATTGCGGGAGATTGCCACCGCGATCGCGTCGACTTCGCGCGAGTGGGGCGGGACCGGTACGAAGGATCAGTTGGCCGGAATTTTTCGCTGGTCGGGAATCATCGGGCGAGTTCGTTCGTCCTTGTTGGTGGGCAATGGATGCGGAATCCGCCACAGGAGCCGGATCCGTGTCCGGGCGGCGTAGAACAACGTAAGCCGGGCAGCCACTGGGGAGACGGGGTCGTCGGACTCCGGGGCGAGGTTCTGCCGGCGGTGGGGAGTGACACGTTGATGGGGACGGCTCAGCGGCGCTTGGCGCCCGAGGACGGTGCGGTGGCGCGATCGACGGCGCAACCGCACGCGCAGTACCGGCCGTTGTGGGTCGAGGAACCCGCCAAGCGGTACCGGATGCCGGACCCGGTGCGCACCGCGGGGGTGCGGGCACTGATCATCATCTCGGTGACACTGATCCAGGCCATGGTGGCGTTCTTCTGCACGATGGCGCAGTCCTGGCTGGCCTTCCCGATGGTGATCAGCAGCGTGGCGAGCACGGTGGTGGCCACCTGGAGCGTGGTGGACGTCTGGGTGACCCGTCAGGTGTGGAACCAGCGCAACGGCGTGGTCTCCGAGCCCAGCAGCACGGCGCGGGAACTGCGCCGCGAGCGGCGCGCGGCCCGGCGGCAGGAGCGTGCCGCCGGGCGCGAACAGAAGCGGATACGTGGGCGCGGCGGCCAGGCCGGTCAGCTGTCCCACCCCTGAGGGCGAGGGAGCTGTCAGGCCGACGGCTTCCTGAACATGCGGGTGGCGGTGATCTCGCTGTGCACGGCCTCACCGGCCTGGGGCTGCTGCGGCAGTCCGGGCCGGAGGTGTTCCTCCACGCTGATGTACTTCAGCCCGGCCCGCAGGTCGGCGTCGTTGCGCAACCGGATGACCAGCGGGAACTCGGCCAGCGCGGTGGTGTCGAACAACCCGGTCGTGTAGAGGAGTTGCACGCCCAACGCGTCCGACACCGCTCGCTGGAGTTCCAGCAGGTAGGTGGCGTTGGCCCGGCCGATGGGATTGTCGAGGAAGAGCGTCCCGGCATGCCGGTGCTTGTCCCGCCCGCGGTCGTTGGACCGCAGCGCGGCCATCGTGCAGTACAGGGCGATCGCGGCGGTCAGCAGCTGGCCGCCGGAGAACACGTCGCCCATCTGGCCCACCGGCACCCGCTCCGCGCGCAGCACCGCGTCCGGTTTGAGAATCTCCACGGCGATGCCCTTCGGCTGCAGCGCCGCAGCGACCCCTCGCAGCAGTAGGGACATTCCGTCCCGGCGCAGATCGGAGTTCTTCTTCACGGCGGCCCGGGTCGCCTCGTCGATGACCTCGCCGAGGCGTTCGGTGAGGGTGGCCTGGTCGGGCTCCTCGAACCGGATGCGCAGGAACTCCTGCCCGGACCACTCGCCGAGCCCCTCGGGCAGCCGGGACAGCCGCTGCGCGGACCGCAGGGTGGCCAGCGCGGACTCCACCAGCCCGCGCAGCCGGTCCACGATCGAGTCCCGGTTCCGTTCCAGCTGGGCCAGTTCGTCGGTCAGGACCCGCAGCCGGGGAGCGAAGGCGTCGGCCCACTTCTGGGCGTGCTCGGGCAGCGCGGCGGCGGGCAGTTCGCGGATCTGCTGCCGGGCGGGGGTGCGTACGGCCTCGTAGCGGGTCGAGTTGGCGTGTCGTACGAGCACATCGCTCGCCTCGCGTACGGCGGCCTCGGCGGCGGACAGGTCACCGGCGCAGCCCCGCAGCGACCTGCGGGCCTCGGCGGCGGACTGCCGGGCCTCCTCCGGGCTGCCGGGGTAGGGCTCCGGCTCCTCCTGCTCCTCCTCGGCGGTGTGTTCGCGCAGCAGGTCACGGAGCATGGCCGCGAGTTCGTCGAAGCCGCTCGCCGCGTCCTCGGCCGCCCGGTGGGCCGCCAGCAGCTCGGCGTGGGCCTCCCGCGCCCGGGCCAGCGCCTCGGTGCGGGAGGCCAGTTCGGCGGTCGCCGTGCGCAGCAGCGCCTGTGCGTGCTCGGCGTCGCGCGGCTGGAGTTCCTCGGGGAGTTCGGTGTGGGCCCCGCCGTCCTGCGGAGCGTGCCGTTCGGCCTCGCCGCGCAGCCGTCCGAGCTGCTCGCTGGCAGCGGACATCCGGGTCTCCAGGAGCTGCACCAGTTCCTCCGCGCGGGCGGCGGCGGCCTGCCGGGAGGGGCCGTCGGAGCCGTCCGGAGACTGGAGCAGCTGCTCCGCGCGGGTGCGGACCTTGTTGCTCAGCCGGTCCAGCTCGGCGAGGGCGGCGCTGTCGTCGCTCTCCGCGCGGGCCTGCTCGGCACGCAGATCGGCACCCACGCCGACCTTCTCGTACACCTGGGAAGCGGTCCGGTAGGCCTCGCGCAAGGCGGGCAGTGAGGCCTTCGGAGCGTTCTCGTCCGCGTCGGGTACGTCGTCGGGGGCGCCGGCGATCTCGGAGCGCTCGGCGCGCAGGGCGCGGGCGGTGCGGCGGGCGTCGTCCGCGGCACGCTGGGCGCCGCGCCGGTCCTCGTCGGCGGCACGGGCGCGCTCCAGACAGGACTGGGCGCGGGCCTCCGACTCGGTCGCCTCGTCGGCGAGTTCGCGGAGCTTGACCTGCCAGCCGGCCCGTTCGCGCAGCCGGAACGCGAGGCCGGCCAGGGCGTCGGCGGCGCGTCGGGCCTTCTGTGCGGCCTCCTGCCGTTCGTCGCGTACCTGTGCGGCCTCGGCGGCCGCCTCCTCGGCCTCGGCCCGCACGGTCCGCGCCTCGGCCAGCTCGGCCTCGGCCTCCTGGGCGAAGGCGCGCGCCTCCTGGGCGGCCCGAGCCAGCTCCACGAGCCGTCCGGCGGGGCAGCCGGTGCGCCAGGAGGCGAGCCGGGCGGCCAGTTCGCGGTCCTTGCCGAGCCGCGCGGCGAGGGTGCGGATCTCCTCGTCGCGCTCGGTCGCCCGGGCTCGCAGCGCCTGCCGTTCCTCGTCGGCGGCGTGCTCGTCGTGCATGGCCGGGTTCGGCGGTACGAGGAACACGTCGCCCGGGGTGGCGTCGGCGGGCGGGGTCGGTGCGAGCAGGGCGGCGGCCGTGCCGACGGCGACGGCGGAGCGCGGCAGCAGGGCCGCGTCGCTCAGTGCCTCGCGGGCCCGGGCGTGTGTGCCGGGGTCGGTGATGATGACGCCGTCGACGAGTTCGGGGCGGGCGGCCAGCACGCGCGCGTGGTCGGCGGGGTCGACGGCCTGCGCCAGATAGCGCCAGCCGGGCAGGGCCGGGATGCCGTGCTCGCCGAGGAACTCGACGGTGGCGAGCACGTCCGGTCCGGGCGGCAGCAGACCGCCGTCACCCAGGGCGCCGAGAATCCGGGAGTCGTCGGCGGCCGCTGTGCGCAGTTCGAACAGGTGGCGCTCGGCGGAGCCGACGGCGTCGTCGAGCAGTTCGCGCAACTCGTCGGCGAACCGGTCGAGTTCCTCGGGACCGAGCGTGTCGTCGCCGTCCTCGTGCCGGGGCCGCGGGATGACCGTACGGGAACCGGTGAGGCCGAGCAGTTCGGCCAGGCGGTCCTCCGCCGCAAGGCTCTCGGCCAGCCGCTTCTCGGCGTCGTACGTCCGCTCCGCCGCGGTCGCCGCGTCCGCGGCGCGGGCCGCCGTGAGTTCGGCACGGGACTCGGCGGCGGCCGCCTCGCGGGCGTGCTCGCTCGCCTTGCGGGAGGCCTCGCGGGCGGTGTCCCAGGCGGTCACGGCCGTCTTCTCGGCGTCGCTCGCGGCGAGCGCGGCCCGGGCCGGGTCGGCGTCGGGGGCACTGTCGTCGAGCCAGCCCGCGCGGACCGCCTCGGCCGTCTCCTGCTCGACCTCGCCGAGGCGCTGGCGCAGATGCCCCACCTCGCTGCGGGCTCGCTGGGCCTCGGTGGCGGCGGCGGTGGAGTCCCGGTAGGCGGCGTCGCTGACCTCCTGGAGGGCGGCGGACCGCTCCTCCTCCTCGTTGGCGAGGTGCTCGGCGCTCTCGGCGGCGGCGTGCAGGGCGCGTACGAGATCGACGGCGGCCCTGGCGCGGGCGGCGAGGGCGGGGGCCGCGTCGCGCTCGGCCTCCTGGATGGCGGCGGCCACGCGCGCGACGCGGTCGGCGGCGGCGCGGTGGCGCAGTACGGCCTCGGCGGCCTGCCAGGCGGAGTGCAGGGTGCGCGCGTCGGCCAGTTCGCGCTTCTGCGCGGCGGCGGACTTCTCGCCGGCGGCCAGTGCCAGCGAGGCGTGCCGGTAGGCGAGTTCGGCGGCGATCAGGGCGCTGCGCTCGCGGGCGTCCTCGGAGTGGGTGACGGCGTGGGCGGCGGCCGTGACCTGCTGGGCGAGGTCGCCGGCGCGTGTCCGCTCCTCGACGCCCCGCGCGGACAGGCGCCGCGCCAGCGTACGGGTACGGCGCTCGGCTCCGGCGTGGATGTCGCGCGCCCGTGCGCGTGCCCCGGCGGCCTCCACGATCCGCCCGAGCAGGTCCACCGAGCCGGCGGTGAAGTCCCGTTCGGCGATCAGTTCGGCGCGCCGCCCCAGCTTGTTGCCGAACCCGCTGACCAGGTCGGCCAGTCCGTCGGTGTCCCGGGTGTCGGTGACGGCGCGCAGCAGCAGGTCGGTGAAGTCGGAGTCCTTCTTCACCGCGAACAGGCCGGCCGCCTCGCCCTCGTCGGCGTTCATCTCCCGCTGGTAGCGGAAGAGTTCGGGGTCCAGGCCGAGGTCGCCGAGGTGCTCGATCCAGCGGTCGTGGATCTCCTCCCAGTGCACTTCGAGGTGCGGGTAGGCCTTGCTCGCCTCGGTGATGGCGTCCCGGAACCCCTTCATGGTGCGTCGCCGTCCCTGCGCCCCGGAGGCGCCCTCCACGGGTGGCCGTACGGCGGTGGACTCGGCGACGGGCAGACTGTCGAGCGAGAGACCCGGGCCGGGCCGGAACGAGTACCAGGCCTCCGCGAACTTCCGCGGGTCGTTCGAGACCTGCCTCCCGCGCCACTCGCTCACCTTGCCGACGACCACGCACTCGCCGGTGAGCGTGTGCTGCCACTCCAGGGCGACGTGCCCGCAGTCGTCGGCGAGCAGGAACTTGCGCAGCACACCGGAGCTGGCGCCGCCGAGGGTGTTCCGGTGACCCGGCAGCATCACCGAGAAGATCAGCTTGAGCAGCACCGACTTGCCGCCGCCGTTCTCGAGGAAGAGCACGCCCGCGGGCGCGGGCCGGCGCGGCGGGCCGACCGGCTCCTCCTCGAAGAACTCCGCCTGGGTGGGGGCGGGGTCGGGTACCGGCTCGCCGACACCCCGCAGGTCCAGCACGGTGTCGGCGTAGCGCGCACCGGCCGGTCCGATGGAGTAGAGGCGGACCCGGGACAGCTCGTACATGGCGGACTCTCGTGAGACGTGGGAAAGGGGTTCGGAGGGCTCAGGAGTGGAACGGCAGCCCGGCGTCGGCGACCAGGTCGAGGTCCTCGGTGTGCTCGGCGGGCATCAGGCTGGCCGTGCCGTCGGTGACCGGGACGACGCCCAGTTCGAGCAGTTCGGCCATGGCGGCGCTGCCTGCCAGGTCCCGTACCTGGAGCTGGTAGCGGGCCGTCGTGCGGTAGGTGCCGCCCTGGTCGTCACCCGTGCGCTGGAGGAAGCCGGAGTCGGTGAGGAAGGCGACCGCCTTGCCGATGATGCCGGTGGTGGAACCGGCGAGCCTGCGGGCGTCCTTGGTGGCGCCGGTCGCGCTGCGCCTGGCCCAGATCCGCCAGGCGGCCTCCAGACCGGGCGCGTCGGTGGCCGGGTCGGTGTTCTCCCCCCGTTCCTCCGCGCGCTCCTCCAGGCGACGGCAGGCCTGCCGGACGAAGGCGTCGACGCCGTTGACCGTGATCCGACCGATGTAGCCGTCGTCGGCCAGGTCCTCGGGGCGGGGGAACGCCAGCGCGGCGACGGCGAGATGGGCGAGCCCGTGCAGGAACCGGTCGCTGCCGTCCGCGGAGGTACGACGCGCGTAGTCACCCATGCGAACGGCGAACACCGAGTCCTCGGCGGCGGCCACCGCCATCCCCGCGCGCGGCGACACCTCAAGGACCACGAGCCCGAGCCCGGCGGCCACGGCGTCCGCGAGCCGCGCGAAGGCGGGGTCCTCCCGGTAGCGCCGCAGCAGCTCCGTGTACTCCTGGTCTCGCGCGGGCTGCAGCTTGGGCTGCAGACCGAAGGCGACGAGCCGCGCGGCGTCGGCGGCGTCGGCCGGCGTGACGGCGGCGGGCGCCGCCCCGGGGGACGCCTCGGCCTCGACGTACTCGCTCACGACGACAACTCCTCGAACTCGGCAACTGGCAGGGGCTCACGGGGCTCACGCCCGGCACAGGCCATCACGCGGCCTCGGTCCGGTCCGCCGCCATCCCCGCCGCGTCCAGCAGAGCGGTACCCACGATGAGATCCGCGCCGCCGAACTCGGGATCGTCCAGCTCCGTCCCGTCGTCCACGGCGAACAGGAGCTTCTCCTCACCCTGCCGGTACGCCGTACCGACCGCGGGACTGGCCGCGTGCACCGCCAGCAGAGCCACCAGATAGGGCAGCTCGGGATCGGTGCGGCGCGCCTCGGCCAGCAGCCCCGACAACCGCCGCGGCGCGTCGGCCGGCAGGTCCAGCAGCTCCATCGCGGCCGCCAGCTGGGACTCGCTGAACCGGCTGTCGTCCGGTGTGGCGATGAGGTCCGGCTCCGGCATCTCCGCACCCAGGTGCTCCCGCTCCACGGGCGGGGTCAGCAGTATGTCGACGAGGTCGCCCACCCGCACCGCGACCGGTGTCCGCAGGCCGGTCCCGTGCGCGAAGAACGCCCCTGTGACCCGGCTCGCCTGTGCCAGCGGCAACGGCAGCACCGGCGCGAGGAGATGCCCGTACAGGTCTGTTCCGGACGTCGTCATGGGCGTCGCGAACGCCTGCCGGTCCTGCTCCGCGCGGAACAGCGGGCCGGCCTCCAGCAGTCGCGACTGCAACTGGGTGTGCCGTCGGATGCAGTCCTTGACGATGTCCACGAGTTCGGCGGCGCGCCGCTTGTTCTCGGCGTCCTCGGTCTCGTCGCGGGCCTTGCGGATGTTGGTGAGGATCGCGTTCTCGTGCCGGTACCGGTCGGCGACGTGGTCCAGCGCCTCGGCGATCATGTCGGGCACGGCGTTGAGCCAGTCCACCGCGCGGACGTTGCGCCGGGTGGCCTCCAGGGCGCGGCGCAGGCTCTCCGAGTACTGCACGGTCCGGTAGCGGGCCTGCTCGGCGGCGAGCTGGGCGTCGGCCAGCCGGCCGCGGTTGATCAGCACCTCCAGCTTGACCTCGGCGGCGATCTGGGCGCTGGTGACGTCCGTGTCGAGGGCGCCGACCAGGACGTTGACCGCTTCGTCGGTCGTGCGGAGGTAGACCGTGCCGCCCGGGCCCGGCACCTCCTCGATCAGCTTGAAGTCGTAGTCCCGGCGGACGTACGAGCCGTCGGGCGCGAAGGTGCCGTACACCGCGCGGAAGCCGCGGTCGACGCTGCCGACGTTGATCAGGTTCTCCAGGACCCAGCGGGCCACCCGCTCGTGCTCGGCGGCGGGACGGTGCGGGGTCTGGGCGGAGATGCGCGGGATGAGCCGGGCGACGATCTGCTCGTGGTCGGCGCCGGTGTCGAAGTCCATGTTCAGCGTGACCAGGTCGATCGCGGAAAGGGCCACCTCGGCCATGCCGTACACCGAGTACTCACCGGCCAGGTTCGCCTTGCGGGCGTCCAGGTCGTGCAGCGGCGCGGTGCAGGCGAGCGCGCGCAGCCGCCGCGCCAGCCCCTCGTCGGCGGCCGGGCCCGGCGCCGGGCGCGGCCCCGCGCTGAGCTGGGGCGGAACGCTGTCCGTCGGTGCAGGCGAAGTCACGGTGCACAGACTAGGTCCTTGGTCTGACAACGGCCCAAACGGCGCGGGACGGCTCCGCCGGGGGACACCACTGGCTGGACTCACGGGGCGCTGTCGACCCGGCGGCGGTAGACGTCCACCACTCGTTCCAGGGAGTCCGTGAGGTATGTCTCCAGCAGGTGTTCCGCGCCGTGCCGGTCACCGGTTCGCAGCGTCTGGAGGATCTCCTGGTTCCGGGCCAGGTACGGCTCGTGCAGGGCGTGCGGGTCGTCCACCACGTGGAAGGCCAGGCGGAGTTCGGCGAAGACGCTGCGCATCAGTTCGTCGGTGCGTTCGCTGCGGGCCAGGGCGACGAGTTCGCGGTGGAAGTGGATATTGGCCGTACCCACTGCTTTCCAGTCATCTCCGGCCGCCGCCGACTGCCCCTCGCCGACCGCCGCCGCCAGTGCGTCCAGGGCGTACGGCGGCTCGCCGAGGCCGCGGACCACGGCGCACTCGACGAGGACGCGGGTGCGGTAGATGTCCTCGACGTCCTCGACGGTCAGGACCCGGACGAAGACGCCCCGGTTGAGTTCGTGGACGAGCAGGCGTTCGTGAGTGAGCAGCCGGAACGCCTCGCGCAGGGTGTTGCGGGAGACGCCGAGGGCGCCGCCGATGCCGTCCTCCGACAGGCGGGTGCCCGGCGGGAAGTAGCCGTCGGCGATCCGGCTCCTGAGGATGTCGGAGACCCGTTCGGCGGTGCTGGTCCGCCCGAGGAGGGCACGGTCGTCGGCCAGTCCCGTCAGCTGCTCTGTCATGCCCGAATTCAACCGCAGAGCCAAGGACGAGACAACGTAGCTATTGAGGGATCGTTGAACGATCCTCTACGGTGCTCCTCACGCTCCTCCGCGCTCGATCACGCTCCGCACCCTCCGTCCCTCATCTGCGAGGTGCCCATGAGCACGACCCCGCCACCACAAGCCGTGACCTCCGACCCCCACCCGGCCAGGGGTGAACACCCGTGCCGCGATGGCGCGTTCGGCTGGCTGCCCGCCCTCGGCCCCCGCGGCCGGCGCGCGTTCGCCGGCGCTTTCGGCGGCTATGCCCTGGATGCGTACGACTACTTCACCCTGCCGCTGAGCATGGTCGCGCTCGCGGCGTACTTCGGCCTGGACAGCGGCCAGACCGGCCTGTTCACCACGGTCACCCTGGTGGTCTCCGCGGTCGGCGGCGCCGCGGCGGGCGTGTTCGCGGACCGGGTCGGCCGGGTCCGGGCCCTGATGATCACGGTGACCACCTACGCGGTCTTCACGGTGGCCTGCGGCTTCGCGCCCGACTACGAGACCCTGCTGGTGTTCCGCGCCCTGCAGGGCCTCGGTTTCGGCGGCGAGTGGGCGGTCGGCGCGATCCTGGTCGCCGAGTACGCGAGCGCCCGGCACCGGGGCCGCACCCTGGGCGCGGTGCAGAGCGCATGGGCCGTCGGCTGGGCCCTCGCGGCGATCGCCTACACGCTGGTCTTCTCGTTCGTCGGCGACGACCTGGCCTGGCGGGTGATGTTCTGGACCGGTGCGCTGCCCGCGCTGCTCGTGGTGTGGCTGCGCCGCCGGGTGCACGACGCCCCGCAGGCGACGGCCGCGCGGGAACGGAGCGCGGCCCGCGGCTCGTTCACGGCGATCTTCCGGCCGGGTACGGCCGGGGCCCCGGGGCTGCTGCGCACCACCGTCTTCGCGGGTCTGCTGTCGACGGGCGTCCAGGGCGGCTACTACACGCTGGCGACCTGGATCCCGACGTACCTCAAGTCCGAGCGCGGGCTGTCGGTCGTCGGCACCGGAGGCTATCTGGCCTTCCTGATCTCCGGGGCCTTCCTCGGTTACCTGACCGGCGGGTACCTCACCGACCGGCTGGGCCGACGGCGCAACATCTGGCTGTTCGCGCTGCTCTCGGCGGTCTGCGTGCTGGCGTACGCGCACATCCCCGGCAGCGCCGACACTCTGCTGCTGGTGCTCGGTTTCCCGCTCGGCTTCTGCATGTCGGCGATCTTCAGCGGCTTCGGCTCGTACCTGAGCGAGCTGTACCCGACGGAGGTGCGCGGCACCGGGCAGGGCTTCACGTACAACGCGGGACGCGCGGTCGGCGCGGTCTTCCCGACCCTGGTGGGCTTCCTGGCCGACAGCTGGGGCGTCGGCGGCGCGCTGGTCTTCGGCGCGGCCGGTTACGGACTCGCCGCCCTGGCGCTGCTCGGGCTGCCGGAGACGCGCGGAAAGGAACTGGCGTGAACCACACGGAACCCGTCCTCTCGGCCGAGGACCGCCCTGTCGTCCTGACCGACGGGCACGCGCACGCGTGGCGCCCGGAAACCGCCCGGGCCCGCTTCCGGGCCGGCCTCACTGGCGCCACGGCCGGGGTCGCGGCCGGTCACACCCAGGCCAACCTGATCTCGGTGCCCGCCGACTGGGCCTACGAGATGCTGCTGTTCTGCCAGCGCAACCCCAAGCCCTGCCCGGTGCTCGACGTCACCGACGCCGGTGCCACCGGCACAGTGCTCGCGCCGGGCGCGGACCTGCGCACCGACCTGCCGCGCTATCGGGTGTGGCGGGACGGGGAGTTGGTGGACGAGCCGACGGACGTGCGGGCGTACTGGCGGGACGACCTGGTGTCGTTCCTGCTCGGCTGCAGTTTCACGTTCGAGTGGGCGCTGGCCGCGGCCGGGGTGCCGATCCGGCATGTCGAGCAGGGCCGGAACGTGCCCATGTACGTGACGAGCCGTCCGTGCCGCCCCGCGGGGCGGCTGCGCGGGCCGATGGTGGTGTCGATGCGCCCGGTGCCGCCGCACCACCTGTCGGCCGCGATCCGGGAGAGCAGTCTGCTCCCCGCGGTGCACGGCTCCCCCGTACACTGCGGCGATCCCTCGGCGCTCGGCATCGACGACCTCGGCCGGCCCGACTTCGGCGACCCGGTGGACACCGAAGCGGACGACATCCCGGTGTTCTGGGCCTGTGGGGTGACCCCGCAGGCGGCGGTGACGGCCTCCCGGCCGCCGTTCGCCCTCACCCACGCGCCGGGCCAGATGTTCATCAGCGACGCCCGCGACGAGCAGTTCCGTGTGGCCTGACAGGAGAGACAGCCGATCCATGACCTCGATCGATCTGAACGCCGACCTCGGCGAGGGCTTCGGCCGCTGGCGGCTCACCGACGACGAGCAGCTGCTGTCCGTCGTCACCAGCGCCAACGTGGCCTGCGGTTTCCACGCGGGGGACGCGGCCACCATGCGGCGGGTGTGCGAGCTGGCGGCGGGGCGCGGGGTGACGATCGGCGCCCAGGTGTCCTACCGGGATCTGGCCGGGTTCGGGCGGCGCGCGATGGACGTGCCGCCCGCGGAACTGGCGGCCGAAGTGGCCTACCAGATCGGCGCGCTCGAGGTCTTCGCCCGCGCCGCGGGCTCGCGCGTGGCCTATGTGAAGCCGCACGGCGCGCTCTACAACCGGGTGGTGCACGACGAGGAGCAGGCCGCCGCGGTGGTCGACGGGGTGCTCCTCGCGGACGGCTCGCTGCCCGTGCTCGGGCTGCCCGGTTCGCGGTTGCTGGCGCTGGCGGCGAAGGCGGGGCTGCCGGCTGTCACGGAGGCGTTCGCGGACCGCGCGTACACCGACGAGGGCACGCTCGTCCCGCGCGGGCGGGAGGGGGCGGTGGTGAGCGACTCGGAGGCGGTCGTGGAGCGCTCGGTGGAACTCGCACGCTCCGGCGCGGTCACCGCGTACTCCGGCGCGCGCATCGCCGTGCGCGCCCGCTCGCTCTGTCTGCACGGCGACACCCCGGGCGCCGTGGAGCTGGCGCGCAGGGTGCGCGCACGGCTCACGGACGCGGGCGTGACCGTGGCGGCCTTCGCGTGAGCGGCAGCCGTCCGGGGAGCGAGGGCCTTGGCGTGAGCCCGGAGGCGGGAACCGGCACCGCCCTGCCGATGACCGTCCATCCCGTCGGTGACGACGCCCTCCTCGTGGAGGTCGGCTCCGGTGCCGAGGCGCATTGGCTGCACGCCGAGTTGGTGCGCCGCCGTGCGGAGGGCTCGCTGACGGTCCGCGAGATCGTGCCGGCCGCCCGCACCGTCCTGCTCGACGGCGTCGACGACCCCGCCCGCCGGGCCGCCGAGCTGACCACCGCGGAATTCCCTCGCACTCCTGCACCCGCGCGGGCCGCGGTCGAACTCCCCGTGCGGTACGACGGCCCGGACCTCGCCGACGTCGCCGCGCACTGGCGGGTGACCGAACGGGAGGTGGCCCGTATCCACGCGGGCACCGAGTTCACGGTCGCCTTCTGCGGCTTCGCGCCCGGCTTCGGCTACCTGACCGGGTTGCCGGACCGCTACGACGTGCCGCGCCGGGCCACCCCGCGCACCGCCGTGCCCGCCGGGGCGGTGGCGCTGGCCGGGCCCTACACCGGCGTGTACCCGCGCTCCTCGCCGGGCGGCTGGCAGCTGATCGGGACGACGGAGGCGGTGCTGTGGGACCACGCGCGCGTGCCCGCCGCGCTGCTGGCGCCGGGGACACGGGTCCGGTTCGTACCGGTGGGGGACGTATGACCGACCGTGCGCTGGTCGTCGTGCGCGCCGGGGCGCTGACCACCGTGCAGGACCGGGGACGGCCCGGGTACGCGCATCTCGGGGTGCCCCGTTCCGGGGCCCTGGACGCGCCTGCCGCCGCCCTCGCCAACCGCCTGGTCGGCAACTCGGCCGCGGCGGCCGTCCTGGAGACCACCCTCAACGGCTGTGCCCTGCGGGCACGTTCCGCGGTGGTGGTGGCGGTCGCGGGCGCGCCGTGCCCGGTGGCGGTGGGCGGCCGGCCGGCCGCGTGGGGCGCGCCCGTCGTGGTGCCGGCCGGAGAGCTCCTGGAAGTGGGGGCGGCTCTGTCCGGGGTGCGCAGCTATGTGGCCGTCTCCGGAGGGATCGCCGTCGATCCGGTGCTGGGCAGCCGGGCCACGGACCTGCTCTCCGGGCTCGGACCCGCGCCGCTGGCGGACGGCGTTGTGCTGCCGTTGGGCGCTCCGGCGGGCCCGTACGCGCGCGTGGACGTCGTACCGCAGCCGTCCCCGCCGACGGAGCTGGTGCTGCGGGTGACGCCCGGTCCGCGTGCCGACTGGTTCACGCCCGAGGCCGCCCGCGTGTTCACCACGCGCGCGTACCGGGTGTCGTCGGCGAGCAACCGCATCGGGCTGCGCACGGAGGGGCCGGCCCTGGAGCGGGCCCGTCCCGGTGAACTCCCCAGCGAGGGCATGGTGCTCGGTGCCGTCCAGGTCCCCCCGGACGGCCGTCCAGTGGTGTTCCTGGCCGACCATCCGACCACCGGCGGCTACCCGGTGATCGCGGTGGTCCGTGCCGCCGACCTCCCGGCGGCGGCCCAGGCGGTCCCGGGCACCCCGGTGCGCTTCGTGACCGTACGCCGCCGCTGAAACAGTCCGGGCGCCCCCTCACGCGGCGTCGGCCGGGCGCTCCGGTGGCTGGAGGGCGGCCAGTGCCGCGGAGACGGCGGCCGACGCGCTCAGGTCCAGGCGGGCGCTGGTGCCCTTGCGACGGTGCCGCATCTCGTCGACGGCCAGCCGCAGCAGCTGGGGCAGCAGGTCGCGGCAGCGCCTGATCACCCAGGCGGTACCGGCGGTGGCCAGCCAGAGCAGGCTCGCCTTCCTGGTCGGCGCCGGGAACTCGGGCTCGGACGACGGCGCCGTCCCGGTCGCCTTGCCCAACGGGGCGAGCAGGGCGTGGAAGCGGACGGCGAGCTGCCGGTGGCCGCGCTCGCCGGGGTGCAGCCGGTCCGCGCTCCACATCGCGCGGTCGGCGAGCCAGGCGCCCTCCGCCGCGTGCAGGTGGACGGCGCCGTACCGTTCGGACAGCGCGTGCACCACCGTGTTGACCGCGCGCTGCCGGCGGGCCAGCGGGCGGGCCAGGGCACCCGGCAGCCCGAGCATCGAACCGGGGTCGGGCAGGCAGGCCGTGAGCAGCGTCGCGCCCGACGCGGTGAAGGCGGCGTACACCTTGTCCAGCCGTTCGGCCACCGCGTGGATGTCGAAGGTGCAGCGCAGGGTGTCGTTGACGCCTATGACGACCGCGACGATGTCGGGGCGCAGTTCCAGTGCGGCCGGGGTCTGACGTTCCAGCACGTCCCGGGTCTGCGCCCCGCTGACCGCGAGGTTCGTGAAGTCCACGTCCTGTGCCGCGAGTCCGCCGGCCAGCAGCGCGGCCCAGCCGCGCCACCCGTCGCCCGCGGGGTCGCCCACGCCCTCGGTCAGCGAGTCCCCGAGCGCCACGAACCGTACGGTTCTCATGCCACGCCCTCCGCCACGACACGGCGGGCCGGTGCCGTCGCCGCGTCCTCGGGCCGGTGGCACGTCAGCGGCGCGTCGTGCGCGTCGAGGAACGCCTCCACGGCCGTTCGCCAGCCGAAGCACTCCGCACGCGCGCGTGCCGTTTCCCGGCGTTCGGCGGCGGGCCGCTCCAGGATCGTCTCCACGGCGTCGGCGAACGCCTCGCCGCGGTCGGCCGCGGTGGCCCCCGCCGATCCGATCACCTCGGGCAGCGCGGAGGACGCGCTGGCGACCACGGGTGTCCCGCAGGCCATGGCCTCCAGGGCGGCGAGCCCGAAGGTCTCCGCGGGCCCGGGCGCCAGGCACACGTCCGCGGACGCCTGCAGTGCGCCCAGGGTGCCGCGGTCGGAGACGTGTCCCAGGAAGGTGACCGGCAGCCTGCGTTCCCGCGCCCGCTGTTCGAGACGCTCGCGCAACGGCCCGTCACCGGCGACGATCAGGACCACCCGCCGCCCGCGCCGCACCATCGCGTCCACGGCGTCGAGGGCGGTGCCCGGCCGCTTCTCCACGGACAGCCGCGAGCACATCACCAGCAGCGTCTCGTCCTCGCGCGCGTAGCGGGCCCGCAGGTCGGGGTCGCGCAGCGAGGGGTGGCGGCTCACCAGGTCGACGCCCAGCGGTGCGCGGACGACGTTGCGGGCGCCGATGCGGACGAACTCGCGCTCGGCGAACTCGGTGGTGCACACCACGCGCGCGTAGGTGTGCGCCGTACGGGCGTTGAGCGCGTCGGCGGTGCGGCGGGACATGTTCTCGGACATGCCCCAGGTCCGCAGGACGCCGTCGGCGGTCTCGTGGGAGACCATCACGGCGGGGATCCGGGCCCGCCGGGCCCAGCGGCCGGTCCAGCGCAGGGTGGTGCGGTCGGACACCTCCAGGCGGTCGGGCGCGAGGTGTTCCAGCAGGGTCTGCACCCGCCGCTTGTCGACGAGGACGCGGTAACCGCCGGTGCCGGGCAGCAGCGGGCCGGGCAGGGTGATGACCCGGCCCTGCTCCTCGTCCCGGTCGGAGTAGCGCTCGCCGGGCACGATCAGGACGGATTCGTGACCTGCCGCGACGAAGCCCTTCCCGAGTTCGCGCAGGGCGGTGCGCAGGCCCCCGGAGGAGGGGGCGACGAAGTTCGCCAGCCGGACGATGCGCAGCGGGCCCGGCGGGACGGACGGGGAGGCGCTCATGCCGCCACCACCGGCCGGCGTGCCGCGAGCACGTCCTCGTAGTGGCCGATCAGCTGGTCGCCGACGGCGGCCCAGGTGCGGCCCTCGACGGTGGCCCGCGCGGCGGCGCCGAACGCGGTCCGCAGGCCGGCGTCGGCGACGAGGGAGGCGACGGCCTCCCGTACGGCCCCGGCGTCGCGCGGCGGGACCAGGAACCCGGTGCGGCCGTGGTCGACCAGGTCGATGGGGCCGCCGGCGGCGGGGGCGACGACCGGGACCCCGCTTGCCATGGCCTCCTGGACGGTCTGGCAGAAGGTCTCGAACGGGCCGGTGTGGGCGAAGACGTCGAACGAGGCGAAGATCCGGGCGAGCTCGTCGCCGGTGCGGCGGCCGAGGAAGACCGCGCCGGGCAGCGCCTCGGTGAGGTGGGCCTGAGCGGGCCCGTCGCCCACGATCACGACCTTCACGCCCTCCAGGGCGCAGACCCCGGCGAGGAGTTCGACCTGCTTCTCGGGGGCGAGACGGCCGACGTAGCCGACGATCACCTCGCCGTTCGGGGCGATCTCGCGGCGCAGCGCCTCGTCGCGGAACTCGGGGCGGAAGCGGACGGTGTCCACGCCGCGCTGCCACAGCTGGATCCGGGGGACGCCGTGCGCCTCCAGGTCGCCGATCGAGGCGGTGGACGGGGCGAGGGTGCGGTCGGCGGCGCCGTGGACGGACCGGATCCGCCGCCAGGCGGCCGCCTCGCCGGCGCCCACGTAGGTCCGTGCGTATCCGGCCAGGTCGGTCTGGTAAACGGCGACGGCGGGGATGCCGAGCCGGGCGGCGGCGGCCATGCCGCGGACGCCGAGGATGAAGGGGCTGGCCAGGTGCACCACGTCGGGGCGGTGCCCGATCAGCGCGGCCGCGAGTCTGCGGCTGGGGAGAGCCACTCGGACCTGGGGATAGCCCGGGAGCGGGAGGGAGGGGACATGGACGACAGGGCAGGGCGCCTCGGCCGCGGCGAGCCTGTTTCCGGGAGCGGGAGCGGGGGCGACGACGAGGGGGGCGTGACCGCGATCGACGAGGTGTCGGGCGGTCTGGAGCGCGCAGTGGGCCACGCCGTTCACATCGGGGGGAAAGGATTCGGTCACGATGACGACACGCATACCGGTGTTGTCGCCGTGCTGGACGTGGCCGCGTCAAAGTGGATCTTTCCGGATGTTAAACGTCCCATGAGCGTTGCTCTGCACACCCGAGCGGGTCAGCCGGTGTCCATGTCCGGCTGATCCGCCGGTCACCGCTCGTTCATCCGGCGGGCGGTCGTCCGCACCTGCAACGTGTGAGGGTCCCCCGTGGTTCCCGTGGTCCCCGTGGTTCTCGTGGTGCCCGCGGTGCCGATGCCGCCGTGTTTCCCCCGTGGTCCCGTGTCACACGGCGGGTGCGTCCGGTCCGATGCGGCTGCGTACGGCCGTCTGGACCTCGGCCTCCTCGGCGGGGTCGGCGGCGAGCCGGCGGAGTTGTTCGACGACCCGGGCGTCACCGGTCTCGGCGTGCCGGGCGGCGATCTCGCGGGTGGTCTCCTCGCAGTCCCACAGGCATTCGACGGCGAAGCCGGTGGCGAAGGAGGGGTCGGTGGCGGCCAGGGCGCGGGCGGTGCGGCCGCGCAGGTGGGACGAGGCGGTCTCGCGGTAGACGTGACGCAGGACGGGGGCGGCGCAGGCGATGCCGAGCCGTCCGGTGCCGTCGACGAGCGTCCAGAGGGTGGGTGCGTCGGGGCCTTCGCCGCGGACGGCCTCCCGGAGCGCCGCGAGGACCAGTTCGCTGTCCTGGGCGCCGCCCCGGCAGGCGAGCATCCGGCCGGCGGCCGCACCGAGGGCGTCGGGGCGGCGGGCCCAGCCACGGGCGCGGTCGACGGCGGCGATGCTGCGCATGCGTTCGAAAGCGTCGACGGCGGCCTCCACCACCGTGGCCGTGCCGTCGGTCACCGCGGCCTCGATCAGGTCCGGCGCGGCGGGGTCGTTGGTGTCGGCGAGGTAGCGCAAGGCGGTGCAGCGGGCTCCGTCGGTGCCGTCCTGGGCGGCCCGGAGGATCTCCGGCCGGTCCTCGGGTCCGGCGACGGCGACCAGACACCGGGCGGCAGGCACATGGAGTGCCGCCCCCCGCTCGATGCCCTGCTGGGCCCACTCGAAGACCGCCCGCACGCTCCACCCCGGACGGGGCCCGGTAGGTCGCATCTGGCGTTGCCAGCGGTCGAAGCAGCCGGTCTCCTGCGCGGCACGCACGCGCGTGGCGATCGTTTCGCGGGGATCCTCGGCCCACAGCCGCCAGGGCCGTGGCTCGAAGGCGTCCCGTACGGCGGCGGCCAGCTCGGCCTCGCCCTCGGCGTCGGCGGCGAAGCGGGCGAGCACCGGGGCGGCGAGGGCGCGCAGGCCCGCGTCGTCGTCCCGCAGGGCCAGCTCGTCCAGGGCCCAGGCCCAGTTGACGCCGCACGCCGCGTATCTGCGCAGCAGTTCCAGGGCGTCCCTCCTGCCGTAGGAGGCGAGGTGCCCGAGCACGGCCAGCGCGAGGCCGGTGCGGGACTCCTCGGGATCGAGGACGTCCTCGGGATCGAAGAGGTGTGCCTCGATGGCGTCCAGCTCGCCGTTCAGGTCGAGGTAGAGCCGGGCGTAGTACAGGGAGCGGTTCTCCACCTGCCAGTCGTGGCGGGGGTCGCTCAGCACACAGTGGTTCAGCGCCGCGAGCGCCTCGGCGCGCGGGGCGGTGAGCGCGTGCAGCGTGCCGTCGCCTCGGCCCCGCTGGAGCAGGCCGAGCAGCGTACCGCTGGGCGCTATGACCGGATCGAACATGGGAAACAGCCTCACATCAAGCGTCGACGCAACCGGAGAACACGCATTACCTGGCCGCGTGACACAACGTCGGGGCGCCCGCCGTCTCTTGCTTGCTGTAGACCATTTCTCTCTGCCTCTCGTCAGTGGCCCGTGCGGGCCGATCACGGCCCGCGCGGTGCGGCAAGACCTGCCCGGCCATCGCGTCCGTGAATCACGACGTCATGATGACTCGGCACTTCGACCTGCCGCGACCGAAATTTCGGCGGCCCTGTACCGCCTCCCCCGTTTTGTGTGCTTTAGCTGGTCAGAACAGATGGGTCAGTGGGTACCGAACAGTTCCAGAAGGTCCGCCTTGCCGAACATGCGCGCCGTGTCGACGGCCGACGGAGTACCCGCCGCCGGGTCCGCGCCCGCGTTCAGGAGCACTCTGATCACTTCCGTCTCACCTTTGAAGACCGCTCCGGCGAGTGGTGTCTGACCTCGGTCGTTGACCCGGTCCGCCTCGGCACCCCGGGCGAGCAGCTCTCGTACCGCCTCGGCGTGCCCGTGGTAGGCGGCGAGCATCACGAGGGAGTCGCCGCGGTCGTTGGTGAGGTTGGCCGGAACGCCCGCGTCGAGGTACGCCACCAGCGCCTCGGTCCCGCCCTGCCGGGCCAGATCGAAGATCTTGGTCGCCAGCTCCACGACCTCGGGGTCGGGGGCTTCGGTCATCACCGGGACCGCCTCTCCTGTGTGCTGCGGGACATACGAGTGAATCGACAGCGTACTGGTTCGGGCTGGGCGGGCAATCCGGTCAGCTCCGGTCGAGAGTGATCCACCAGCAGAGTGAAATATACCGAGATTCACTCAATTGCACCTTTAATCGTATGGATACCTTCTGTGATGCTGGAAGAACTCATGGTGACTGTCCCCCCTCGACACCAGGAGATCTCAATGATCCTCTCCATCTCAGGCGTCATCGTGCTCGGCATCATCGTCTTCCTCTTCTTCCGCAAGGACGGGCTGAAGCCCTCGCACGCCACGGTCTCGGCGCTCTTCGGCTTCTACCTCGCCAGCACGGCCATCGCGCCGAGCATCAAGGCCGGCGGCGAGAGCCTGGCGAGCCTGCTCGGCGGCATCAAGTTCTGACGCTCGTCCCGCCCGTACGCACCATCAGGAGACAGCAGTGGCCCGGCGCCCCCTCCCCCGCATTCTGAGCAACGGCACCGCGCAGCTCGCCCGAAGCCGGGAGCTGGCCCGGACGGCTGCCGACAACGCCACCGACGTCCTCCACCCGCTCATCACCGTCACCCGCGGGCTGAGCCGGCTGGCCTCGGCCGGACGGCGCAGGTGGGCGGAGACGCCCAAGGACAAGCGCGGGCCACTGCTCTTCCTGGCGGCCTCGGCCGTCCTGGTCGTGGCGCTGGTGCCGTACGGACCACTGCTCGCCGTCATCACCCTGATGGCGGCGAGCGCCTGGCAGGGCCGCGACCGCACCCCACCCCCGCCGGAGGGTCCCGACGAGTCCCAGGCCCAGCGACTCCAGTCCCTGTACGAGGCCCTGGTGCCGTACTTCTCGGCCGCCGAGGACCCGGCGCCGCTGTACGCACACGGCGGGGAGTGGGACAAGGCCTTCCTCGCCCACGAGTTCGACGACACGGGCCGGATCGGCCAGCTGGTGATCCGCTACCCCGCATACTTCCCGGACGGCGACCCCGCGGCCCGCGCGGGGATCGAGCACTTGCTCACCGCGAAGTCCGGCCGGGGCCGCGAGTACCACTTCGCGTGGGACGAGGAGGCCAACCAGCTCACGGTGGCCGTCCTCGCCCCGCTGCCCACCGACATCGCCGCCCAGCGTTTCGTCACCACGCCGGGCGAGACGGTCCTCGGTTTCACCGACCCCACCGAGGTCCTGCGCACGCTCCCGCTCGGGTACGGCGAGGAGCAGCGGGACGTACCGCCGGTCGTCTGGCGCACCGGCGCCCGCTCCACCGAACCCCACCTGCTGGTCATGGGCAGGCCCGGCAGCGGCACCTCGACCCTGCTGCGCTCGGTCGCCCTGCAGGCCCTCCAGTACGGCGACGTGCTCGTCGTCGAGGGCGGCGGCACCGGCGAGTACGCCTGCCTCAGCGGCCGGGACGGGGTGCTCGCCGTGGAGTGCGGCCTGGCCGGGGCGCTCGCCAGCCTGGAGTGGGCCGCGCACGAGACGGAGCGACGGCTCATCGCCCTCAACCTCGCGCGGCAGGCGGGGCACGCTCCGCCGGAGGACTGCAGACGTCCGCTGTGGATCCTGCTGGACCGCCCGAGCGCCTTCGTCCACCTGGCCTCGGCAGACGGCCACGAGGACCCGCAGTCCCTCCTCCAGGTCCCCCTCCGGCACGGCCGCGCGGCGAACGTCACCGTGGCGGTCGCCGAACATCTCGACAGCGCGGACACGCTGAGCGAGGCGGTACGACAGCACACGCGCGCGCGGGTCGTGCTGGGACCGGCGCTGCCGGACGAGCTGACGGCGGTGCTGGGGGCGCCGCCGCACACGACGCCCTTGGCCCAGGTGCCGCCGGGGCGGGGCTACGCCCGACTGGGGCTCGGGCCGGTGCTGCGCCTTCAGGTACCGGCGACACCGGACCCGTACGACGACGCGACGAGCGAGGTGGACCGGGAGGCGGTACTGGCCCTGCTGCCACCGCGCAGCGGGGTGGTGGAACAGGCCGGAGCACCTCCGATGGAAGCCGCCGTGGCCGAGGGCTGAGGCGGGGGCCGGGTGGCGCCGGTCGCGGCCGAGCCGCTACGCCACGAACGACCTCGGCCCCTCGCTCCCTCCGCTTGCCCCCGACGCCACCAGCCGCCCCGCCGCGGCCAGCCGTGCCGCCGCCTCCTCAGCCACCGCTCCCCCCACGGTGAACGGCAGCCGCACATACCCCTCGAAGGCCCCGTCCACCCCGAAGCGAGGACCGGACGGGACCCGCACGCCCACCCGCTCCCCCGCCTCCGCGAGCCGCGATCCGGACAGCCCGCCGGTCCGGACCCACAGCGTCAGGCCGCCCTTCGGCACCTCGAACTCCCAGTCCGGCAGCTCCCGGCGCACCGCGGCCACCAGGGCGTCCCGGTTCTCGCGGGCCTGGGCCCGGCGCAGGTCGACGGCCCGCTCCCAGCCGCCTGTGGTGAAGAGCCAGTTCACCGCCAGCTGCTCCAGCACCGGGGTCCCCAGGTCGGCGTAGGCGCGCGCGGCGACCAGGCTGCGGACGACGTCCGGGGCCGCCCGTACCCAGCCGATGCGCATGCCCGCCCAGAAGGCCTTGCTGGCGGAGCCGACCGTGACGACCGTGGAACCGGCCGGGTCGAAGCCGCAGACCGGGCGGGGCATGGTCACGTCCTCGTCCAGCCACAGCTCGCTCATGGTCTCGTCGGCGACCAGCACCGTCCCCGCCGAGCGCGCCGCGTCCACCAGCCGGCGTCGCTGGTCGTCGTCGGCGAGCGCCCCGGTGGGGTTGTGGAAGTCGGCGACCACGTACGCGATCCGGGGCGCCGCGTCCCGCAGCACCTGGCGCCAGCGGTCCACGTCCCAGCCGCCCAGCCCCTCGGCCATCGCCACCGGCACCAGCCGGGCGCCCGCCTCCCGCATCAGCTGGAGGATGTTGGCGTACGACGGCGACTCGACGGCGATGCGCTCGCCGCGGCCCCCGAAGAGATGGCAGATCGCGTCGATCGCGCCCATCGCGCCGGTCGTGACCATGATCTGCTCGGGCATGGTGGGGATGCCGCGGGCGGTGTAGCGCTCCGCGATCATCGCGCGCAGGACGGGCAGGCCGGCCGGGTAGTCGCCGTGGGTGTGGGCGTAGGGCGGGAGTTCCTCCAGGGCGCCCTGGACCGCCCGGGTCAGCCAGGGCTCGGGGGCGGGCAGGGCGGCGGTGCCGAGGTCGATCACCGAGCCGAGCGCCTCGGGGGGCAGGGGTTCGAGGCCTCGGGCGGGCAGCGGGTTGCCCGCCGGGACGGCGGTCCAGCTGCCGGCGCCGCGCCGGGACTCCAGGAAACCCTCCGCGCGCAGCGCCTCGTAGGCCGCCGCCACGGTCGTCCGGCTGACGGACAGGGAGAGCGCCAGTTCCCGTTCGGCCGGCAGCCGGGCGGCGACCGGGACGCGGCCTTCGAGGACGAGCAGCCGGATGCCGTCGGCCAGCGCGCGGTAGGCGGGCGGGCGCCGGGTGCCGGGGCCGGCCGGCCGGTCCTGCTGCGAGTTGAGCAGCCGAGCGAGCTGCGCGGCCCCCACCGCTGACGTCCACTGCGCCATGAGAATCAGTCCACCTTCCCCGAATTGGCCATGGATGGCCCTTCCTCCCAAGCCACAGAGTGACACGGGTCAGGCCACCTTTTCCACCTCTCCCGTCGGAGGTATCCACTTGTCCACGCACGGCCGTCTCGGACGACGGTTGGTCCAGCTCTACGTGGGGCTCACGCTGTACGGCGTGAGCTCCGCGCTTCTCGTCGTGGCCGGTCTCGGCCTGGAGCCCTGGGGCGTGTTGCACCAGGGCCTCGCCGGGCACACCGGAATGGACATCGGCACGGTGGCGATCATCGTGGGCGCGGCCGTCCTGGTCCTGTGGATCCCGCTGCGCCAGCGGCCGGGACTCGGCACGGTCTCCAACGTCTTCGTCATCGGCCTCGCGATGAACGCCACGCTCGCCGTCGTCCCGGTGGCGCACGGGTTCGTCCTGCGGGTGCCACTGATGGCGGCGGCAATCGTGCTGAACGGAGCGGCGACCGGCCTGTACATCGCGGCGAGTTTCGGGCCGGGGCCCCGGGACGGTCTGATGACGGGGCTGCACCGTCGTACCGGACGCTCGATCCGGCTGATCCGGACCGGGATCGAGGTGGCCGTCGTGGTCACCGGTTTCGCGCTCGGCGGGACCGTCGGTGTCGGCACGCTCCTGTACGCGGTCTCCATCGGGCCGCTCGCGCAGCTGTTCCTGAAGGTGTTCGCCGTCCGGGCGGCATCCGGCCGCAGCACGGTCGTTGCCACGGGGTCACCGGAACACGCGATACTGCCCGAGTGAGCACGCCGAAACGCCACCCGTACCTGGACCACCCCGGCCCCATCGCCTTCGCCCACCGGGGCGGGGCCGCGGACGGCCTGGAGAACACCGTGGCGCAGTTCCGGCGCGCGGTCGAGGCCGGCTACCGGTACATCGAGACCGATGTCCACGCCACCGCGGACGGCAGGCTCGTCGCCTTCCACGACGACACCCTGGACCGGGTCACCGACGGCGCAGGCCGGATCGCCGACCTGCCGTGGGACGACGTACGGCACGCGCGCGTGGCGGGCCGCGAACCGCTCCCCCTCTTCGAGGAACTGCTGGAGGAGTTCCCGGACGTTCGGTGGAACGTGGACGCCAAGGCCGAGCCCGCCCTGCGCCCGCTTCTCGACCTGATCGAGAAGACGGACTCCTACGACCGCGTCTGCGTCGGCTCCTTCTCGGAGGCGCGGGTGCTGCGGGCGCAGCGACTGGCCGGGCCCCGGCTCGCCACCTCGTTCGGCACCCGTGGTGTGGTCGGGCTGCGGCTGCGCTCCTGGGGGCTACCCGCGGCGGTGCGCCGGTCGGCGGTGGCGGCCCAGGTGCCCGAGTCCCAGTCGGGGGTCCCGGTGGTGGACCGGCGCTTCGTGCGCGCCGCCCACGCGCGCGGGCTGCACGTCCACGTGTGGACGATCAACGAACCCGCGCGGATGCACCGGCTCCTGGACCTGGGTGTCGATGGCATCATGACCGATCACATCGACACGCTGCGCGAGGTCATGACGGACCGGGGCGTCTGGGTCTGAGAGGCGCGCGGCGCCGCCGCGGGAAGGGCGAGGGCACGGGTGGGCACGGAGACCGTGCGGACGGAGGCCTTGGACGAGGCCGCCGCACTGCGGCGCGAACAGCGCGGATGGTATGTCTACGACTGGGCGTGCTCGGTCTATTCGACGAGCGTCCTGACCGTGTTCCTCGGCCCCTATCTCACCTCGGTGGCCGACCACGCGGCGGACGCCGACGGCTATGTGCACCCGCTCGGCGTCCCGGTCCGGGCCGGCTCGTTCTTCGCGTACTCGGTCTCCCTGTCGGTGGTCCTGGCGGTCGTCCTCATGCCCCTGGTGGCCGGCGCGGCCGACCGCACGGGCCGTAAGAAGCACCTGCTGGGCGTCGCCGCGTACACCGGGGCCACGGCGACGACCGGCATGTTCTTCCTGGACGGCGACCGCTATCTGCTCGGCGGCCTGCTGCTGGTCGTCGCGAACGCCGCCCAGTCCGTGGCGCTGATGCTGTACAACTCCTACCTCCCGGGGATCGCCGCGCCCGAGGAGCGCGACACCGTCTCCTCCCGGGGCTGGGCCTTCGGCTACGCGTCCGGTTCGCTGGTGCTCGTGGCCGACCTGGTCCTCTACTCGGCGCACGACTCCTTCGGCCTGTCGCAGACGGAGGCGGTCCGCATCTGTCTGGCCGCGGCGGGTCTGTGGTGGGGCGCCTTCGCCCTCGTGCCGCTGCGTCGGCTGCGCGACCGCGGTGGCCGCGGCGACCGGACGGCCGGGGCGGCGGCGCCGGGGCTGCGTCAACTGTCGGCGACCGTCCGGGACATGCGCCGTCACCCGTTGACGCTGTCCTTCCTGCTGGCCTGCCTCATCTACAACGACGGCATCCAGACCGTGATCTCGCAGGCGTCCGTGTACGGCTCCGAGGAGCTCGGGCTCGGCCAGTCGACGCTCATCGGCGCCGTCCTGATGGTGCAGGTGCTGGCGGTGGCGGGCGCCCTGGGAATGGGGCGGCTGGCGCGGGTCCACGGGGCGAAGCGCACGATCCTCGGGTCGCTGGTGGCGTGGACGGTGACGCTGGCGGCGGGGTACTTCCTGCCCGCCGGCGCACCGGTGTGGTTCTTCGTCCTCGCGGGCGGCATCGGTCTCGTCCTCGGCGGCAGCCAGGCCCTGTCGCGCTCGCTCTTCTCGCACCTCGTACCGCCCGGCAAAGAAGCCGAGTACTTCGCGGCGTACGAGATGAGCGATCGGGGGATGAGCTGGTTGGGACCGTTGTTGTTCGGGATCACCTACCAGCTGAGCGGAAGCTACCGTTCGGCGATCATCTCGCTGGTGGCCTTCTTCGTCATCGGGTTCGCGCTGCTCGCGCGGGTACCGGTACGGCGGGCGATCGACGAGGCGGGCAACCCGGTTCCGCAGAAGATCTAGCAAAAAGATCCAGTGGGAAGATTTAGCGTTCAACGCGAAAGGGCGGTAGTGTACGCGTTTGGCCTGCCGGGCGTACCGTTACTGCGCGTCAAAGATGCCGAAACGCTGGGTGACATCTGTTAGCAGATGTGACAAACCGGGCGCTGGTGGGTACAACAAGGGGCGGCTACGACGGCGACGCATGACCCGGAACGGGAATCTTTACCGCCGACCGGACGTTGACCGGATGACGACGACAGCGACACCTGTCCTGTGGGCGACAAGCCCGGGAGGCACGATTCATGAGTGAGCGAGCTCTTCGCGGTACGCGCCTCGTGGTGACCAGCTACGAGACGGACCGCGGTATCGACCTGGCCCCGCGCCAGGCCGTGGAGTACGCATGCGAGAAGGGGCACCGCTTCGAGATGCCCTTCTCGGTCGAGGCGGAGATCCCGCCGGAGTGGGAGTGCAAGGTCTGCGGGGCCCAGGCACTCCTCGTGGACGGCGACGGCCCTGAAGAGAAGAAGGCCAAGCCCGCGCGTACCCACTGGGACATGCTGATGGAGCGGCGCACCCGTGAGGAACTCGAAGAGGTCCTCGAGGAGCGTCTGGCGGTACTGCGCTCCGGCGCGATGAACATCGCGGTTCACCCGAGGGACAGCCGCAAGTCCGCATAGTTCCGTGTAACGGGAAGCCGACACAACCCATCGAGGGCGCCGTACGTTCTGTGAACGTACGGCGCCCTCGGCTTTGTGTTCCCGGAGGGTCACCGCGTCAGCGGCGGCCGCTCCCCCGTCGGCTCGTCACCCCGGTCGGGGCCCTCGTGCCTGATCACCTCGCCCTGCACCACCTTGCCGTCCGGGCGGTGCATCCGGGCCTGCTGGAAGGCGTTGCCCAGGGTGCCGGGGGCGGCCGCGCGGAGCCTGCGGTCGATGGTGCGTTCCGTGAGGCGGGAGACGGCCTTGTGGACCGGGGGCAGCAGGAGCAGCAGACCGAGGGCGTCGGAGACCAGGCCGGGGATCATGAGGAGCAGGCCGCCCAGCATCATCAGGCCGTTGCCACCGCCGCGCTCCGGGGAGCCGCCGCGCCGGATCGCCTCGTTGAGGCTCTGGAAGGCACGGCGGCCGGCCCGCTTGATGACCACGGCGCCGCCGACGAAGCCCGCCACGAGCAGCAGGAAGACGGTGGTGCCGCCGGCCGCGCCCGCGACCACGGTCAGCAGCCAGATCTCCAGCACGAGCCATGCCGCGAGGCCCAGCGGCAGGTACCGGACGAGCCGGGAACGCCGGGGCCGGTCGGTGTACGGAGGGGTCTGCGCGCCAGTCGTCATGCACCCAGTGTGCCTGGGCCCGGCTCAGCGCGGGATAAGGGGATGATCACCCGGATCTGGGACGTTTCCGGACCTCGACGGTGGCGGCCGCCGCCCTAGGACTGTCCGCCCTTGCCGGTGATCTTGCCCACCCGCTCGCTGACGCCCCACGAGGTGACCCGCCACAGGGCCTCCACCAGGATGTCCCGGCTCATCTTGGAGTCACCGAGCTCGCGCTCCACGAACGTGATGGGCACCTCGACGACGTGGAAACCGGCCTTGACCGCGCGGCGGGCCAGGTCGACCTGGAAGCAGTAGCCCTGGGAGGCGACCTCGTCCAGGCCCAGACCCTCCAGGGTCTCGCGGCGGAAGGCGCGGTAGCCGCCGGTGATGTCGCGCAGCGGCAGGTCGAGGGCGAGGCGGGAGTACAGCGAGCCGCCCCGGGAGATGAACTCGCGGGACTTCGGCCAGTTGACGACCCTGCCGCCGGGCACCCAGCGGGAGCCGAGCACCAGGTCGGCACCCTTCAGCGCGGTCAGCAGCCGGGGAAGCTCCTCCGGCTGGTGGGAGCCGTCGGCGTCCATCTCGACGAGCACGCCGTAGCCGTTCTCCATGCCCCAGCGGAAGCCCGCGAGGTAGGCGGCGCCGAGGCCTTCCTTGCCCTTGCGGTGCAGGACATGGACGTGGTCGTCCTCGGCGGCCAGTTCGTCGGCGAGCTTGCCCGTGCCGTCGGGGCTGTTGTCGTCCGCCACCAGAACGTGCGCCTCGGGGACAGCCTGGCGCACCCGGCCGACGATGGACTTGATGTTCTCCGCCTCGTTGTAGGTCGGAATGATCACCAAGGCCGTGCCGAGCGGACCGAACTGCCTACCCTGGGCCTTTGCCGCGAGGGTCCCGTCGCCGTCGTTCACTGCTGCCCCTTCATGTCGTACGCAGGGGACCACCATAGTGGCCACGGCCTGCGCAGACGTGACAGCTCATTCGTATGGCGGTGTCGATTGCACAAGAACGGGGTAAGGATGCCCGTTTCAGGTGGCCGTCATCCGCGCTTTCGCCACTGTGTTCCCCCGGACGGCCGGTCCGTTCCCCTGCGGATGGGGGCCCGGCGCCCTTCGGGCCGACCTGGGGCCCGCTGGCTGCGGGTCGACCGAAAGCCGTTGTCTACTGAGCTCCGGGCCCCACCCGGGTCACACCTCCCGACCGTGCGGAACGTTCCCTCGTCGGCGCGGGCGCTGAGCCTGGCTCCCAGTGACGGTGCCCCGGTGCGGGGCACCGTCCCTGACCCAGCGGCGCTGCGACGAGTGCGCGAACTGCTCCCCGGTCGGGCGTCCGGTGGTGGACTCCGCCGAACCTACCGGCCCGCTGCCGTTGGCTGTCAACAGCCGTTTGACCTGCACAGACGCCCTCAAACCCCTGGTCAGAGCAGAGGATGCGCAGGTCGCGCGACGCGGCGGCGGTCGGTGATCACGGCCGCGCCACCCCGGGAGATCACTCGCCCGGCCGTACGAATGCGGTCCGGTCACTCGCCCGGCCGTACGAACACCGTTCGGCCGCCGACCACCGTGCGCAGGCAGACCGGCAGCGCGCGGCCGGGGGTCAGGTCGGGCAGCCCCGGGGTACCCGAGCGGGGGTCGGTGGACCAGCGGGCGACCCGGTCGTCCGGGGCCTGCACCACCAATTCGTCGGTGCGCCACACCGCGTAGTCGGCCGGCGCGCCGGGCACCAGGACACCGGCGTCGTCCCGGCCGATCGCCCGCCAGCCGCCCCGCGTGTGCGCGGTGAACGCGGCGCGGACGGAGACGCGGTGCTCGGGCGTGTGGTGGAAGGCGGCGGCGCGGACGGTCCCCCAGGGGTCGAGCGGGGTGACCGGGCTGTCGGAGCCGAAGGCGAGCGGGACCCCGGCCTTCAGGAGGGCCGCGTAGGGGTTCAGGGCGCGGGCCCGCTCGGCGCCGAGGCGCTGGGCGTACATGCCGTCCGCCCCGCCCCACAGGGCGTCGAAGGCGGGCTGCACGGAGGCGATCAGCCCCAGTTCGGCGAAGGCGGCGATGTGGTCGGGGGTCAGCATCTCGGCGTGCTCGACCCGGTGCCGGGCGGCGCGTACGCGGGTGAGGCCGACCTTCTCGGCGGCGGCGCGCACGCCCTCCACCACGGCGGTCACGGCGGCGTCGCCGATGGCGTGGAAGCCCGCTTGGAGGCCCGCCTCGGTACAGGCGACGACGTGCGCGGCGACGGCCGCCGCGTCCAGGTAGGCGGCGCCGGTGTGGTCCGCGTCGGCGTAGGGCTCGTGCAGACAGGCGGTGTGCGAGCCGAGGGCACCGTCGACGAACAGGTCACCGGCGGCGCCGAGCGCGCCCAGCTCCCGCGCCTTGTCGGCGTCCTGTTCGGCCCAGTAGCCGACGACCCGGGGGCCGGGCACCTCGGCCGCGAGCCGCAGCAGGTCCGTGAAGTCGTCCTCGGACGAGATCTTCGGGCCGCCGCACTCGTGCACCGTGCCGACCCCGAGCGAGGCCGCGCGCGCGAGGGCGGTGCGCTGGGCCTCGGCACGCTGGGCGGGCGTCACTGCCGCGAACGCGGCGGCGCGTACGGCGTGGTGGGCATCGCCCGTCAGCGGGGCGTCCTGCCGGGCCGCCGCGTCCGGGGCCAGGTCCAGCAGGGCGGTGGTCACGACGGCCGAGTGGACGTCGACACGGGAGAGGTAGAGCGGGCGTCCGCCGGTGGCCGCGTCCAGCTCGGCGCGGCTCGGCGGCCGGCCGCCGGACCAGCGGGAGGCGTCCCAGCCGTGCCCGAGCAGCACCCGGTCGTCCGGGCGGGCGGCGGCGAAGTCCCTGACCAGCGTGAGGATCTCGGCGACCGAGGCCGCCCCCGACAGGTCGAGGCCGGTGAGCGCGAGCCCGGTGGACGTGGTGTGGACATGAGCGTCCGTGAAGGCGGGGGTGACGAGCGCACCGTCCAGGTCGACGATCTCGTCGACCCCGTCGGCGAACGCGTCGGCGGCACCCTCGGACCCGACCCAGGCGACCTGTCCCCGCTCCACGACCATCGCGGTCGCGAACGGATCGGCGGGGCTGTGCACCTCGCCGCGGCGGAGGAGAACGGTCAGGGACTGCTCGGTGCGCTCACTCATGGGGAACAGTCTCGCCCCTCGCGCCGATCACCCGGTCACGAGGGGCCGGGTGAACGTGCTCGCACCGCTCAGATCCTCGGCGGACGGGCCTCGTAGGGCGTCGACAGCACCACCGTCGTCCGCGTGGACACCCCCGCCAGGCTGCGCAGCCGCGCCAGCAGTTCCTCCAGCTCGTGGGGCGTGGCGACGCGTACCTTGAGGATGTAGTTCTCGTCCCCGGCCACGCTGTGGCAGGCCTCGATCTCGGGGACGCCGGCCAGCCGGTCCGCGATGTCGTCGGGGGCGCTCGGATCGAACGGTTTCACCGAGATGAACGCCGTCATGGGCAGCCCGACGGCCTCCGGGTCGACGACCGCGGCATAGCCGCGGATGACGCCGCGCTGTTCCAGCCGGCGCACCCGCTGGTGCACGGCCGACGTGGAAAGACCCGTGGCCTTGCCCAGGTCCGTGTAGCTCATCCGCCCGTCCTTGACGAGCAGCTGCACGATGTGACGGTCCAGCTCCTCCATGGCGCAAAAGCTACCGTGCGCCTGATCTCCGGGGATACCTCGGCGACGCAGGTCATGGCCGGTTCCTGAGGTCACGGAGGGCGCGCCGCGGCGCACGCGGGGGGGGACAAAGCCACCGCAGCGGGCACCTGCGAATGGCATGTGACGAAGGACACAGCCCTCGAACCGGCTCCGTGATGGTCTCGTGATTACCGCCGAGACCGGACGGGAAGTGCTTGCTGTGGTCGAGGCCGCAGCGCCGTCCCGGC
Organism: Streptomyces sp. NPDC020958; assembly: GCF_055562175.1. Lineage (NCBI taxonomy): Bacteria > Bacillati > Actinomycetota > Actinomycetes > Kitasatosporales > Streptomycetaceae > Streptomyces > Streptomyces sp. NPDC020958. Next base: position 424,941 of record NZ_JBVHFU010000006.1, on the reverse strand, counting down.
CCAGCCCGAGGGGGAGTACCCATGCAGAGTCTTAAGCGCCCTGGTCGTTCCGTGCCCAAGCGCCCGCAGTTGGTCGTCGAGCCCGAGCCGGAGGGCGTCGAACCCGACCTCTACGAGGCCGAGGAACCGGACGCCTACGACACCTTCGAGATGTTCCGGGTGGTCTGCCCGGACTGCGCGCAGCCCATCGCCCTGCTGGCGGACGAGGAGTTCCTGCCGGAGCACGCGCTGTGCGCCTCGCCGTGGAACCCGTTCGGCCTCACGGTCTGCCCCGGTACGGGCCGCGCGGCCGCCGACGCACCGTCCGCGGACGAGTCGGCCGAGCCGCAGGAGCAGGACACCGCCCTCCTGCTCACCCTGCCTCAGGGTCTGGACTGGCGGACGCAGCCCTTCTCGCACGTCGGCGGCCCGGGCTCACGCCCGATGCGCGTACCGGCGATGCGCTTCGGCGGCCGGGTCCTCGGCCGTCAGGCCGCCTGAGCCGGCGCACCGCACTCCAGTAGTCGCCCTGCACCATGGCACGCAGGCTGCCGTGGTGCGGGATCGGTGCGTCCGGATCCGCGACCGGACGCCCGTGAACTCACGCGCGAATGCGGGGACCGGTGACCTGGGCGGCCGGAGCCGCGTTGGGCGGGCATGACGACCACGTACTCCGCTCTCGGCCGTCAGCGCCGGATCTTCGTCCCCCCGCCCGCCTCGTCGCTTCCGCCGCCCACGCCGCAGGATCCGCCGATCTACCGTGAGCTGATGCGGATCTGGGCCGACCGGGGCCGCGCCCTGCCGGGCCGCCACGACCCGGAGTGGGTCAGGCTGGCGGCGCCGACGGTCGCACGCGGGCAGTTCAGCGACTTTCCGGCCCTGCCACATGACGGGCGATGACCATCCGCTGGATCTGGTTGGTGCCCTCGACGATCTGCAGGACCTTGGCCTCGCGCATATAGCGTTCGACCGGGAAGTCCGCCGTGTAGCCGTAGCCGCCGAGTATCTGGACGGCGTCCGTGGTGACCCTCATCGCCGTGTCGGTGCAGTGCAGCTTGGCCATGGCCGCCTGCCGGGCGAACGGGCGGCCGGCGTCGCGCAGCCGGGCCGCCGCGAGGTAGAGGGCGCGGCCGGCCTCGATCTGGGTGGCCATGTCGGCGATCATGAAACGCAGGCCCTGGAAGTCGGAGATGGGGTGCCCGAACTGCCGCCGTCCGGTGGCATAGGCGACCGCCTCGTCCAGGGCGGCCTGGGCCAGACCGATCGCGCAGGCCGCGATGCCGAGCCGGCCTGAGTCCAGCGCGGACAGGGCGATGGCGAAGCCCTGGCCCTCCTCCCCGAGGCGGCGCTCGTCGGGGACCCGGACGTCGTCGAGGTGGACCTGGGCGGTCGGCGAGCCCTTCATGCCCATCTTCTTCTCCGGCGCCGCGCCGGACAGGCCCGGGGCGTCGCCGGGGACCAGGAAGGCGGTGATGCCGTGCGAGCCCTCCCCGCCGGTGCGAGCCATCACCGTGTAGAAGTCGGCGATGCCGCCGTGCGTGATCCAGGCCTTGGTGCCGTTGATCACCCAGGAGTCGCCGTCGCGGACGGCCCTGGTGCGCAGGGAGGCCGCGTCCGAGCCGGAGGCCGGTTCGGAGAGGCAGTAGGCGCCGAGCAGGCCGCCGCCGAGGATCGCGGGCAGGTGCTCGACCTGCTGCTCCTTGCTGCCGTAGGCGGCGAGCGGGTAGCTCGCGAGGGTGTGCACGCTGACCCCGAGGCCGACGGTGAGGCGGGCCGCGGCCAGCTCCTCCAGGACCTGGAGGTAGACCTCGTAGGGCTGGTCGCCGCCGCCGTACTCGGCGTCGTACGGCAGGCCGAGCAGGCCTGATGCGGAGAGCAGGGTGAAGACCCCCCGCGGGAAGCGTCCGGCGTCCTCCTCCTCGGCCGCCCGGGGCGCGATCTCCTGCCGGGCGATGTCCCGGACCAGCGAGAGCAGGTCTCTCGCCTCTTCCGTGGGCAGTTGACGCTCCACCGGCTGCGGGTCGCGGTCGGACATGGCGTCGGTCTCCTCCCTGTCGGGCACCGGCGGTCGCGGCCCACGGGTGGGGGCGGCTCCGCCTGTCGTTCGGGTGCGGCCGAGGTGGGCACCTCCGGGTCTCGGAAGCTGCTGACCTGCGGCTGCGCAGTGAGTATGCCCGATCGGGGACCTTCCGTCACCAGTTAACGACCGCTTACTTCAGGAATCCCCGGCCACCATACGAGCGCATCGAAATTGGTCCGAACTATTGACCGACTGGTCTAGTCCTCCTAGGGTTCACGACCAACGCCTTACCGCGTTCATGCCAATCGGCGCGCGTTCCCCTCTCCCCCACGAGGAGACACCCGATGCACCTCTCCCACCGCTCCCGTTTCCGGGCGCTGCTGTCCGCGGGATCGTCGGCTACTTCACGGAATGGGGCACCTACGCGAAGCTCACCCACATCAACTACGCCTTCGGCGACGTGACCGGCGACCCCGCTCACCTCGGCCGATGAGTCACCGTTGCTTTCCTGCGACTTGATCCGCCGGACAGCCCCTGGCCCCCGCCACGGGGGGAGCGGGGCGGGGGTGCCACGAGACCTCCGCCCCGCGCACGTCACGTGTCCCGGCGGGCCGGGGCCGGGGCGGGGTAGGACGGGTCGAGTTCCTCGATGGCGCGCAGGGTGCCGCCGAGGGTCTTGACCAGCAGTTCACACATGGTGTCGCGGGAGAGTTCGGGACGGTCGATCCACGCGAGGGTGGCGCCCTCCACGCTGCACAGCCAGGAGAGCAGGCCCATCCGGGCCGGCGGGGCGATGTCGGTACGGCCGTAGGCGCCCTCGGCGATGGTCGCGACGATCGCCTCGCGCACTCCGTCCCGGATGGCGTGCACCTCGGCGTCGAAACCGACCCCGCCGCTGACGATCGTGCGGTACGCGGCCTGGTGGTGCTCGGCGTAGCGCAGATAGCTGTCGATGGTGCGGTGGACGCGGTCCACCTGGGGCAGTTCCAGACCGCTCGCGGCGTACGTGACCAGGTCGGCGACCGAGTCCTGGATGATCGCCAGGTAGTAACCGCGCTTGGACTGGAAGTAGTAGTAGATCAGCCCTTTGGCGACATGTGCCTGCTTGGCGATGTCGTCCATGGAGAGCGCGTCGTACGAGGTGTCGGCGAACAACTTCCGCCCGATGGCGATGAGTTCGGCACGACGGGCCACCGAGCGCTCGGTGCCGCGCGCCCGTGGGCGGGCGGCGGCACTCTGTTGACTGATATTCAATTTCGACCCTGGTCTCAACGGGCTGCGGGACATCCGCAGTATGTCAGCTCGGGTCGCGCGTCAGGTCACAGCAGCCCGAGTTGGGTGACCAGCATGGCGACGACCACGACCAGGGTCCAGCCCATGACGTGTTCCAGGACCTTCGGGCCGTCGTCCTTCGGGCCGCCGGTACGGGCGCGGACAGCGGTGGCGGAGTGCGTGGTCATGATGTCCACCATGCCACCGCCCGCGGCTTTTGCGACGGAGAGCTTGCTCACAGCAGCGCAGGTCAGCGCACGCCGACCGCCGCGAGCGCCGCGGTCTGGGCCGGCGTCGGGAAGGCCGGAAAGTACAGGTAGCAGATCCCACCGGTGCCGGAGGTCACCTTGCCGTCGGCGTTGTAGCGCCTGGTGCGCAGCCAGATGTTCTCGAACTCCCGCCGCCGGTAGACCCGCCGGACCGCGTCGTCGGCGGGCGAGCACGGGTCGTTGGCGATCACGTCGCCGTCCGCGGTGAGGCCGATCACCGTCATCAGGTGCCCCGAGGTCCCGTACCCGGCGCCCGTCAGCTCGCTCGCCAGGAACGACTGCGAGGTCATGGCCGGGATGCCGGCAGCGATCAGGGTCTCCAGGTCGGTCAGCGAACCGAGCCGCGTCACCACGCCCTGGAGGTCCTTGTACGTGGCCGCGTAGGCCGCGTTGAACGGCCAGTTGCCGCAGCCCCCGTACTGGTAGTCGTAGGTGGAGCGGGCCGCCTGGCAGACCTGCGGGTCGGCGTAGGACGGGTCGACCCAGGCCAGCTGCGCGGGGGTGGGCCGGCCGCCCCAGTACTCGACGATCATCTGCGAGGAGGTGGGACTGCACCAGGCCTCGCCCCCGTTGTCGTACTCCGGGTACTGGCCCTTGTGGATCTCCTGCGAGTACCGCGGGACCTGCAGTTCCCGGGCGAGGCCGGGCGTCGAGGCCGGGACGGTGAAACGGTCCGGGACGTCGGAGCCCATGGCACCGAGCCGCCAGACCGTCGGGGTCAGGCCGGCACCGGGCCGACGGTAGAGGGTCAGGCGCAGTTGGTACGAGGCGAGACGCAGCCCGCCGGCGGGGTCGGTGACGACGAAGGTGTCCGTCGAGATGCTGCTCCTGCCGTCGCCCTGACCGTCGACCGAGGTCCGCTTGATGTCCTGGTCGCCGGCCGCCCAGCGGCCCATCACGTACCAGGGGGTGTCGGTGCCGTCGGAGTAGGTGCCGTGCAGTTCGACCTGGATCCAGGTGCCGGCCGGGGTGTCCGCGTTCCAGGAGGCTACGGCCTCCGTGGCGGGGACGGCGAGCCGGTGCACCGGTCCGGTCCAGGTGGCGTACTCCCAGTCGGCGGCCTTGCCGGTGTGGGGATCGGTGTAGGTGGTGGTCCCGGCCGGGGTGGCGACGACCACGCCGGGGCGGTCACCGGCGACGACCTCGGTTCCCCTGGCGGTGCCGGTGCGCCAGTCGTCGTAGGTGGTCCAGGAGCAGTAGTCGACCAGGGCGCTCGCGGCCCGGGCGGCCGCCCCGGCCTCGGCGTCGGTCTCCGGTGCCGCGGCCGCCGGGACGGCGGCGACCGCCCCCTGGGCCACGGCGGCCGCGGCGACGCGGACGGCGGCGGCGAGCACGGTTCTGCGGGACGGCTGTTCGGCTCTGCTCATGGGTGGAAGACCCCCAGGGGTGCGCGTCGCGGCTGGTCGGGATGCGGGACCGTGCGCCCACTATGGAACAGGCGCCCTGCCCCCACCAGCACTTGCGCGTGTGCCACGCCCACCAATATTGGTCCTGTCCACTGAAAGGCGGCCCGGGGTCAGACGAGGTCCATCGCGGCGACCTCGTCGGGGCCGCCGTAGCTGACCGGGCCCTGGAAGCGGCGGCGGGCGGTGGCGAACCACCAGGCCGTGGCCACGACCAGGACGACGGCGAGTGCGATCGGCGCGTAGTTGAAGGAGTCGACCGTGACGGGCGAGGCCTGCGGCAGCATGAACAGGACGCTGCTGAGCAGGATCCAGACCACCGCGAGCCAGCCGACCGGCTTGCTCCAGCGGCCCAGGTTCCAGGGCCCCGGCTGGAACTCGGCACCGAGGCGCAGCCGCAGGAACACCGGCACGGCGTAGGCGAGGAACAGGCCGACGACGTTGACGCTGACGATCGCGGTGAACGCCGTGTGCGACCACCAGCCCGGCACCACCAGGGCGAGCGAGCAGGCCACCGCGAGCCATACGGCCTTGACGGGGGTCCGGGTGCGGGGTGAGACCGAGTGCCAGTGCCGGGAGCCGGGCATGGCACCGTCCCGGGAGAAGGCGAAGATCTGCCGGGTGTTACTGGTGAGGTTGGCGAGGCCGCAGAAGAGCATGGCGCCGATGACGACGAGCAGCATCGCCTTGGCCCAGCCCATGCCGAGCCCGTCGATGAGGATCTGGACGGGCGGCGCGGAGGAGCTCGCCACCTTGGCGTAGTCGCCGATGCTGTAGACGAGGGCCAGCATCAGGACCAGGCCGGCGATCGCCGAATAGCCGATGGAACGGATGATGCCCTTGGGGGCGTTGACGGTGGCCTGGACCGTTTCCTCGGACATGTGGAAGCTGCCGTCGAAGCCGGTGAAGGTCCAGCTGGTGACCAGCAGACCGAGCATGCCGCCGTAAAGGCCGTCGGTGAAGCCGGTGTTGTTCACGAAATGCGTCACGAAGGACGCCGGCCGGTGATGGTCGGGCAGCACGGTCAGTGCGCTCACGATCACCACGAGTCCGATCAGCAGCCACCACACGGAGATCCGGTTCAGCACGGCGACGAGTTGGACGGTGTAGGTGTTGGCGAGTCCCTGGAGCACGATGATCAGGGCTGTGATCAGCACCGTCTGGTGGGCGGTCGGCGTGTACGAGGTCCACTGGAGGGCGACGAAGGCCTGGACGAAGGTGGCCGCCGCGTATCCGGTGGCGGCCGTACCGCCGATCTGGCCCACGAAGTTGAGCCAGCCCGTGTACCAGGACCAGGCACCCTTGTGCCGTTTGGCGAGTTTGCCCGCGGAGAAATACAGCGCACCGCTCGTCGGATAGGCGGAGGCGACCTCCGCCATGGCGGCGCCGATGCACAGCACCAGCACGCAGACACCGATCCAGCCGAACACGAGAATACGGGGACCGCCCGCATTCATACCGAACCCGAAGGACGAGAAGATACCTGAAAGGATATTGATGATGGTGAAGGAGATCGCGAAATTGTCGAATGCCTTGAATCGGCGGGTGAGTTTCCGCGGATAGCCCATCGCGTGCAGGGTCGCGTCGTCGTCGAGCACGACCGGATCCGCTGTGCGTTCTGACACTTGCCGACCTTTCAACTGGAGGGACCGGGAGGGACCAGCAGGGACTCGGGAGGGACTAGGAGGGGACGGACAGGCCGCAGGCACGGCGGGCCCGGGAGAGCTGCTCGGCGGGCTCGCCGAAGACGCTCCAGGGCATCCGGGAGGCGTACGGCCCCATGGCCGCGAAGACCGCCCGGGCCTCGAACTCGCGCCGGGCCATGACCAGCGCGTGCGCGAGATAGGCCAGATCGAGCACCGGGGTGAAGCGGTAGCCGGCCACGGCTGGCAGCCAGTTGTGGTAGATCGCCAGCGCCGTGGCGCGCCACTGGGGCTGCTCCCAGACCCGTTCGGCGAGCAGCTGGGTGGGGTTGTGGCTCTCCACCAGCGTGACCAGGGGCAGCAGCCGTAGCGCCGAGTCGGCGGGGGCCCGCTGGCCGAGGAAGGCGGCGACGTCCCAGGCCGCGGTCACCGAGCCGCCGTGCCGGGTGAAGAAGAAGGAGAGGAAGCGGTGGTGCGCCTCGCGGTGCCATGGGTCGAGGCTGAGGGTGTGCGCGAACAGCCGCCAGGGCCCCGGCGGCGAGGTCAGCAGGCCGCCGGGGGCGGCGTCGTGCGGGCGGTGCAGCCGGGCCATGGCCAGCTTGGCGGCCCAGGGCGTGGGGTCGGCGGGGTTCATGGCGGCGGCGCGCTCGCAGGCGGTGAGGGCGATCCGCTCCAACGCCTCGGCCCGCTCGTCCTGGGCGTCGGCCGCCCGGATGGCGCGCTGCACGGCGACGCGGGCCCACATCAGCGCGGACTCGGGGCCCGGTTCCTCGGCGAGCCAGCGTTCCACCAGGTCGGTGCCGGCCGCCTCGGAGGCCAGGACCAGGGAGCGGTGGGCACGCAGGGCGAAGTCGGAACGCGTCTCGGCCAGCGCCTCGCGCGCGCTCAGATATCTTCCGGCGCGTACGTCCACGCATACACTCGCGAGGAAGCGGTCATCGGCCGCCGGATGCCATACGTACTGCCCCTCGAATAACTCCGCGGCCATCTTCCCCTGTCCGTCCCCGTGTGACGCGTGCACGCTGAAGGCACCTTACTCACGGCTGGGGAGGGCGGGAACATCCGAATTCGACATATCGGTCAGCCGGTCGGAAATATTGACGACCCTTGCCGGAGACCGGCCCTAAATTAGTTCAACCCGAGACTTCCCGGGGGCACAAACGCCCGCTATGCGCCGCACTACTAGACTGTTTCCGGAAAACACCCCACACCACGGCACACCTCGGGAATCGTCATTCACCACCTCGCCTCCGCACTCCGGAACCTGCCCCCTTCCTGCGGTCCGGTCCGGCTCGTCGCCGTCGACGGGCACGCCGGCTCCGGAAAGACCACGTTCGCCGGGCGGCTGGCCGGCGCGCTGGGCGGGGCGCCGGTGCTGCACCTCGACGACATCGCCAGCCACGAGGAGCTGTTCGGCTGGACCGGCCGCCTGCTGACCCAGGTGATCGAGCCGCTCGGCCGCGGCGAGACGGCGCGCTACTCCCCCTACGACTGGCGGGCCCGCCGCTTCGGCCCCTCCCGCCCGCTGCCGCCCGCCCCCGTGGTCCTGATGGAGGGGGTCGGCGCCGGCCGCCGGGCCCTGCGCCCCCATCTGGCGCGGCTGCTGTGGATGGAGCTGCCGCACGAGGAGTCCTGGACCCGGGGCAGGGCACGGGACGGCGCCGAACAACGGGACTTCTGGGCCCGGTGGGTCGAGGAGGAACGCGAACACTTCGCCGAGGACCCGTCCAGACCGTACGCCGACCTTCTGGTGACACAGTCGCGGCAGGGGTACGAGGTACTGCCGGGGCCTGTGAAGACCATTGGACCGGACCACGGCGTCACCCACCGTGACGGGCCGTCGGCAGTGTGCTGAACTTGTGAAGACACGCCCCGAAGAAGTTGCCCGAGTACCTCAACTCGGCTTGACCGGGGGGTCGTACAGGTCTTACGTTCTCAAGGAGCGGCCCTCTCAGGCCGCCCCACAGACGCGAAGCCCCCGGTTGTTCCCCCGTGATCGGGGGCTTCGTTCTGCCCTTTGCCCCTTTTGCGTGCGTCGCGTGCGCCCTCGCGCTCACCCTGGGTCACCGCCGGGTGTGCGCCCCGTCTGCTCCCACCTCGCCAAACGGCCTGTGCGGCACCCTTCGGCGGGCACCGGAACCGCAGGTACGATGCCCTCGGTGCGACCTTCGAACGGCTGCCTCGCGCACCTGCAACTCCGGTCCGCGGCACAGCGGTTCGACCAACGGCGGCCATCGGGGGGAGCCCGGGGGCACGGTTTGTGGGGGACGTGATGGAATTCGGCACGCAGGGCCCCGAGGCCCCGGCCGACCTCGCCTGGCTGCGAGGCGTGGACGCCTACACCATGGGCGCCTATCCGCAGGCCGAGGAGGAGTTCCGCACCGCGGTGCGGATGGATCCCGGGATGGCCGACGCCTGGCTCGGACTGCACGCGCTGCGGGTCGACACGACCACCGCGCTGCTGCGGATGTTCCGGCACCGGGACCGGTTCGGCGAACAGCGCGGCCGGCATCGCCGTACGCTCAACTCCTGGTACTGGCTCGGCTGGTGGGTGCAGCCGGTCCTGGAGAGCCCTCGTGATCTGCTGCTCGCCCACGCCTCCCACTGGCTGGACGGCAGGCACGTCCCGGAACTCGACCGGGCCCTCGCCGGACTGCCGCCCGTCGACGCCGACCCCCACGTCCGCTTCCTGCACTCCTGCCGGGCCTATCTGGTCAAGGACTGGGAGCAGCTGGTACGGCACACCGACCCGCTCCTCGACGATCCCCTGCTCGGCATCGAGGCGGGACTCTTCGGCGGCATGGCCCGCGTCCGTCTCGAGATGTACGGACAGGCCGAACCCCTGCTCTCCGCGGCGCTGATGCGGTGCCGCAGCGAGCAGCCGCAGCGCAAGGAGCTGCGCTACTGGCTGGCGCGGGCACACGAGGGCACCGGCCGCAGCGCCGCCGCACTCCCCCTGTACCGGGCCGTGCACCGGGTCGACCCCGCGTTCATGGACACCTCCGCCCGGCTGGCCGCGATCGCCGAGGGCGACGGGTACGACGACACCGCCGACCTCGCGGCGATCACCCTCGCCGGCGCCGGGCAGGACGTGGTGGACGGGCCCGACCTGCTCGACCCGCTCTTCGGCACGGAGGGACGCGACCTGCGGTTCGGGGAGGCGGAGCCGCCGGCCGGCGCGATGCCGTCGGTGATCGACCCGGCGGTGCGCGAGAAGACGGTGACGGCGCCACCGCTGCCGGCCGGCCCGACCGACCCCGCGTTACTTGAGGAAGCGCTCGCCGAACTGGAGCGCATGGTCGGGCTGGAGCCCGTGAAGCGGCAGGTCAAGGCGCTGTCCGCGCAGTTGAACATGGCCCGGTTGCGAGCCGGGCAGGGGCTGCCGGTGCAGCCGCCGAAACGCCACTTCGTCTTCTCCGGGCCGTCCGGCACCGGGAAGACCACCGTCGCCAGGATTCTCGGCCGGGTGTTCTACGCGCTGGGTCTGCTGGGCGGGGACCACCTGGTGGAGGCCCAGCGGGCCGATCTCGTGGGCGAGTACCTCGGCCAGACCGCCGTGAAGGCCAACGAACTGATCGACTCCGCGATCGGCGGTGTGCTGTTCGTCGACGAGGCCTACTCCCTGTCCAACTCCGGGTACGGCAAGGGCGACGCGTACGGCGACGAGGCGCTCCAGGTGCTGCTGAAGCGGGCCGAGGACAACCGCGACCACCTGGTGGTGATCCTGGCGGGCTACCCGGAGGGCATGGACCGCCTGCTGGCCGCCAACCCCGGGCTCTCCTCCCGCTTCACCACCCGCGTCGACTTCCCGTCCTACCGTCCGGCGGAGCTGACCTCCATCGGGGAGGTGCTGGCCGCGGAGAACGGCGACGCGTGGGACGAGGAGGCCCTGGAGGAGCTGCGCTCCATCGCCGGGCACGTGGTCGACCAGGGCTGGATCGACGAACTGGGCAACGGCCGGTTCCTGCGCACGCTGTACGAGAAGAGCTGCGCGTACCGGGATCTGCGGCTGTCGGCCTACCCGGGCGTGCTGACGCGGGACGACCTGGCGACGCTGCGGCTGCCGGACCTGATGCAGGCGTACGGGGAGGTGCTGTCGGGGCGGGGCCCGCAGGATCCGGCGGCGATGTAGGGGGCCGGGGCCGGAGCGGGGACGCGTGCCGGCGCCGGCAGGGTGCCTCCCCCAGCCTTCGGCCGGGGGACCCCCCCAGCGCCCACCCGCGCCGCCCTGCGGCACGCCTGCCCGCGGACATCGTGCCCCGTCGGGGGCGCGGGGAACTGCGCGACCGGCACCGCCGGCCCGCAGTTCCCCCGCACGCCCTCAGCCCACCGGCACTTCCTCCGGCTCCCCGCTGGAACGCGGCTCCGGAGTCCGTGGCGGTGTCGGCTGTTCCCGGTGCGCCGGGTCCGTCACCTCGCCGACGAGCAGTTCGAGTACGTCCTCGAGGGCGACCAGGCCGAGCACCCTGCCCTTCGCGTCGGCCACCTGGGCCAGGTGGGTGGCGGCCCGGCGCATCACCGTGAGGGCGTCGTCGAGAGGCAGCTCCGCCCTCAGGGTCGTCATCGGCCGCCATATCTGCTGCGGCACCGCCCGCTCCGAGTCCTCCAGGTCCAGGACGTCCTTCACGTGCACGTAGCCCATGAAGGCACCGGACTCGGCCGCCACCGGGAAGCGGGAGTACCCGGTGCGGGCGGTGAGCTCGACGATCTGGCCCGGGGTGACCGACGGCGGGACCGTGATCAGGGACTCGCGTCGCAGGAGGACGTCCGTCACCGGGCGGGAGCCCAGTTCCAGCGCGTCCTCCAGGCGCTCCCGCTCCTCGGGGTCGAGAAGTCCCGCCTGGCCGGAGTCCTCCAGGAGCCGGTTCAGCTGCTCGCTGGTGACGACGGCCTCGACCTCGTCCTTCGGCTCCACCCGGAAGAGCTTGAGGATGCCCTGGGCACAGGCACCGAGCGCGACCGTGATCGGCCGGCACACCCGGGCGAAGGCCACCAGGCCGGGACTCAGCCAGAGCGCCGCCTTCTCCGGTGCCGCCATCGCCAGGTTCTTCGGCACCATCTCACCGATGACCAGGTGGAAGAAGACGACACCGGCCAGCGCGATCACGTAGCCGAGGGGGTGGATCACGCCCTCGGGCAGGTGGACCGCCTCGAACAACGGCTCCAGCAGATGCGCCACGGTCGGTTCGGCCACCGCGCCCAGGGTCAGCGAGCAGACCGTGATGCCGAACTGGGCCGCGGCCATCATCTGCGGCAGACGTTCCAGGCCGTACAGCACCTGGCGGGCCCGCGCCGTGCCCAGCGGTTCGATCTGGCTGCGGCGGACCGAGACCAGCGCGAACTCCGCGCCCACGAAGAAGCCGTTGGCCAGGACCAGCAGCCCGGCGAAGACCAGTTGGAGGACGCTCATCGGGCGGCCTCCGCCACGGCTGGGGCGACCCGGACCAGGCGGACGCGTTCGGCGCGGTAGTGGCCGACCCGGCGGACCGACAGCCGCCAGCCGGGCAGTTCCGCGCGGTCGCCGGGCGCCGGGATGCGGCCGAGCAGGTCGGCGACCAGCCCGGCGACCGTCTCGTACGGGCCTTCCGGCACGTCCAGGCCTATCCGCTGGAGGATGTCCACGCGGACGCTGCCGTCGACGTCCCAGGCCGGCTTGCCGTCCTGGGAGGGGGCGGCGGAGAGTTCCGGCGTGTCCGGGCTGTCGTGCTCGTCGCGGACCTCGCCGACGAGTTCCTCGACGATGTCCTCCAGGGTGACCACGCCGGCCGTGCCGCCGTACTCGTCGACGACGACCGCGATGGGCTGTTCGCTGCGCAGCCGTGCCAGCAGCGGCTGGACCGGGAGTGTCTCGGGGACCAGCAGCGCCTGGCGGGCGATGCGGCCCACGGGGGTGTGCAGCCGTTCGTGCACGGGCACCGCCAGTGCGTCCTTGAGGTGGGCCATGCCGACGATCTCGTCGATCTTCTCCCGGTAGACGGGGAAGCGGGACAGGCCGGTGGCCCGGGTGAGGTTGACGACGTCCTCGGCGGTCGCCGAGTCCTGGAGCGCGCTGACCTTCACCCGGGGGGTCATGACGTGCTGGGCGGTCAGCTCGCCCAGGGACAGGGTGCGGACGAACAGGTCGGCCGTGTCCTGCTCCAGGGCGCCGGCCTGAGCCGAGTGCCGGGCCAGGGAGACCAGCTCGCCGGGGGTGCGGGCGGACGCCAGCTCCTCGGCCGGTTCGACGCCCAGCGCGCGCACGAGCCGGTTGGCGACCGTGTTCAGCGCGGCGATGACCGGGCGGAGGAGCCGGGAGAAGCGGGCCTGGGGGCCGGCGACGAAGCGCGCGACCTGGAGGGGCTTGGAGACCGCCCAGTTCTTGGGTACGAGTTCGCCGATCACCATCTGGATGGCCGAGGCCAGCAGCATGCCGACGACCACGGCGACACCGGAGACGGCGCCCTCGGGGAGGCCGATCGCGGTCAACGGGCCGCTCAGCAGCGCGGCCAGCGCCGGTTCGGCGAGCATGCCGACGACCAGGGAGGTGATGGTGATGCCGAGCTGGGTGCCGGACAGCTGGAAGGACAGCTCCTTCAGCGATTCGACGACCGTACGGGCACGCTTGTCGCCGTCGGCGGCGGCCTTCTCGGCCTCCGGGCGCTCGACGGTGACCAGTCCGAACTCGGCGGCCACGAAGAAGCCGTTGGCCAGGATGAGCAGGAACGCGGCTGCCAGGAGCAGCAGGGGGGTGGTCATGGTGCCGCCGCCTCCGCTTCGTCGCGGACGGGGCCGGAGCGGTCCGCGGTATGTCGGGAGGGGGCGGCGCAGGTACTACAGGACGATCCGTCCATCGCCGGAGAGGGTCACTCCTCGGGTAGCAGGAACCCCTGTGCGCGGGGCGCGCCACAGGGGCGGAGGCGGGACGTGAAAAGCCTCCGCCAACAGATTAATCAAGACGGGGGCCGTTGCGGCAGGGTCGACGGCCCCGAGGCGCCCCCGAAGTTGCGTGATCTCAGCCCTGATGCTGCTCGGGGTCGCGGATCGCGCGGGCCTCGGCGAGGGCTCGCAGGGCCCTGGCGTCGGCGATCGCGCGCTGCCTGGCGATGCCCGGCTGGATGCCGAGCGCGGGCAGGCTGGTGCCGTCGCTGAGGTTGAGGAACACCCACGGGTCACCCGGGCGGAGGTTCACCTGGAGGATCTCCGCCCACTCCAGGTGCCGCTCGCCGGCGATGTTGACGACGGTGACGCCGGACTCCTCCGCGACGACCTTCACGCGGGCCAGCCGCGCCAGCACCCAGAAGATCAGTGCGCCGGTGAGGACGAAACTGAGCTTCTCCCCCGGGCCGAGCTGCTCCAGGAGCAGCGCGACGCCGGAGATGGTGACGAAGATCGCGGCACCCGCTGTGAGCAGGATCGCGCGGGTGTGGCCCGGCCGGAAGGTGACGGGCAGGGTGGGCGGCTCGGACATCTCTCGCGGGCCCTCAGAGGCGGCAGGCGTGGATGGCCGTGGTCAGGATGGCGCGGGCGCCGAGGTCGTACAGGTCGTCCATGATCCGCTGGGCGTCCTTGGCGGGGACCATGGCGCGGACGGCGACCCAGCCCTCGTTGTGCAGCGGGGAGACGGTCGGCGACTCCAGGCCCGGGGTGAGGGCGACGGCCTTCTCCAGCTGCTCGACCCGGCAGTCGTAGTCCATCATCACGTACGTCCGGGCGACCAGGACGCCCTGGAGGCGGCGCAGGAACTGCTGGACCTTGGGTTCCTCGACGTCGGCGCCGGTACGGCGGACCACGATCGCCTCGGACTTCATGATCGGCTCGCCGAAGACCTCCAGGCCGGCGTTGCGCAGGCTGGTGCCCGTTTCGACGACGTCGGCGATGACCTCGGCGACGCCCAGCTCGATGGCGGTCTCCACGGCACCGTCGAGGTGGACGACGGAGGCGTCGACGCCGCTGTCGGCGAGGTGCTTGGCGACGATGCCCTCGTAGGAGGTGGCGACCGTCTTGCCCTTGAGGTCCGCCAGGGTGCTCGCGGCGCCCGGCTTGGAGGCGAAGCGGAAGGTGGAGCGGGCGAAGCCGAGCGGGAGGATCTCCTCGGCGTTGGCGCCGGAGTCCACCAGCAGGTCGCGGCCGGTGATGCCGATGTCGAGGCGCCCGGAGGAGACGTAGATCGCGATGTCGCGGGGGCGCAGGTAGAAGAACTCCACGTCGTTGACCGGGTCGACGGTACGGAGTTCCTTGGACTCCCGGCGCTGCCGGTAGCCGGCCTCATGCAGCATGTCCGCCGCAGGGCCGGAGAGGGAACCCTTGTTGGGGACGGCGATGCGCAGCATGAGGTCGGCTTCCTTCGCTTCGAAAGAGGGCTGATAGGGGGTGTCTGAAAGGGGTTTCACAGGTGGGCGTAGACGTCGTCCAGCGAGATCCCGCGGGCGACCATCATCACCTGGACGTGGTAGAGCAGCTGCGAGATCTCCTCGGCGGCCGCCTCCTTGCCCTCGTACTCGGCGGCCATCCAGACCTCGGCGGCCTCCTCGACGACCTTCTTGCCGATGGCATGGACGCCCTTGCCGACCAGCTCGGCGGTGCGGGACGTGGCGGGGTCGCCGTGGGCGGCCTTGTGCTGGAGCTCGGTGAAGAGCTCCTCGAAAGTCTTGTTGGACATGGTGAGCGCCAGACTACGCCAAACGCCGCCTCGCTCAGTGCCAGGGTTCGGATACTGAGCGGAGGGTGGCCGCCGTCGCCACCGCCGCGGTCACCGCCTCGTGGCCCTTGTCCTCGTTCGAGCCGGGCAGGCCTGCGCGGTCCAGGGCCTGCTCCTCGTTGTCGCAGGTGAGGACGCCGAAGCCGACGGGGACGCCGGTCTCGACGGAGACCTGGGTGAGGCCCTGGGTGACGCCCTGGCACACGTACTCGAAGTGCGGGGTGCCGCCGCGGATGACGACGCCGAGGGCGACCACCGCGTCGTAGCCGCGGCCGGCGAGGACCTTCGCGGCGACCGAGAGCTCCCAGGTGCCGGGGACCCGGAGCAGGGTGGGCTCGTCGATCCCCAGCTCGCGCAGGGCCCGCAGGGCCCCGTCCACCAGTCCGTCCATCACCTTCTCGTGCCACTGGGCCGCGATGACGGCGACCCGCAGGTCGCTGACATTGCGTACGGACAACTCCGGTGCACCCTTGCCGCTCACGTACGTCTCTCCTCAGTGCTGTTTCTCTACTGGTTCGCGCAGGTGGCCACGGCCGCCGTGTCCAGCCAGGGCAGGTCGTGGCCCATCCGGTCCCGCTTGGTGCGCAGGTAGCGGAGGTTGTGCTCGCCCGCCTGCACGGGCATCGGCTCGCGCCCGCTGATCCTCAGACCGTGGCTGAGCAGCGCGTCGCTCTTGTCGGGGTTGTTGGTCATCAGGCGGACGCTGTGGACGCCGAGGTCGGCCAGGATCCGGGCGCCCGCGCGGTAGTCGCGGGCGTCGGCGGGCAGGCCGAGTTCGAGGTTGGCGTCGAGGGTGTCGCGGCCGCGTTCCTGGAGTTCGTAGGCGCGCAGCTTGGACAGCAGCCCGATGCCGCGGCCCTCGTGCCCGCGCAGGTAGACGACGATCCCCCGGCCCTCTGCCTGGATCCGGTCGAGCGCCTCGTGGAGCTGGGGGCCGCAGTCGCAGCGGGCGGAGCCGAAGACGTCGCCGGTGAGGCACTCGGAGTGGACGCGGACCAGGACGTCCTCGCCGTCGCCGATCTCCCCGTGCACGAGGGCGACGTGCTCGACGCCGTCGGTGGTGGAGCGGTAGCCGTACGCGGTGAAGGTGCCGTGCCGGGTGGGCAGCTTGACCTCGGCCTCCCGGCGGACGGCCGGTTCGGCCGACCGGCGGTAGGTGATCAGGTCCGCGATGGAGATGATCGTCAGGCCGTGCTTGCGGGCGAACGGGATCAGCTCGGGCAGGCGGAGCATCCGGCCGTCCTCGCCGGCGATCTCCACGATGGCACCGGCGGGACGCAGGCCCGCGAGGCGGGCGAGATCGACGGCGGCCTCGGTGTGGCCGTTGCGGCTGAGGACGCCACCGGGGCGGGCGCGCAGCGGGAAGACGTGGCCGGGGCGGACGAGGTCGGTGGGCTCGGCCTCACCGCTCGCCAGCAGCTGGAGGGTGGTGGCGCGGTCGGCGGCCGAGATGCCGGTGGTGACGCCGTGCGCGGCGGATGCGTCCACGGAGACGGTGAACGCGGTCTTCATGGACTCGGTGTTGTCCTCGACCATCTGCGGCAGCCGGAGCCGGTCGAGTTCGTCGCCCTCCATGGGGGCGCAGATCAGGCCGCGGCACTCGCTCATCATGAAGGCGACGATCTCGGGGGTGGCCTTCTCGGCGGCGATGACGAGGTCGCCCTCGTTCTCGCGGTCCTCGTCGTCGACCACCACGACCGGTCGGCCGGCGGCGATGTCGGCGATGGCCTGCTCGATGGGGTCGAGGGTGAGGCCGTCGATGTCGTGGGTGTGGTGGAGAACGGGTGCCGCGGTCATGCGGGTGCTCCTTCCAGAGCGGGCCGCGAACCCTGGCGGGAGCGCAGCCACCAGTCGCGCATGCCCCACAGGACGAGCGCGCCGTAGATGACGTAGACGAAGCCGGAGAAGGCGTAGCCGTTGGCGAAGTTCAGGGGGACGCCGACCACGTCGACCAGGAGCCAGGCGATCCAGAACTCGACCATGCCGCGGGCCTGGGCGTACATCGCGACGATCGTGCCGACGAAGATGTAGGCGTCCGGCCAGGGGTCCCAGGACAGGGACGGGAAGGCCTTGAACAGCAGGGCGACGGCGACCGTGCCGGCGGCCGCGGCGGCGAGCATCGCGCCGCGCTCACGCCAGGTGGCGAAGCGGGGGACGATGTGACCGTCGCCGGACTGGCCCTTGTTCCGGTTCCACTGCCACCAGCCGTACAGGGCGACCACCATGACGACGACCTGCTTGCCCGCGCTGCCGGCCAGGTGGCCGTAGAAGGCGATGAACAGGACCAGGCCGGAGAGGAACTGCACCGGCCAGGTCAGCAGGGAGCGCCGCCAGCCGAGGGCGAGGGTGATCAGGCCCAGGATGTTGCCGATCATGTCCGACCAGATGATGCGCTGGTGGAGGAGGGTGAAGGCCTCGGAGTTCAGCCAGTTCACTTGCCCGCTCCCCGCGTGTTCGCGAGCAGCCGCTCGACGTACTTGGCGACCACGTCGACCTCGAGGTTGACCGGGTCGCCGGGCTGCTTGTGGCCGAGCGTGGTCAGGTCGAGGGTGGTGGGGATGAGGCTGACGGTGAAGTGGTCCTGGGCCGCCTCCACGACGGTGAGGCTGATGCCGTCGACCGTGATGGAGCCCTTCTCCACGACGTAGCGGCTGAGGTGGGCCGGGAGCGAGATCTTGACGATCTCCCAGTTCTCCGAGGGGGTACGGGCCAGCACCTCGCCGGTGCCGTCGACGTGGCCCTGCACGATGTGGCCGCCGAGGCGGGAGCCGACGGCGGTGGGACGTTCCAGGTTGACGCGGGAGCCGACGCCGAGGGCGCCGAGGGAGGAACGCTGGAGGGTCTCCGCCATGACGTCGGCGGTGAACTCGTCGCCCTCGTGCTCCACGACGGTCAGACAGACGCCGTTCACGGCGATGGAGTCGCCGTGCTGTGCGCCCTCGGTCACCACGGGGCCACGGAGCCGGAAACGGGAGGCGTCGCCGAGGTTCTCGACGGCGGTGATCTCACCCAGCTCTTCGACGATTCCGGTGAACACTTCCCGGGTCCTCCTGCCTCAACGGGGCACGGACTCCGGGGCCTGTCGAAGGACGACAGAATGTACGGGTGAGCACACCGGGGCGACGCCGAAGAGGTCCCGCCCGGCATCGGACGAGACCAGATACGGCGGCGCGCACATGTACATGCTCGCCCGCCGCGCACTGCCTCCCATCCGGACTTTAACCGTCGGTCCAGGAATTTCACCTGGTCAACCGGCCGCTGGAAGCGGACGGGTCGCGGACTGTAACCGCCGGTTCGGAGTTTCACCGACCCCGGAGTGCGCTGCTTCTGGTACACCGCCAGTGTGCCACGCCCGATGGTGGTCCATACAGGGGAACCGTGTGGGCTGCCTCACAGTCGGTGTCGCTGGACTTCTCACCAGGGACGCCATGTGCCCAACGGCCGCGCGGGCCCGCGCTCTTGACTTCGATTCACCTCTATTGACCCGGCTGGTCTAGTCCTTTTAGGGTGCGGTCGGCCCGGTGGCGGTGACGACGGCCCTTGCCCGCCGCCGGGTCGCGCCGATGTCACATTTCCCGGCGCCCGCGGGGTCGTACTCGCCGGAGGGGCGTTCCGGCCGGGAGCGCCCGGTGTCCGGAGGGACGGAACGACATGACCACGACCCTGGTGACCGGCGGGACCGGAACGCTGGGCAGGCTCGTCGTCGGGCGGCTGCGGGCGGACGGCCACGAGGTGCGGGTGCTCAGCCGGCACGCCGACCCCTACGCCGTGGACCTGCGCACGGGTGGGGCCGGTCTGGAGGCCGCGCTGACCGGCGTGGAAACGGTCGTGCACTGCGCGAGCACCCCCAGGGGCGGTGACGAACGGGCGGCGGCGAACCTGATCGCGGCGGCGCGGCGGGCCGGGGTGGGCCATCTCCTGTACATCTCGATCGTGGGCGTGGACCGGGTGCCGCTCGGCTACTACCGGGCGAAGCTCGCGGTGGAACGGCTGGTCGAGGAGTCGGGGCTGGGCTGGACCGTGCTGCGTACGACGCAGTTCCACGACCTGCTGGTGACGCTGTTCGAGGGGCTTGCGAAGGCGCCCGTGCTGCCGGTGCCGCGCGGGGTGGCCGACCAGCCGATCGAGGTGGGCGAAGTCGCCGACCGACTCGCGGAGTTGGCCGGTGCGGGGCCGGCGGGGCGGGTGGCCGACATGGGCGGGCCCGAGGTGCGGCCGCTGGAGTCGCTGGCGCGGGCGTACCTCGAGGCGGGCGGGCGGCGCCGGGCGTTGGTCGGGGTGCCGTTGTTCGGCGGGGTGTACCGGGCCTTGCGGGAGGGCGGTCATCTGGCGCCGGAACGGGCGGTCGGGAAGGGCACGTTCGAGGACTTCCTCGCCCGGCGCTGAGGGCGCGCGGGGCCGGGTCAGCGATCGGGGGGCGCGAACAGGTCGTCCTGGGCGCGCTCCCGGGCGGTCAGCAGGGCGCCGCGCAGGACGGCCGCGCCGCCGAGAGTGCTCGCCCGCACCTCCGTGGCCATCGGGGACATCCGGCGCAGCCGGGCCTCGACGCGGACGGCGAGCGCCGCGCCGCCGGCCGGGCCGACCTCTCCGCCGAGCACCACGCAGCCGGGGTCGAGGACGGCGACGACGGCGGCCACGCCCACGGCGATCCGGTCGGCGAGCACATCGAGAAACCGGGAGCGCGCCACGAACGGGCCCGGATCGGCCCGGTGCCCGGGTGCGGGCGCGTCGTGGCCGGTCGCGCCGTTCCCCGCGCCCCCGAGGGGCGCCGACACGTCGGCGTCGCTATGGGAGCCCTGTGGGCCGACCAGGCAGTTGTCAGGCGCGGGCGCGTCGTGGCCGGTCGCGCCGTTCCCCGCGCCCCTGCGGGGCGCTGTTGCGTCGGCGTCGGCGTGGGGGCCCTGTGGGCTGACCTGGCGGTTGTCGGGGTCGGCGGGCGTTGTTCGGGCGGCCAGTTCCACGGCGTGTGCCGCGGTCCCGGACGACGTCATCCCGTACTGTTCGGCGAGTTCCCTGATCGCCGCCGCTCCGACCAGGGAGTGGTAGCCGCCGGAGCAGTCCGTCGCCGACGGGAGCGCCGGGGTCCCCGGGACCGGCAGGAAGCCGATCTCGCCCGTGCCGCCGGAGGCGCCCCGGCGCAGGCTGCCGTCCAGGACGACGGCGGCGCCGGGGCTGTCGCCCAGCCAGAGCAGGACGAAGGTGTCCCGGTCGCGTGCCACGCCCTCCCGTTGCTCGGCGAGGGCCGCCAGGTTGGTCTCGTTCTCGACGCTGACCCCGGCCTCGGGAAAGCGCTCCTGGAGGACGGCGACCAGGCGGCGATGCCAGGCGGGCAGCCCCGCGGAGTCGCGGAGTTCGCCGGTCGCCGGATCGACGAGCCCCGGCGCCCCGATGCCGACGGTGTGCAGTCGCCCCCCTCCGGTGGCCTCCGCCTCCTTCACCGCCCGCTCCACCAGCCCCACCGCCTGCTCGACGGCGGCCGTGGTCCCCGTCTCCGGGCCGACCGGCACCGCCCCCTCCGCCAGCACCCGTCCCACCAGGTCGGAGACGAGGACCGAGACGCTCTCGGTGCGCACGTCGAGGGCGGCCAGACACGCGCGGTCGGCGGCGATCCCGTACAGCCGGGCGTTCGGCCCGCGACGCTGCTCGCCCGACTCGCCGACCACCCTGATCAGGCCGGACGCGCCGAGCCGTTCGACCAGGTCGGCGACGGTCGGCCGGGACAGCCCGGTCAGCTGTTTCAACTGGCCTGCCGTCAGCGGACCTTCCCGCTGGAGCAGGCTCAGGGCGAGCCGGTCGTTGATGGCCCGGGCGGTACTGGGTGAGGCGGGCATGACGGGCATCCTCCCAGAACGCGCGGCCCGCAACGGCCACTTCGCTCCCTATCTATCAGGCAGGGTCCCTGATAGTTTACGGCGGACAGCGGGGCGGCAACCGGCCGGGGAGGGCGGGACCATGAAAGACGTGGACCACGGACAGGGCGAGGTGAGGCGCTCGCGGTACGCCGTCGCGGCCGTGTTCACCGTGCACGGTGCCGTCACCGGCTCGTTCGCGACCCGGGTGCCGTGGATCCAGGACCACGCCTCGCTGGGCGCGGGACAGCTCGGCTTCGCGCTCGCCTTCGGGGCGTTCGGCGCCTCGTGCTCGATGCCGCTGGCGGGCCGGATCAGCCACCGCTTCGGCAGCCGGACCGCGATGCGCGGTCTGATCGCGATGTGGACGCTGGCCCTGGTGCTGCCGGCCCTCGCGCCGAACATGTACACCCTCTGCCTGGCCATGTACGTCTACGGCGCGAGCGCGGGCATGGCCGATGTCGCGATGAACGCGCTCGGCGTGGAGGTGGAGCGGCGGCTCAGGAAGTCGATCATGTCGGGGCTGCACGGCATGTGGAGCGCGGGCGCCCTGATCGGTTCGGCGGCCGGCACTCTCGCCGCGCACCTGGGCTCGGACGCCCGGCTGCACTTCGCGCTGGCGGCGGCCACCCTGACCCTGCTCGGCATCCTGGCCGCCGGCTGGGTCCCGGACCTCAGGCCGGAGGCGGGCGAGGAGCCGCCGCCGCGGTTCGCGCTGCCGCCCCGCTCGGCCCTGCTGATCGGCGCGGTGGGCTTCTGCGCGGTGTTCGCCGAGGGGGCGAGCCTGGACTGGTCGGCGGTGTTCCTGAAGAACCGGATGGACAGCTCCGCCGGGCTGGCGGCGGCCACCACCACCGGGTTCATGCTGACCATGGCGATCGCCCGGATCAGCGGGGACGCGGTGGTGAACCGCTACGGCGCGGTCCGTACCGTGCGCGGCGGCGGGGTGCTGGCCGTGCTCGGCGGGCTGCTGATCGTCCTCGCGGGGCATCCGGCGGTGGCGATGACGGGGTTCGCGCTGATGGGCCTTGGCATCGCGGTGGTCGTACCGCTGTGCTTCGCGGCGGCGGGGCACGCGGGGCCCAATCCCAGCCAGGCCATAGCGGGCGTCGCGACGATCACCTACACCTCGGGGCTGGTCGCCCCGAGCCTGATCGGCGGGGTGGCGCAGGCGACCAGTCTGGTGGTGTCGTTCGGCCTGGTCACGGCCCTGGCCTTCGGCCTGGTGGCGTGCGCGGGCGTACTGCGGTCCGGGGAACGCGCGGTCCGGGCGGAGGTCAGCTCCCGGGCCGAAGCAGTTCCCGGCCCGCGGCCCTGAACCGCTCGCTCCAGGGAGCCGGGCGCAGCGTACCGGCGTCCAGCCGGACCAGGACCCGGGTGCCCTGGGCATAGGTGACCGCGCCGTCCGCCGAGCAGAACCGGAAGCCGTAGGTCAGGCCCGTGGTGCCGAGCCGTTCCAGCCAGAGGTGGACGGCGTAGGCGCCGGGGCGGGTGACCGGCGCCTCGTAGCCGATGCGGAGTTCCTTGACGGCGTTGCAGGCGTCCTCGGCCGCGGCCCAGTCGCCCTCGAAGGCGAAGCCGTGCTCCTGCCACAGCTCGGCCCAGGCCCGCTCGACCATCACCGGGTAGCGGGCGTTGTGGAGCAGTCCGAGCGCGTCCAGGTCGTCGAAGTGGACGGTGACGGGGATCAGCCGGCCGTAGGACAGGGTGGGGGCGGTCGGGGCTTCGGCGGTCACGGGTGGGGCTCCTGAGCAGGGGGACGAAGTGGTGGGGACACTCCATCCTAAGCGGGTGCTCAGGAGCCCCGGCCGGGACGGGGCCCTCAGCCCGCGATCGAGTCCAGCTGCTCGGCGGCGGGCCGCAGGGCCCAGAGGTCGCCGCCGGGCGGTGCCTGAAGCCGCCGGGCCGCCTGCTGCGCCGCCCTGTCGCCCGCGTCGGCCGCCGCATGGACGACGTCGGTCGCGGCGTAGCGGTGGAACTCCAGCTCCGGGTACGGCCAGGCGGCGGCGCCGGTCGCGGCGGGCAGCAGATAGTCGACGGCCTTGGACAGGCCCTGCCCGTCGGGCCCCCGGTAGGCCCAGAGGTCCACCTCGACATGCCGGCCGATGGCCGCGAGCCGGGTGTAGGCGACCAGGTCGAAGGCCGAGTAGTGCCAGCTCCGGGTGCGGGCGAGTTCCTGCGGCTGGCTGCCGTCGCCCGCGATCTGCGGATCGATCCGCTTCGCCCGCGCGTCCAGCACGGTCTTCCGCGCCAGCGCCTTGTCGCCGGTCGCATAGGCGAGGGCGGCGAGCTGCATGTCGTAGAAGGTGCCGTGGTTGTTGGCGGCGGCGCCCTCCTCCTTGCCGAAGGCGCTGTTCTCCAGCCAGTCCCGGAAGTCCGTGTTCCAGCTCCGCATGCCGGACCGGTCCGCGGCGCTCCAGCCGGGCGCCCCGGTGCCGAGGAGGGCGAGCGCGTCGATCACGCTCGTGTACGACTGGGAGAAGTCGATGATGCCGATCGACCGGCCGTCGTACCTGCACGGGATGAACTGGGCGTGGTTCAGGTTCGGGTTCATCCGGGTCGCCGGGTCCAGGAACCAGGTGCGCAGCACCTGCCCGGCCTTCTCGGCGTACGCCCGCCTGCCCGTGTAGAACCAGGCGAGGGAGAGGTCGTACGTCGAGTCGAAGACCTTCTCGACGTCCTGGCGGTCGGTGCCGCTGTCGACCTCGGGGTTGCGCTGACCGTCGCGCTGCACGTAGGGGCAGCCCCAGGGGTTGTCCGCGGTGGGTGTGGTGGTGGGCCACCAGTAGGGAGCCTGGCTCAGGTAGTCGTGGACGTCACCGCCGGGGGCGGGCTTCGGTTTGTCGACGACCGTCCAGGGGCCCTGGTCCAGCCAGGCGTCGGCGCGTGCGGTCAGGTCCTGGACGGCGCGGCGCAGTCGCGGGTCGCCGTGGCCGAGTTCCGCCCGGGTGCGCAGGAGGCGGGCGCCGTCGAGGACGGCGGTGTCGGGCACCCGGTCCGTCCTCGCGGTCGCGTGGGCGGAGGGGGCGAGCACAGCCGCGACGGCCGCGAGCGCCGTCAGGACGACGGCCGCACGGGATCTTCCACTCATCGAGCACCCCGATCGTCTATTCAGACATGTGAACGCAGTTCATGAGTAGGACCGTGCGAGCGTAGGGCCCTCAGGTAGCCGTGACAATGGTCCGGACCGACTTCACGTACAAGGAAAGCGAAGCCCCACCATGGATCTCGGCGTGCGCTGGAAACTGCACGGCGACGGGCGTACGCCCGCGCCCGGAGCGGTGGTACGCCCCGACGAACGGCTCTCCTGGCCCCGCACCGTGGGGCTCGGCGCCCAGCACGTGGTGGCCATGTTCGGCGCGTCCTTCGTGGCGCCCGTCCTGATGGGCCTCGACCCCAACCTCGCGATCATGATGTCCGGCGTCGCGACCGTGATCTTCCTGCTGGCGACGCGCGGCCGGGTGCCCAGCTACCTCGGCTGTTCGCTGTCGTTCGTCGGGGTGGCTGCGGTGATCCGCGCACAGGGCGGGACGAGTGCCACGGTCACCGGCGCCACCCTCGTGGTCGGCGCCGTGCTCTTCCTGATCGGGCTCGCCGTCCAGCGCTTCGGCGCCCGGATCATCCACGCCGCGATGCCCCCGATCGTGACCGGCGCCGTCGTGATGCTGATCGGCTTCAACCTGGCGCCCGTCACCGCCGCCACCTACTGGCCGCAGGACCAGTGGACGGCGCTGCTGGTGATGCTGTTCACCGGTCTGGCCGTCGTCTGTCTGCGTGGTTTCTGGTCACGGGTCGCGATCTTCCTTGGCCTGGTCTTCGGATACGTCCTGTCCTGGGCCCTCGACCGGATCTTCGGCCGGATCCACTCGATGAGCCCGAGCGGCAAGGTCACCGACCACTGGCGCCTGGACCTCTCCGGCGTCGGCAAGGCCGACTGGATCGGGCTGCCGTCCTTCCACGGCCCGTCCTTCCAGTGGTCCGCGATCCTGGTCGCCCTCCCGGTCGTGATCGCCCTGGTCGCCGAGAACGCCGGACACGTCAAGGCCGTCGGCGAGATGACCGGCGACCCGCTGGACGACAGGCTCGGCACGGCGATCTCGGCGGACGGCGCCGCCTCGGTGCTCTCCTCCGCCGTGGGCGGCCCGCCCAACACCACCTACTCCGAGAACATCGGCGTGATGGCCGCGACCCGCGTCTACTCCACCGCCGCCTACTGGGCCGCCGCGGGCTTCGCGCTGCTCTTCGGCGTCTGCCCCAAGTTCGGCGCGGTCGTGGCCGCCGTCCCGGGCGGGGTGCTCGGCGGCATCACGGTGATCCTGTACGGCATGATCGGCCTGCTCGGCGCCCAGATCTGGCTGCACGCCAAGGTGGACCTGCGCAACCCGCTGAACCTGGTCCCGGCCGCCGCGGGCATCATCATCGGCGTCGGCAACGTCAGCATGAAGTTCACCGACACCTTCTCCCTCAGCGGCATCGCGCTCGGCACCCTGGTCGTCATCACCGGCTACCACGCGCTGCGCGCCATGGCCCCTTCCCACCTCAAGGCGCAGGAACCGCTGCTCGACGAGGGCACCAGCTCCTACGACGACACCAAACCCTAGGCGGACGGCGGGCACGGGTTCCGGCGGCCGCCGTTCCCCCGTTCCGGGGAAGCGCCGGGCCCGTCGGCCCGGGTGCCGGCCCGGGACTGGGACCCTGCCCCCATGGCGCAGCTGGAACACCTCACCGCTCCGGTCGACACCGTCGTCTCCCGGATGCGCGCCCTGGACGAGGACCTCCCCCGGCGGGACGGCGTGGCGGTGTTCAACCGCGTCTACCTGGCCGTCACGCAGGAGGTCGGACGCCGCCTGAAGGCGGGCCGGTTCGGGGATCCGAGAGCCGCCGCGACGCTGGACGTGCGGTTCGCCGAGCGCTACCTGGCGGCGGTGGACGCGGAGGCCGCGGGCCACCGCCCGCCGGCCTGCTGGCGGCCGTTGTTCCAGTTCCGGCACCATCCGGGGGTACGGCCGCTGCAGTTCGCCCTCGCGGGCATCAACGCGCACATCGGGCACGACCTCGCGCTGGCCGTGGTGGACGCCTGCCGTACCCTCGGCTGCGAACCGGCCGAGCTGGAGGACGAGTTCGACCGCGTGGGCGACCTCCTCGTCTCCCTGGAGGAGCGGATCCGGGAGGACCTGATGCCGGGTCCCGACCTGCTGCAGATCGCCGACCCGCTGACCCATCTGCTCGGTTCCTGGAGCCTGGAGCGGGCCCGGGACGCGACCTGGTCGGCGGCGCGGGCCCTGTGGGCGCTGCGCCGCTTCGAGGGCCTGGCCGAGGAGTTCGCCGAACGCCTGGACGCGGCGGTCGGCCTCGCGAGCCGCATGCTGCTCACCCCGCTGCGCGACTGAACCCGCAAGCACCGGTCCGACCCGTCTACTAGTCCTCCGGGAGTTCCACCGGGGCGATCTCGTCGTAGACGTCGCCGGGGCCGGGATTGGTCCGGTCGGTCTCTCCGCCGAAGTGGTGCATGACGCCCCAGACGGCGTTGAGCGCGGTCTGCACGGCGCCCTCGGCCCAGCCCGCCGTCCAGGAGATGTCGTCGCCGGCGAGGAAGATGCCCCGCTTGTCGTCGGGCAGCCGGTCCTGCATGAAGTGCGTGAACAGGCGCCGCTGGTAGCGGTAGTGGCCGGGCAGGTTGGCCTTGAACGCGCCCATGAAGTAGGGCTCGTTCTCCCAGGAGACGGTCACCGGGTTGCCGATGATGTGCTTCCTGATGTCGACCTTCGGGTAGATCTCGCCGAGCGACTTCAGCATGACCTCCATCCGCTCGTTCGCGGACAGCGGCAGCCACTTCAGGCTGTCGTCGCACCAGGTGTACGACAGGCAGATCACGGCGGGCCGGTCCGGGCCGTTGTCGAGCAGATAGGTGCCGCGGGTCATGCGGTCGGTGAGCGTCATCGACATGACGTCCCGGCCGGTCTCCTCGTCCTTGTCCAGCCAGAACGGCCGGTCCACGGGCACGAAGAGCTTGCTGGACTCCATGTAGTGGGTGCGCTCGATCGCGGTCCAGTGGTCGATCGGGAAGAGCGAGTCGTCGCAGGCGATCTTGGACAGCAGCATCCAGGACTGGGCGGTGAAGATCGCCGCCTTGTAGGTCCGGATGTCGCCGTTCGTGTCGGTCACGGTGATCTGGTTGCCCGCGGTGCGGTGCAGCCGGGTCACGGCCGGGCGGGGCTCGCCGTCCACGTGCAGGGACTTCAGCGAGGTGCCGTACGGCCAGTGGACGATCTTCTCCGGCTCGCGCTCCCAGAGGCGCAGCGGCAGCTGCTGGGAGCCGCCGACGATGCCGCGGTGGTGGTCGTCGGCCTCGGTGTAGACGACGCGCAGGATCTCCAGGATGGAGTTCGGGAAGTCGGTGTCCCAGCCGCCGGTGCCGAAGCCGACCTGCCCGAAGATCTCGCGGTGCCGGAAGGACCTGAAGGCCTCGGAGTCGCAGAGGAAGCCGTAGAAGGTCTGGTTGTCGAGCTTCTCGACCAGCTTCGCCCAGATCTCCCGGATGCGCGGGACGTCACGCTCGCGCATGGCGCGGTTCATGTCGGAGAAGTCGGCACCCTCTTCGAGGCACTTGTTCCAGGCCTCGGCGACGTCCCGGTACACCTGGGGCAGGTCGGCGCTGGTCTCGGCGTAGTGCGACTCGCCCTTGAGGTCCACGACGGTCGAGGGGGTGGCCTCGGCCAACGGGTTCGGGAAGGGACGGGTCTGAAGGCCCACCAGGTCGATGTAGTGCTGGAGGGCGGTGGACGAGGGCGGGAAGCGCATCGCGCCCATCTCGGCGGTCAACGAGGGGTCGCAGCCCTCGAAGCCGACGGTCCGCAGCCGGCCGCCGATCCGGTCGGCCTCGTAGACGACCGGCTTCAGGCCCATCTTCATCAGCTCGTACGCGGCCACGATGCCGGACAGTCCGCCCCCGATGACCGCCACCTCGGTGCCGTGCTCGGTCGCCGGGACCTGGCCGAGGCCCGCCGGGTGGGCGAGGAAGTCGTCGTAGGCGTAGGGGAAGTCCGGGCCGAACATGGTGATCGGCGGCTGCTGCTCGTCGGCGTGCTCGACGGCGTTGGGCACCGTGGACGTCATGGGGTACGGACTCCTTGCGACATGCGTGAAGAGGGAGAAGGAGAAGAAAGGAGGAGAAGCAGGGGCGGGAAGGTCAGGCCAGGGACCCGTAGAGGCCGGGGCGGCGGTCCTTCAGGTACGGGTTCGCCTCGCGGGAGGCGGCGAGGAGGGCGGGGTCCGCCTCGGCGAGGAGGAGCTCCGTACCGCGTCCGGCGCGGGCCCGGGCGATCCCGTCGGGGCCGGCCAGCGTGGACAGCCCGACGAACTCGAACTCGCCCTCGCTGCCCACCCGGTTGACGTACGCCACGTACATCTGGCTCTCCCAGGCCCGCACCGGGACCAGGGACTCGGCGACGAACTGGAAGGGGTGCATGTTCGCCGTCGGGACCAGCAGCAGGTCGGTACCGGCCAGGGCGTGCGCGCGGACCAGCTCCGGGAACTCGACGTCGTAGCAGATCATCAGGCCGACGGTCAGTCCGCCCAGCTCCACCTGGACCACCGGCTGCTCGCCCGGGGTGAAGTGGTCCCGTTCGAAGCAGCCGAAGAGATGGGTCTTGCGGTAGTTCGCGAGCCGGGTGCCGTCGGCGGAGATCAGCTGGACGGAGTTGTGGACGCTGCCGCCGGCGCGCTCCGGGTAGCCGTAGGCGATCGCGAGGCCGTGCCGGTGGGCCAGCTCGGCGATCGTGTCCGCGCTGTCGCCGTCGGCGGGCTCGGCGAGGCGGCCGACGCCGTCGCCGATCGCGTAGCCGGTCAGGAACATCTCCGGGGTGACGAGCAGCGCGGCGCCCGCGGCGGCGGCCCGGCCGGCGGCCTCGTCGAGCACCTTGAGGTTCTCGACGGTCGAGCCGGGGCGGCCGGAGCTCTGGAGCAGGGCGGTGCGCATGCGGGTCCTCACCGGGTACGGAAGGGGGTCTGGGGGCCAGTTAGACCGTACGGTCGGCGGGCCGAACCGGACAAGGAGGAGCCGTTGCGCGGTGGTGAGCGGTTCGTTGCGTGCGGGACGGGCCGGGCGGCGATTCGTTGCGCCGGGTCACGGCTTCCGCCGCCGTGCCACGGTCCCCGTCAGCGGTGCCGGGGTCACGGCTCGACGGCGAACGTGGTCACGACGGCCGCGTGGTCGGAGGGCCAGTCGTTGTCCGCGACCTCGGGCCAGGGGGCCGGGGTGCCGCTGACCCAGGTCCGGGAGTCGAGCACGCGCAGCCCCCTGTGCAGCACGTAGTCGATCCGGTCCTGCGGTTCGGGCCGCCCGCCGCCGTCCTCGTGGACGGGGTGGACCGGCGACCAGGTGTGCCCGGGTGCGGCGACCGGGTCGGGGTGCGCCTGCCGGTAGGAGTCGTGGAACCCGGCCTCCTCGGCGGCCCTGGTGACCGGCCACTCGACGGTCGGCCAGTCGAGGTGCGAGGGGCTGTTGAAGTCGCCCGTCAGCACGACCGGCACGGCACCGTCCCCGATCCACCGCAGCGTCTCCGTCAGCTGCCCGAGCCGCACCTCCTCGTGGGCCACCAGCTGGTCCGCCCCGAGCCCGTCGAAGTGGTACTCGTACGGTCCGTACGGCGTGTAGTGCAGGTGCGCGGTCCAGATGTCGACCTCGCGGCCGGGGCGGACGGCGATCCGCACCCCGGCGGCCCCGTAGAAGCCGACCTCCGGGTCGCCGAGGCGGGCGGTGATCGGGTAGCGGCTGATGATCCCGAGGTTCTCGCCGGCCGTGTGGTGGTGCCAGCCGAGGGCCGCGGCGAGTTCCCGGGCCGAGGTGCCGGCGGTCTCCTGGAGCCCGACGACGTCGGCGCGCGCGTCCAGGATGGTCTTGACCTGCTTGGCCCGGTGGTCGGTGATCCGGCTGCCGCCGAGCCACAGGTTCCAGGACATGACCCGCAGTTCCGGTACGGCCATCGCGCTCAGCTCCTTCGGGGTGACCCCGACCAGCGTGTCCCGGACGGTCCGGCCGGGCGCGTCGGCGATCGGCGCGAGCGAGGGCACCGCCAGCACGGCGCACCCGGCGGCCTCGGCGGAGGCGACCCCGGTCTCGGTGTCCTCGACGGCCACACAGGCCGCCGGGTCGACGCCGAGCGCCCGGCAGGCGGCCAGGTAGGGGTCCGGGGCGGGCTTGGTGCGGCCGGTGTCGTCGGCGGTGACGGACGCGGCGAAGCGGCCGGGGCCGAGGGCGTCGAGCACGAGGCCGGCGACCGCGCGGGGGGACGCGGTGACCAGGGCGGTGGGTACGTCTGCCGCCGCCAGGGCGTCCAGCAGGTCGAGGGCGCCGGGGCGGGGCACGATGCCGGTGCGGACCCGGTCCGCGAACTCCCGGTGCAGCTCGGCCGCGAGCCCGGCGGCGGGCCGGCCGGTGGCGTGGGCCAGCCACTGGGCGGTGTGCTCGACCGGACGGCCCAGTACGTCGGGCTCGTCGGCCTCGCCGAGCGCCCGTCCGGCGACGCTTTCCACCGCCTCCCACCACAGTCGCTCGGTGTCGACGAGCGTGCCGTCCATGTCGAACAGGACAGCCTGGAGCGGGAGCCGCGGGTGGGGGGTCACGTTGTCGTCATTCCTCACGTGGGGGGCGGGACTTCGGGGGGCTACTTCTGGACGCGTTCGGCGACGAGCACCGGCCGCTCGGGCAGCGAGACGGTCGCGGCGGATCCGGCGCCCAGTTCGGTGGCCTCGTGGGCGGGCAGGTCGGCCTTGGCCTCGGTACCGTCGGCGAGCCGTACGGTGATCCGGACGACCGCGCCCAGGAAGGCGGTGGCGACGACGGTGGCCGTACCGGAGCCGTCGGCGCGCACCCGGACGGCCTCGGGCCGCACCAGGACGTCGACCTCGCTCGCGCCGGGCGGCTGTCCGTCGACGGGCAGCCGCTGCCCGAGCACCTCGACCGAGCCGTCCCTGGCGGTCCCCGGGATCCGGCTCATCGTGCCCACGAACTCGGCGACGAACGCGGTGGCCGGGCGGCCGTACAGTTCGGCGGGTTCGGCGCACTGTTCGAGCTGCCCGGCGCGCATCACGGCGACCCGGTCGGCGACGGACAGCGCCTCCTCCTGGTCGTGCGTCACGAACAGCGTGGTGATGCCGAGTTCCTGCTGGAGCCGGCGGATCTCCTCGCGGAGCGTGAGCCGGACCTTGGCGTCGAGGGCGGACAGCGGCTCGTCCAGGAGGAGCACCCGGGGCCGCAGGGCGAGGGCGCGGGCGAGGGCGATCCGCTGCTGCTGGCCGCCGGAGAGCTGGTGGGGGAACCGCTCCCCCTTGTCACCGAGCCCGACCAGCTCCAGCAGCTCCGCCGCCCTGGCGCGCCGTTCACCCGTCCGCACCTTGCGCATGCGCAGCCCGAAGGCCACGTTGTCGACGGCGTCGAGATGCGGGAAGAGGCTGTACGACTGGAAGACCATCCCGGCGTCACGGCGGTGGGCCGGGACCCGGGTGACGTCCTCGCCGTCGACCAGCACCGCGCCGGAGTCGGGGTGTTCGAACCCGGCGAGCATGCGCAGGGCGGTGGTCTTGCCGCAGCCCGACGGGCCGAGCAGGGCCAGGAACTCCCCCGGCCGTACGGTCAGGTCGAGTCCGTCGAGGGCGACGGTGGAGCCGAACGCGCGGCGCAGTCCCCGGAATTCGACGGTGGCGGCGTTGTCGGGCGTGCTGACACTCATGGTTCATCCCCGGGAGGAAGCGGTTCGGTCACGGCCGCCGGCACCGGCGAGCGCGAGGAGCAGGGCCCAGGTCACCAGGAGACTGAGCACGGAGACGGCGACGGACAGCTGGGCCTGCGAGCCGCCGACGTCGTAGATCCACACGGCGAAGGGCTCGAAGCCCAGCAGCCGGGCGACGGTGAACTCACCGAGGACCAGCGCCAGGGTGAGGAAGGACGCGTTGAGCAGCGCCCCGCGCAGATTGGGCAGGACGGCCCTGACGAGCGCCTGCGGCCAGGAGGCACCGCAGCTGCGGGCGGCCTCGACGAGGGTGCGCACGTCGATCGCGCGCAGCCCGGCGTCCAGCGCCCGGTACACGAAGGGCAGCGCCATCACGACGTAGGCGAGCACCAGGACGATCGGGAAGGTGGGGTTCTGCACGGCGACGAACGTCTCGAACAGCGGGGTCCGGGACAGGTGGTCGGGGCCCCATTTGAGCACGGTGACGATGCCGGCGACGAACGCGATCGGCGGCACCACCAGCGGCAGCGAGCAGACGATCTCGACGACCGGCCGCAGCTTCGGCGCGCTCAGCCGCAGGGCGACCACCGCGGGCACCAACAGCAGCAGCACGACGGCGATGGTGGCGACGGCCAGTTCCAGGGAGAGCAGCAGGCTGGAGAGGAAGCCGTCGGCGGAGATGATCTGGGTGTAGGCGTCGAAGGTGACGCCCTGGCCGGGCACGTCCACCGTGAAGAGCACGGAGGCGGCGAGCGGGACCAGGAAGTACAGGGCGGCCAGGCCGAGGACGGCCCAGCGCCAGGGGGTCAGGCGTCGAGCCATCGGGCGCTCCGTCGTTGCAGGGGCAGGTACACCGCCATCACCAGGCCCGCCACCAGCACCATGTCCAGGCTCAGGGCGAGGGCGACGTTCTCCTGGCCGACCAGGACGTTGCCGGAGAGGGCGTCGGCGATCTGCAGGGTGACCAGCGGGACCGCGCTGCCGACCATGGCGGCAGCGGTGGCGTAGGCGGCGAAGGCGCTGCCGAAGAGCAGCACCAGGCCACCGAGCAGCGAGGGGGTGAGGACGGGCAGTGCCACGTACCGCCAGTACTGCACACCGGTGGCGCCGTTGTTGAGCGCGGCCTCCCGCCACTGGGCGCGCAGTCCGTCCAGGGCCGGGGTGATGGTGAGGACCATCAGCGGGATCAGGAAGTACAGGTAGACGAGGACCAGTCCCCAGAAGCTGTACAGGTCCCAGCCGTGCCGGGCGAGCCCGAGGTGCACGGTCAGCACACCGGCGTTGCCCAGGGTCGCCACGAACGCGAACGCCAGCGGCACACCGCCGAAGTTGGCGAGCACACCGGAGGCGGTGAGCACCGCCTCGCGCAGCGCCCGGGAGCGCGAGCCGACGACGGCCTGCGCGAGCGGCAGCCCGAGGACGGCGGCGATGAGGGCGGAGAGCGCGGACAGCTTGACGCTGCCGACGAGGGCGGTGAGGTACGGCCCCTGGAGCGAGTCGCCGAGGTTGCTCGTGGTGTACGAACTCGTGCCGGTGACCGGGTCCTTGACCGTGAAGGCGCCGTTCAGCATGGCCAGGGCCGGCAGCCCGAAGGCGACGGCCGTGAACGCGAGCAGCGGGACGACGGCGAGCCAGCCGGGGGCGCGGCGCCGCCGCTTCTGGGAAGCGGCGGTCGCCACGCCGGCCCGCGTGAGCGTGGCCGTCATCCGGATACGGCCTTCGACCAACCCGCCGAGAGGACCGTCTTGGCCTTGTCCTGCTGGGCCTCGGTCGGGAAGGACGGGGTGCCGGTGACCGCGGGGAGCTTGGCGGCGGCGGTCTTGTCGAGCGTGCCGGCCTTCTCCATGGCGGACATCAGGACCGGGCGCGCGTACCCCTTGAGCCACAGGTTCTGGCCCTCGGCGCTGTACAGGTACTCCTGCCACAGGCGGGCGGCCGCCGGGTGCGGGGCGTCCTTGTTGACGGCCTGGGAGTAGTACTGGGCGTACTGGCCGTCGCTCGGGATCGACACCTTCCAGTCCACGCCCTTGGACTTGAACTCGTCGGCGTAACCGGCGTTCAGGTAGTCCCAGTCGATGGAGATGGGCGTCTCGCCCTTCTCGACGGTGGCCGGGGTGGACTCGACGGGCGTGTAGTTGCCGTTCTTCTTCAGCTTGGCGAAGAAGTCCAGACCCGGCTGGATGTCGTCGAAGGAGCCCTTGCCGGCGAGCGCCGCGGCGTAGACGCCGCCGAACGCCGAACCGGACTTGGTCGGGTTGCCGTTCAGGGCGACCTGCCCCTTGTACTGCGGCTTCAGCAGGTCGGCGAAGGTGGTCGGGCAGGTCTTGACGCGCTTGGCGTCGCAGCCGATGGAGATGTAGCCGCCGTAGTCGTTGTACCAGCGGGCCTGCGGGTCCTTCTGGCCCTCGGGGATGTCGGCGTACGAGGTGACCCTGTACGGCGCGAGCAGGCCCTGCTGGGCGGCGCTGAGCGCGAACGACGAGCCGAGGTCGAGCACGTCGGGCGCCCGGTCCTGGCCCTTGCGCGAGGTCACGGCGTTGATCTCGTCCTGGCTCGATCCGTCGGGACTCTCGTCCTCGATCTTGATGCCGTACTTCTTCTGGAAGCCGTCGATGATCGCGCCGTAGTTCGCCCAGTCGCGGGGCACCGCGATGATGTGCAGCGTGCCCTCCTTCTTGGCGGCGGCGACCAGCTCGTCCATGCCGCCGAGGTCGGCGGCGGAGGTGGCGGTGGCGGCGTTCTTGCCACCGGAGGTGGTGGCCGACGCGTTGTCGGGAGCGGCGCCGCAGGCGCTCAGGGCGAGCGCGGCTACGGCGGCGAGGGAGCCGCCGAGGAGGGCGGTTCTCGGCAGGGACACGGTCACGGTCTCTCCAGGGAGTACGCACGAGGGTGGGTGGCGCTGCGGATGGCACCGGGCAACTTGTCTGAACAAGTTGGCCTCAGTACGCCCGCCGTGGGTTTCCCCTTCATGAACGGCAGCGAAACTCCGTCCCCTTATTCCCTGCACAATCCTGGCCGGGTACGGGCTGACACGCATCACCTGAGGCCGTCGATTAGGCTGGTCACGCTGTGCACAGCGATCTACTCAGAGGGGAAGCATGACGGCGCGACACGAGGAGATCGCCGACGAGCTGCGGCGCGCCATCGACCGCGAGGAGTACACCGTCGGCAGCCGGCTGCCCTCGGAGACGGAGCTGGCGACGCAGTACGGCGTCTCACGCGGCACGGTCCGCCAGGCGGTCGCCGCGCTCACCTCCGAGGGGCTGATCGGCTCCCGCCAGGGCGCCCGCCGGGTGGTGCTGGCCAGCCGCCGCAGCCAGAGCTTCGCGGAGCTGCGGAGTTTTGCGCAGTGGGCCAGGGCGATGGGCCGCGAGGCGACCGGACACGTGGTGGCGCAGGAGTACCGGCCCGCTGCGCAGGAGGACGCCGTCCGTCTCCAACTCGCGGTCGGCACACCGGTGTTGCATGTACTGCGGGTGCGCGGGCTGGACGGCGAACCGGTGTTGCTGGAACGCACGGTGTACGCGGACTGGATCTCCCCGGCGGTGGCGGAGATAGAGCCGGAGTGCCCGTCGGTGACCCAACGCCTCTACGAGGAAACCGGGTTGGTCTTCGCATACGGCGAGCACGTCATCGACGCGGTCGCCTGCGGCGCACGGGACGCCGAGTTGCTCGGGGTGCGACGGTCGAGCCCGCTGCTGCGGGTGCGGCGGGTGACGACGACGCGGGAGGGGCGGCCGGTGGAGTGGTCCGACGACCGGTACCGGTCGGACGCGGTGAGCTTCAGCGTGCACAACTCGATCGGCAGCAACCCGCTGGCGCGGAAGACCGCGGAGTAGCGGGGGGCGCGGTCGAGTGCCGGGTGCGGTCCGGTGGGGGCGGGTCGCGCAGTTCCCCGCGCCCCTTGGTCGGCGGTGGCACCGCGCCCTGCAGGGGCGCGGGGAACTGCGCGACCAGCAACGGAGCACGCGCACCCGGCACTCGACCGCACCCCGCCCCCCCCCCCCCCCCCCAACCCCCCCCCCCCCCCCCCCCCCCCCCCCCCCCCCACCCCCCGCCCCCCCGCCCCTCCCCCGCTCTCACCCCGGAGCCCCCGAGGAGAACCTCCTCAGCAGCGGGGACAGCACCAGTACCGACTTGGTCCGCTCGACGAACGGCTCCCCGGCGATCCGCTCCAGCACCCTCTCGAAGTGCCGCATGTCCGACGCGAACACCTGCACGACCGCGTCGGCGTCACCGGTGACCGTCGACGCGGCCACCACCTCCTGGTACCGCTCCAGCCCCCGCTGGATGGTCTCCGGAGACGTGTTGCGCCGGCAGTAGATCTCGACGAACCCCTCGGTCTCCCAGCCGAGGGCCGCGGGATCGACGCGTACGGTGAATCCGGTGATCGCCCCGGTCGCGCGCAGCCGGTCCACGCGGCGTTTCACGGCGGGTGCGGACAGGCCGACCAGCTGCCCGATGTCCGCGTAGGAGCGGCGGGCGTCCTCGGCGAGGGCGTGCACGATGCGTTCGTCGAGATCGTTCAGCAAGGGGTCGTTCAGCTTTCGGACGGTGCAGGACGGGACCGGCGGTGGCCGTACCCGAAGTAGAACACGAGCCCGACGCGTCTAGCTCCAGCTGGCGTGCAGCGGCTTGCCCTCGGCGTACCCGGCCGCGCTCTGGATGCCCACGATCGCCTTCTCGGCGAACTCCTCCAGGGACGCCGCTCCGGCGTACGTGCAGGAGGACCGCACGCCCGCGATGATCGAGTCGATCAGGTCCTCCACCCCCGGCCGGGCCGGGTCGAGGAACATCCGGGACGTCGAGATGCCCTCTTCGAAGAGCGCCTTGCGGGCCCGGTCGTAGGCCGACTCGTCGGAGGTGCGGTTGCGCACCGCGCGCGCCGAGGCCATGCCGAAGGACTCCTTGTACAGCCGTCCGTCGGCGGCCTGCTGGAGGTCCCCCGGCGACTCGTAGGTCCCCGCGAACCAGGAGCCGATCATCACGTTGGACGCACCCGCGGCCAGTGCCATGGCGACGTCGCGGGGGTGCCGGACACCGCCGTCGGCCCAGACGTGCTTGCCGTACTTCCGCGCCTCCGCGGCGCACTCCAGGACCGCCGAGAACTGGGGCCGGCCCACGCCCGTCATCATGCGGGTGGTGCACATCGCGCCGGGGCCCACCCCGACCTTGATGATGTCGGCGCCCGCGTCGATCAGGTCCTTGACGCCGTCGGCGGAGACGATGTTGCCGGCCGCGATCGGGACCTGCGGGTCGAGGTCGCGGACCAGCTTGATCGCGCTGATCATCGACTCCTGGTGGCCGTGCGCGGTGTCGATGACGAGCGTGTCCACACCCGCGCGGAGCAGCTGCTCCGCCTTGTCCGCGAAGTCGCCGTTGATCCCGACGGCGGCGGCGATGCGCAGCCTGCCGTTCGCGTCGGTCGCCGGGGTGTACAGGGTGGCGCGCAGGGCGCCCTTGCGGGTGAGGATGCCGGCGAGCGTGCCGTCCCGGTCGACGGCCGGGGCGTACCTGCGGTTGGCCGCGTCGAGCTTGTTGAACGCCTCGCGCGGGTCGATGTCCGCGTCGAGCAGCAGCAGGTCGCGGGACATGACCTCGGCGAGCTGGGTGAAGCGGTCGACGCCGCTGAGGTCCCGGTCGGTGACGACGCCGACGGGACGGCCGTCCTCGTCGACGACGACACCGGCGTTGTGCGCCCGCTTGGGCAGCAGGGCCAGCGCGTCGGCGACGGTCTGGTGCGGGGCGAGCACGATCGGGGTGTCGAGCACCAGGTGGCGGCTCTTCACCCAGGTGATGACATCGGTGACCACGTCGATCGGAATGTCCTGCGGGATCACGACGAGTCCACCGCGCCGGGCCACCGTCTCGGCCATCCGCCGACCCGCGATCGCGGTCATGTTGGCGACGACCAGCGGGATCGTGGTGCCGGTGCCGTCCGGCGAGCCGAGGTCCACGCCCTGACGCGAGCCGACCGCGGAGCGGCTCGGCACCATGAAGACGTCGTCGTAGGTCAGGTCGTACGCGGGCTGGATGTCATTGAGGAAACGCACGTGCCGCACATCCCAGTCGATCAGAGGTGACCCCCGGACCGGCCGGCCAGAGGGAAAAGCACGTACTTCATTCTCCCATGGGCACCGGCGCGTGATGCCCGGGACGAACATCCAGGCAGGTCAAAGGGGCCTCGGAGGAACCTCCAAGGGGTGTCAGCCGAGCGCCAGGGCCACGGTGAGGGCGGGTTCGCCGGTGGCCGCCTGGGTGAGGACGTCCCGGGCGACCCGCCACTCGTCCGGCCGCGCCCCGGCGTACTCCTGCCAGCCGGTCACGACGACCAGGAGCCCGCGGTCCACGGCCGGGGGCGGCCACACCGAGGGGTCGCGGAGGCTGTCCGCGAGGGCGTCCCAGTTGCGGCCGAACCAGTCGGGCAGGCCCAGGGCGGACACGGCCCGGTCCATGAGACCGGCCTTGTCCACGACCCCCGCGAGGTCGAGCGTGACCACGTGCGGACCCGTCGTCATCTCAGCACCGTCCGGGAAGGGTCGGGAGGTCGTCCAGGAAGTCGCCGGAGGGCACGAAGAAGAGCGTGCCGGTGACCGCCGTGGAGAAGTCGAGGATCCGGTCGTGGCCGGCGTCCGGGGTGCCGAGGAACATGTTGCGCAGCATGCGCTCGGTGACGTCCGGGGTACGGGCGTACCCGATGAAGTAGGTGCCGAACTCGCCGCGGCCGGGGCTGCCGAAGGGCATGTTGTCACGGAGGATCTGCTGTTCCTCGCCGTCCGGTCCGGTGACGGTGTTCAGGTCCACGTGGGAGGCGGGCTCCTCGAGTTCGAGGTTGGTGGCCTTGGTGCGGCCGATGATCCGTTCCTGGGTCTCGACCGGCAGGGCGTTCCAGGCGTCGAGGTCGTGGACGTACTTCTGGACGACGACATAGCTGCCGCCGGCGTGCGCGGCGTCCTCCTCGCCGATCAGCACGGCTCTGCGGGCGGCGGCCCCGACCGGGTTCTCGGTGCCGTCGACGAAGCCGAGCAGGTCGCGGGCGTCGAGGTACTTGAAGCCCTGCACCTCGTCCTCGACGGTGACCGCGCCGCGCAGCCGGTGCATGACTTCGGCGGCGAGCCCGAAGCACAGGTCGAACCGGGTGGCCCGGATGTGGAAGAGGAGGTCCCCGGGGGTGGCGACCGCCGTGTGCCGGGGCCCCTGAAGAGGCTGGAAGGGGTGAAGGGCGGCCGGGCGAGGGTGGTCGAACAGGCGGTCCCAGGCATCGGAGCCGATGCCCGCCACGCAGCTCAGGGAG
Source organism: Streptomyces sp. NPDC020958 (assembly GCF_055562175.1). Lineage (NCBI taxonomy): Bacteria > Bacillati > Actinomycetota > Actinomycetes > Kitasatosporales > Streptomycetaceae > Streptomyces > Streptomyces sp. NPDC020958. Next base: position 385,805 of record NZ_JBVHFU010000006.1, on the reverse strand, counting down.
GCTTCCGGGGCGCCGAACCCGAAGCTGCGCTCCAGCGCGCGGAGATCGCCCAGCACGTCGCGTGCGGCCTCCTCCCCGCCGGGGCGGACGGTGACCACCAGGAAGATCGCGGCGGTGGTCAACGGGCTGAGCACGGGCTGTGGTTCCGCTCCCGGCTCGGGTCGGGGATCTGCGGTCAACGTGTCCTCCGGATGCGATCGGCGCTCGGCGCTCGGCCTGTCGTACACATAGTCGGGGCCGAAGGCCGTCCGCCGCCTTCCGGATTCTTTCCGAGGACGGGAATAGACCGAGCTGTCTGCGAGGTTGACGGGGCCATATGGACAGACCGGTCTACTCAAAAACCGCTCCGAAACCGACGCTCCTCGGCCCCGTCCCCGCGAAGGATCACCGATGAACCAGCTCGCAGCCCCCGGCAAGCCGATCCCGCCCCGTGCGGCGTTCTACGTGCTCGCCTCCGTCGTCGTCTCCTTCCTCGCCGCCTCCAGCGCGCCCACCCCCCTCTACGCGACCTACCAGGCCGAATGGGGATTCACCCCGATCACCACCACCGTCGTCTTCGGCGTGTACGCGATCGCCGTGCTCTCCGGCCTGCTGGTCCTCGGCAAGCTGTCCGACCACGTCGGCCGCCGTCCGGTGCTGATCACCGCGATCGCCGCCCAGGCCGCCGCGATGCTGCTCTTCTCCACCGCCGCGGGAGTGGGCGAACTGCTCGTCGCCCGTGTGGTGCAGGGTCTGTCGACCGGCGCCGCGCTCGGTGCGATCGGGGCCGGGATGATGGACATCAACCGCTCCCGCGGCACGCTCGCGAACGCTTTCGCGCCGGGTGTCGGCACCGCGACGGGCGCCCTGGTCAGCGGGTTCGTCGTGCAGTACCTGCCCGCCCCGACCCACACCGTCTACCTCGGTCTGCTGGCCGTGTTCGCGGCCCAGGCCGTCGCCGTCGCCCTGATCGACGAGACCGTCACCCGCAAGCCCGGTGCGGCGGCCAGCCTGGTGCCCGAGATCAGGCTCCCGCGGACCGTCCGCGGTGCCGTCCTGGCGACCGCCCCCGTCATGTTCGCCGTCTGGGCGCTGGCCGGTTTCTACGGCTCCCTCGGACCGGCCCTGGTCCGCACCCTGGTCGGCTCGACCTCCGCCGTCTACGGCGGCCTGGGCCTCTTCGTCCTGGCGTTCGTGGCGGCAGGCTCGGTCCTCCTCCTGCGTGCCGCCTCGGCGACCACCGTCATGTACACCGGTATCGCGGCCCTCATCGCCGGGGTGACGCTCACCCTGGTGGCCGTCGACCAGGGTGCGCCGGCGCTGTTCTTCGCCGGGACGGCCGTGGCCGGCCTCGGGTTCGGCAGCGGCTTCCAGGGCGGCATCCGCACCGTGATGCCGCTGACCAGGCCGCACGAGAGCTCGGGTGTGCTGTCCCTGCTCTTCGTCGTCTCCTACCTGGGCATGGGCGTCCCGTCCGTCGTCGCCGGAGTGCTGGTGGTGCACGGTGGCGGCCTGGTGCCGACCTCCGAGGAGTACGGCGCGGTGGTCATCGCCCTGGCACTGCTGGCCCTGGCCGCCCTGCTGCTGCGCGGCCGGCCGCAGAGCGGGCGCGGGGTGCTGGTCGCCTCCGGCAGCACCCCGGCCGTCCATGCCGCCGAGCACGCGGAGTCCCGGTGACCGGCGTCGCGACCACTGAGTAGACCGGTCTGGCCGGCCGTAGAATGGGAGAGTCGGAGAAGGTGAGCGGCATGACGAAGACGTTGAGCGCCAAGGCACCCACGGCTCGGGAGCGGCTGCTCGCGGCGGCGAACGAGCTGTTCTACGCGGAGGGCGTGCAGACGGTCGGGATCGACCGGATCATCGAGCGCGCCGGGGTCGCCAAGGCCTCGCTGTACAACACCTTCGGCGGCAAGGAACAGCTCATCCGCGCCTACCTCGACTCCCGGCACGCAAGGCTGACCGAGCGTCTGCTGCGCAGTGTCGAGCGGGCGGACAGTCCCCGGGACCGGCTGCTGGCCGTCTTCGACGCGCAGGCCGAGCTGTTCGCCCAGCAGACCTACCACGGCTGCGCCTTCGTGGCGGCGAGCGCGGAGGCGAAGCACGGCAGCGCCATCGAGGAGGCGTCCGACGCCGCCCGCGGCTGGGTCCGCACCCTGTTCACCGACCTCGCCCGGGACGCCGGCGCCCCGCACCCCGAGGCACTCGCCCACCAGCTCCACCTGCTGTACGACGGGGGCGGGGTGTCCGCACGGATGGACCGCGACCCGTCGGCAGGGACGGTCGCCCGCGACGCAGCCGCGGCCCTGATCGACGCGGCACTACCGAAGCAGGGGTGAGTCCCGCGGGGCCCGAGAACCGCTCGGGCCGGCTCCTCAACGGGCCCGACGCCCCGGCCGGCCCCACCCCTGGGCAGGCCCAGAGTCCCGACGGCCCCGCGACCCGACGGCCCCACGACCCGGCGGCCCCGAGCCCAGGCAGGCCCGACAGACCCCCAGGAGGTCCGGAGTCCGGGCGGGCCCGAGACCTCGGCAAGCAGCGCCCTCGGGAACCTCAGGGGCCGTCCGGGTCCGCGCGGTTCAGCGCGGGCTTCGGGGTGGTGCCCGCCGTCATGAGGTAGTCCGCGGCCGAGGTGTCGGTGACGAGGCTGGTGACCAGCCCCGACCTGAGGACCGCGTCGATCGCGGCCGCCTTGCGCTGCCCGCCCGCGATCGCGACGACCTCGGGGATCCTGCGCAACTGGTCGGCCTTGACCGTGATGCATCGTTCCCCCAGGTCGCGCCCGACCCGGCGGCCGTCGGCGTCGAAGAGGTGCGCGGCCATCTCGGCGGCCACCCCGAGGGTGGCGTAGTGCGCGCGCTCCTCGTCGCTGAGCATGTCGTGCACCGTGGAGATGCCGGGCTCCCAGGAGCCGATGGAGACACAGGCGACCGTGACCTTGTCGAAGTACTCGAAGGCCCGGGCGATCCCGGTCTGGTTGCGCAGCGCCGCCGCGGTGGCCGCGTCCGGCAGCAGCATCGGCGCGTAGATGGGGTGGGCGTCGCCGCCGGACACCTGGGCGGCCCGCCGCACGGCCTCCACCGAACCGCGCTCGGAGGTCCCGGCGTCGTACACGCCCGTCAGCTGCACCACCGTGCAGGGCGGCAGCCGGTCCAGCGCCGCCGCCATGTGGATCGTGGACCGGCCCCACGCCAGGCCCAGCACGTCCCCCTCGTTGACCAGCTCGCCGAGCAGGTCGGCGGCGACCTCGCCGAGGTTCTCGGGGTCGGGGGTCTCCTCCGCCTCGGCCGGGGACTCGACCACCACGGCGTGCCGCAGACCGTAGCGGGCGCGGAGCGCGTCGGAGCGCTCGGCGTCCAGCTCGGCCGGCACCCGGATCTCGATGCGTACGAGATCCCTTTCGAGGGCAGTCTCCAGAACGCGCGCCACCTTGAAGCGGCTGACGCCGAACTCCTCAGCGATCTGGATCTTGGACTTGCCCTCGAGGTAGAAGCGGCGGGCCATGGCCGCCGCCTGCACCAGCTCAGCGGGTCCCATCCGCATGGCTGACCGGCCCGCCGACATACCCGACACGGCCATCTCCTCACTGCTGTTCACACTCTGGATACGCCGTTCATCCTTGCAGATCCGGCGCACTTGATCAGCCCTGATCGGAGCCGTTCACGTTCCCGTACCTCAGTGGTCGCACGCCCAGGACGCCTGGGCGGTGGCCGTCTCCGCCTGGGTGCGCAGTGCACGTACCGCCTCTGCCGGGTCGTTTGCCCCGTACACCGCGGAACCTGCCACGAAAACATCGGCTCCGGCGTCCGCGCACCTTTCGATCGTCGACGCCGAAACTCCTCCGTCGACCTGGAGCCACAGCTCCAGTCCGTGCTTGCTGATCAGCTCCCGGGTGCGGCGGATCTTCGGCAGCATGATGTCCAGGAAGGCCTGACCGCCGAAGCCCGGCTCCACCGTCATGATGAGCAGCATGTCCAGCTCGGGGAGCAGGTCCTCGTACGGCTCGACCGGCGTCGCGGGCCTGAGCGCCATGGAGGCGCGGGCCCCCTTCGCCCGGATCTCCCGCGCGAGCCGCACGGGGGCGGCGGCCGCCTCGACGTGGAAGGTGACGGAAGAAGCACCCGCCTCGACGTACTGGGGCGCCCACCGGTCGGGGGCGTCGATCATCAGGTGGCAGTCCAGCGGGGTGTCCGTAGCACGGGCCAGGGACTCTACGACCGGCACGCCGAGCGTGAGGTTCGGGACGAAGTGGTTGTCCATGACGTCGACGTGGAGCCAGTCGGCGCCTTCGACCGCCTTCGCCTCGTCCGCGAGGCGGGCGAAGTCTGCGGACAGGATGCTGGGGTTGATCTGCACGGCCATGCCCCAAGCGTGCCATGCCCTGACGGGGTGGGCCGAATCAGGTTCCGGGCCTGCCTTCGGCCGCGGGTGCACCCAGCACCCCTCGCGGGACGCTTCGCTCACCGTCCCCCAGGGGCCGTCCCCCTCAGCCGGTCCTCCGGATCAGGGCCAGATACATCGCATCCGTGCCGTGCAGGTGCGGCCACAGCTGCACATCCGGCCCCTCCCCCAGCTCCGGCACCCCCGGCAGCAGCGGACGCGCGTCCACCAGCTCCGTGTCCGGACGTTGCTTGAGCACGTCCTGGACCACGGCCCGCGTCTCCGCCAGGTGCGGGGAACAGGTCGCGTAGCCGACGACACCGCCCACCCGGACCGAGTCGAGCGCGGTGCGCAGCAGGGCGCGCTGGAGCGGGGCGAAGGTGTCGAGGTCCTCGGGGCGGCGGCGCCACCGTGCCTCGGGACGGCGGCGCAAGGCGCCCAGGCCCGTGCAGGGGACGTCCATCAGGACCCGGTCGAAGGTGCCGGGCCGCCACGGCGGCCTGGTGCCGTCGGCGGCGATCACCTGGTACGGCCCCGGATTGCCGTGCAACGCCTTGGCGACCAGCCCGGCCCGGTGCGGCTGCTTCTCGGAGGCGAGCAGCGAAGCCCCCCGCTCGGCGGCGAGCGCGGCGAGCAGCGCCGCCTTGCCGCCGGGCCCGGCGCAGCCGTCCAGCCACTTCTCGTCGCGCCCCTCGAGGGGGGCGTCGGCCAGCGCGCGGGCCACCAGCTGGCTGCCCTCGTCCTGGACCCCGGCACGGCCTTCCCGGACGGCCGGGACGGCACCGGGCTCGCCGCCCTCGGTGAGCCGCACCGCGTACGGCGACCAGCGCCCCGGCACGGCCGCGTCCTCGCGCAGCAGTTCCTCGGTGGTGGCCCGCCCGGGGCGGGCCACCAGGGTCACCTCGGGACGCTCGTTGTCGGCGGCCAGCAGCTCCTCGATCCCGGCGCGACCGCCGCCCAGCGAGTCCCAGAGCGCGGAGACGACCCAGCGGGGGTGTGAGTGGACGACGGCGAGATGGTCCTCGGGATCGTCGTCGTAGGCGGGTGCGACACGGGCGATCCAGCCCTCCAGGTCGTCCTGGGCGACCTTGCGGAGCACCGCGTTGACGAACTTCGCCCGCCCGTCGCCCAGCACCACGCGGGCGAGTTCGACGGAGGCGGAGACGGCGGCGTGGCTGGGGATGCGGGTCCCGAGCAGCTGGTGCACCCCGAGGCTGAGCACGTCGAGCACCGGCGGGTCGACCTCGCGCAGGGGCCGGTCGACACATGCGGCGATGATCGCGTCGTACGTCCCCTGCCGGCGCAGCGTCCCGTACACCAGCTCGGTGGCGAGCGCGGCGTCCCGGGCGTCGAACTTCTCGGGTCCCTCCTTCTCGCGGGCCTTGCGCAGCAGCGGCGGCAGCACGAGGTTGGCGTACGCGTCCCGCTCGTCCACGGCGCGCAGCGCCTCGAAGGCGAGGATGCGGACGGGGTCCTTCTGGGGACGGCGGTAGGGCTTGGCAGGTCTGCGCGGCCGCCGGGACTGCTCGCTCACGTAAAAGGTGCTCCGGGTACGGGAATGGTGCGGCCTTCAAGCGTACGTCGGGTACGCCGGAAAGCCGCTGCTGGGAAAGGGGGCTCAGGCTCCGAGGGTCTCCCCGGCGCCGATGCGCACGCCGCGCGCCCAGTCGGCGGCCCGCATCGGCTTCTTGCCCTGGGCCTGCGCCCAGAGCAGTTCCACGGCGTACGACCCGGTCCCCACGTGCACGCTGTTCTTGCCCACGGCGATCTCGGCGGGCGCGAGATCGGTCCGCTCGGGCACCGGCGTGACCTGGATCAGCTTGAGCCGTTCGCCGCGGAAGGTGGTCCAGGCGCCGGGGGCGGGGGTGCAGCCCCGGACCACCCGGTCGACGCGCAGCGCGGGCGCCGACCACTCGACCCTGGCGTCCTCGACAGTGATCTTCGGGGCGAGGGTGACGCCGTCGGCCGGCTGCGGCACGGGCTTGAGGGTGCCGTCCTCGATGCCGTCCATGGTGGCGACGAGCAGCCCGGACCCGGCGAAGGCGAGCCGTGTCAGCAGGTCCCCGCTGGTGTCGGTGGGCCGGATCTCCTCGGTGAGGGTGCCGTAGACGGGTCCGGAGTCGAGCCCCTCCTCGATGAGGAAGGTGGACGCCCCCGTGATCTCGTCCCCGGACATGATGGAGTGCTGCACGGGGGCCGCTCCGCGCCAGGCGGGCAGCAACGAGAAGTGCAGGTTGACCCAGCCGTGGGCCGGGACGTCGAGGGCGACGCGCGGCAGCAGCGCCCCGTACGCCACCACCGGACAGCAGTCCGGCCCGATCTCCCGGAGCCGCTCCAGGAACTCGGGATCGCGCGGCTTCGACGGCCTCAGCACCTCGATGCCGGCCTCCGCCGCCCGCTCGGCCACGGGCGAGGCGACCAGCCTGCGCCCTCGCCCGGCCGGCGCGTCGGGCCGCGTGACCACGGCGGCCACCTCGTGCCGCCCGGAGGCGATCAGCGCGTCCAGAGCGGGAACGGCGACTTCGGGGGTACCGGCGAAGACAAGCTTCATGGGCGGCTGAGGGCCTCTCGGACGGGGGCACTTACGGGTGACGCACCAGTCTATGCCGCTCCATGCCACGACACCGGTCCGGCGCCCCACGGGTCGGCCGCCCTCCCGGCCGACCCGTGGGGCGCGGACGGTGCGCGGGTGAACGAACAGGGCGTACGCATATGCCCATACGCCCCCACACCGTGACCAGCGGAGCGTCCACGCGTTGGTCAAGAGAGAGTTGACCACCACGGGCCGCACGCGCGGCCCGTTCCTTTCACGCCGGTTCGAGAGGCTTGTTCATGGCCGACCACGCAACCCACGACGCCCAGGCCCGGGCGAGCCTGCACTTGTTGGTGCGGGACATCGAGCGGGTCCGCCGGCAGGTGGACGCACTGCGTACGCTCACCGCCCAGTTGGGCAACGTCTACCGCCCGCGCCGCTCGGGCCCGTCCACGGGGTTCGTCGTCTACGGACGCGCCCCCGCGCCGACGGTCCGGCTCGCCCAGGAACTCCGGGACAGCGTCGAGACCCTGGTCACGGCCGCCGTGGACTTCGACCGCTCGCTCGGCTTCTCGTGGGACGCGGTGGGCTCCGCCCTCGGGGTCACCAAGCAGGCGGTGCACCGCCGTTACGGCGCCCGTCGCGCCGCGTCCCAGGCCACGGCGGTCCCGGAGACCGAGCGGCCCACGGAGCCGTCGGGCACCCGCACCCTCAACGTGGGCTCCGGCCTGCCCACCGTGCCCACGGTCCCGGCCGCCCGCTCCATGCCCACCCAGCCGACCGCCGGCAGCCCCACCCTCCGCGACGAGGCCAGGCCCACCGCCTTCCCCGGCCCGCGCAACGGCTGACGCCCCGTCGAGAAGGCGTACGCCACGGCTGACCTCAGGGCTCGTCCGCCCGCTCCCTGCCCTCCCGGCAAGCACCCGGGAGGGCAGCCGTCTGCCCGGCCACACCCCGTCGCCCTCCGGTGTCCGGCGTGGCGATCTCGTCCGATGTCCGGCGAGGGGCTCTCGTCACCCGATGTCCGGCGGATCGATCCGCACCCGCACCGTCGGCTCCCCGCTCCCCCGCGCCATCCGCGCCGCCTGGGCGGACTTCAGCGCCGCCGCCAGTGCCGCGCCGCTGCCCGGCGGCACCCGTACCAGCGCCCGTTCCCAGTGCTCCCCGGGCGGCGGCGCGCCGACCCGCCGGGGCGCCCCGGCGCGCACCACGGGCAGCGGGACCGGCCCCAACACCTCGGCGTCCGGAGGCAGTTCTGTCGTGCTGAGGAACCCGGCCAGCGCCTCGGCGGTTCCCGACACCGCCGCCATCCGGGACACCGGCGGAAACCCCAGCTCGGCCCGCTCGGCCAGTTCGCGCACCGCGTGCCCGACCGGATCCCACCGCACCAGCGCCTGCACGGGCCGCAGTGTCGGCTCCGCGACGACGACCACGGTGCCCCCCTCCCCCTGCGGCCGCACCAGTGCCCCGGCGGCCATCCACCGGCGCAGCGCGTCCTCACCGGCCCGCAGGTCCGGCCGCCCGAGCATGGCCCAGCCGTCCAGCAGAAGGGCCGCCGCGTAGCCGCCCTCGGCGACCGGCTCGGCGCCTGGGGTGCTCACGACCAACGCCGGAGTCCCCGGCACGGTGTCCAGCACATGCTCGCGTCCCGAGGTCCGTACGGGCACGGCGGGAAAGGCCCGCCCCAGCTCCTCCGCGGTCCGCCGGGCCCCGACCACCTGGGCGCGCAGCCGGAAGCCGCCGCACGCCGGGCAGTGCCAGGCGTTCTCCTCGCGTCCGCACCACCCGCATCGCAGCGCACCCGCGTCCCGTGCCTCCAGCGGCCCGGCGCAGTGCCGGCAGCGCGCCGGCTCCCGACACTGGGCGCAGGCCATCCGCGGCACGTAGCCGCGTCGGGGCACCTGGACCAGGACCGGCCCGTGCCGCAGGCCGTCCCGTACGGCCTGCCAGGCGAGCGTCGGCAGCCGGGCGGCCCGTGCGGCCTCGTCCCGCGCGAGGTCGCCGTCCCCGACCGTGCGGACGAGGGGCGCGGTCCGCCGCACCTGCTCCCGGCCGGCCACCAGGGGGCGGGCCCAGCCGTTCTCCACCAGCTGCGCGGCCTCCACGGTGCAGCTGCGGCCGCCCAGCAGGAACGCGCACTTGTCGAGCGCCGCCCGCAGCAGCAGCACATCCCGGGCGTGCGGCTGGGGAGCGTGCGGCTCGCTGTGGCTGTCGTCCCCGTCGTCCCACACGGCGACGAGTCCGAGGTCCCGTACCGGCGCGAACATGGCCGCCCGGGTCCCCACCACCGCCCGTACGGCCCCGCGACTGACGGCCAGCCACTGCGTGTACCGCTTCTCCGGCCCGGCATCGGCGGTGAGCAGCGCGTGCCGCCCCGTGCCGAGGACATCGGTCAGCGCGGCGTCGACCCGCGCGGCGGCCCGCCCGTCCGGTACGACGACGACCGCGCCGCGGCCCGAGGCGAGCGTGGCGGCGACGGCCCGGGCGATCTCCTCGCTCCACTCCGGCCCGGGCAGGGCGTTCCACACCGCGCGCGGGGCGCCGCCGGAGGCCAGCGACTCGATGAAGGCGGAACCGTGCTCGTACCGCGCCCAGGAGCCGGGATCCGGTGCCGGGGGCGGCGGCAGGGGTTCGGGCGAGGGCCGCTTCTCCGCCCGCGCGCTGCGGGGTGGCACGGCGAGCTGGAGCACGTCGGCGAGGCTCCCCGCGTACCGGTCGGCGACGGCCCGCGCCAGCCGCAGCAGTTCCTCGCTCAGCACCGGCTCGGGCGACACGACCTGCGCCAGCGCGGCCAGCGGCCCGGAGTAGTCGGACTCGTCGAGCCGCTCGATCAGGAAGCCGTCGATGAGGCCCCCGCCCTCCCGGCGGCCGTCCCGCACCCGGTTCCGGCCGGCCCCGAAACGGACCCGGACCCGGACCCCGGGCCGTGCGTCGGCGTCCAGCTCGGCGGGGACGGCGTAGTCGAAGTACCGGTCGAGATGCAGCACACCCTTGTCCACCAGCACCCGCGCCACCGGCAGCCGCTCGGCGAGCGCGGCCCCCCGCCAGGTCCGCGGCTTGGCCCGGGGCACCCTGGCTCCCCGTACGCTCTCGCGGATGAGCGCGAGCTGCTCCGGCCGCGCCCCCTCGCCGCCTCCGCTCCCCTGCCCGTTCTCGCTGCTCACGCTTGCATTCCTACCAAACACGACTGACAACGGCGGGGGTGTGCGACGGTTCAGGACCGGTTTGCCTGGCCGTAGCGCCGCATGACGACGCCGGCTCCCGCGACCACCTTCCGGTGGTCGCGGGAGCCGGCGTCGACTGCTCTACCGCTGTCCGCCTCAGAGGCCGGCGGCCTTGCGCAGGGCGTCCACCCGGTCGGTCTTCTCCCAGGTGAACTCGGGAAGCTCACGGCCGAAGTGGCCGTACGCCGCGGTCTGCGCGTAGATCGGGCGGAGCAGGTCGAGGTCACGGATGATGGCGGCCGGACGCAGGTCGAAGACCTCGTCGATCGCCTTCTCGATCTTCTCGTGGTCGATCTTGGCGGTGCCGAAGGTCTCAACGAACAGACCCACCGGCTCGGCCTTGCCGATCGCGTACGCGACCTGGACCTCGCAGCGGGCGGCCAGCCTCGCGGCGACCACGTTCTTGGCGACCCAGCGCATCGCGTACGCGGCCGAGCGGTCGACCTTGGACGGGTCCTTGCCCGAGAACGCACCGCCACCGTGGCGGGCCATACCGCCGTAGGTGTCGATGATGATCTTGCGGCCGGTCAGACCCGCGTCGCCCATCGGGCCGCCGATCTCGAAACGGCCGGTCGGGTTGACCAGCAGCCGGTAGTTCTCGGTGTCCAGCTTGATGCCGTCCTCGAGCAGCGCCTTCAGCTCCGCCTCCACCACGAACTCGCGGATGTCGGGGGCGAGCAGCGACTCCAGGTCGATGTCCGAGGCATGCTGGCTGGAGACCACGACCGTGTCGAGACGGACGGCCTTGTCGCCGTCGTACTCGATGGTGACCTGGGTCTTGCCGTCGGGGCGCAGGTAGGGGATGGTGCCGTTCTTGCGGACCTCGGACAGGCGCTTGGACAGGCGGTGCGCCAGGAAGATCGGCAGCGGCATCAGCGTCGGCGTCTCGTCCGTCGCGTAGCCGAACATCAGGCCCTGGTCGCCGGCGCCCTGCTTGTCGAGCTCGTCCTCGTCGCCCTCGACGCGCTTCTCGTAGGCCGTGTCCACGCCCTGGGCGATGTCGGGGGACTGCGCGCCGATCGACACCGAGACGCCGCAGGAGGCGCCGTCGAAGCCCTTCTTCGACGAGTCGTAACCGATCTCGAGGATCTTGTTGCGGACCAGCGTCGCGATGTCCGCGTACGTCTTGGTCGTGACCTCGCCGGCCACGTGCACGAGGCCGGTGGTGATCAGCGTCTCGACGGCGACCCGGGAGGTCGGGTCCTCACGCAGAAGCGCGTCGAGAATGGTGTCGCTGATCTGGTCAGCGATCTTGTCGGGGTGACCCTCGGTCACGGACTCCGAGGTGAACAGGCGACGGGACACAACGCTCCCTGGGGTTGCAGCGGCTGCTGGCTGATCATGGGCGGACGACACGGGGGCTGCACCCGGGCGTCGTCCGAGAACAGTTTATCGGTCGCACTCTGCCGCCGGCCCAACTGTCTCGACACTCGGAAGTGCTGTGACCTGCGGCACGGGCATTCTGCCCAATGGTCGGCGGCCTTGGCCAGAGCCACCGCGCCGTAATGCGACCTCTCGTGAAGTTGACAAATGGCCAGAAAAAGTTAACCCAAACGGGCCGCCGCCAGATCCCACACCACGTCGGCCAGCGCCTCCTTGGGCCCGTGCGGCACCGGTGTCTCGCTGCCGTCGGCACCGAGCACCACGGCCTCGTTCTCCTCGGAACCGAAGGTCTTGCGCTCTCCCACCTCGTTCACCACGAGCAGGTCGCAGCCCTTGCGGGCGAGCTTGGCGCGGCCGTTGGCGAGGACGTCGTCGGTCTCGGCGGCGAAGCCGACGATCACCTGTCCGGGCCGCGCCCGGTCGGCCGAGATCTCCGCGAGGATGTCCGGATTCCGCACCAGCACGATCGGCTCGGGCTCCTGGCCGTCCTTCTTCTTGATCTTTCCGGCCGCGTAGACCGCGGGCCGGAAGTCGGCGACGGCCGCGGCCATCACCACGGCGTCCGCGTCCGCGGCGGCCTTCAGCACGGCCTCGCGCAGCTGTACGGCCGTGCCGACCGGGACGACGTCCACGCCCGCCGGGTCCGGCAGGCCGGTGGTGTTCGCGGCGACCAGGGTCACCCGGGCGCCCCGGGCGGCGGCCGTACGGGCGAGGGCGTAGCCCTGCTTGCCCGAGGAGCGGTTGCCGAGGAAGCGGACGGGGTCGAGGGGCTCCCGGGTGCCGCCGGCGGACACGACGACGTGGCGGCCCTTCAGGTCGGGCTCGGTGACGCCCCGGGCCAGAACCCGGCGGCAGACCTCGAAGATCTCCCCCGGGTCGGGCAGCCGGCCCTTGCCGGTGTCGACGCCGGTGAGCCGGCCGACCGCGGGTTCGATGACGACTGCGCCGCGGCGGCGCAGCGTGGCCACGTTCTCCTGGGTGGCCGGGTGCTCCCACATCTCGGTGTGCATCGCGGGGGCGAAGACGACCGGGCAGCGGGCCGTGAGCAGGGTGTTGGTGAGCAGGTCGTCGGCGAGGCCGTGGGCCGCCCTGGCGAGCGTGTCGGCGGTGGCGGGGGCGACGACGACGAGGTCGGCGTGCTGGCCGATCCGGACGTGCGGGACCTCCTCGACGTGGTCCCAGACCTCGGTGGAGACGGGGTTGCCGGAGAGCGCGGACCAGGTGGCGGCGCCGACGAAGTGCAGCGCGGAGGCGGTGGGGACGACCCTGACGTCGTGACCCGACTCGGTGAACCTTCTCAGCAGCTCACAGGCCTTGTACGCGGCGATGCCGCCACTGACCCCCAGCACGACCTTCGGCTTGCTCACCGGGCCTCCATTCGACGACTCCACGAACTCACGACTCCATGACACACCACAGGCCCGGCAACGTGACTGCCGGGCCTGTGGATAAGTCAACCGCGATACGAAAGTACTACTGCGCCGGGCCTTCGATGGCCTCGGACGTCAGCAGACCCGCGTTGATCTCGCGCAGGGCGATGGAGAGCGGCTTCTCGTGGACGTGGGTGTCGACGAGCGGACCGACGTACTCGAGGAGGCCCTCGCCGAGCTGCGAGTAGTACGCGTTGATCTGACGGGCCCGCTTGGCCGCGTAGATCACGAGGCTGTACTTCGAGTCGGTGGCCTCGAGGAGCTCGTCGATCGGAGGGTTGATGATGCCCTCGGGCGCGGTGATGGAAGAGGACACGCTCTGCCTTCCGATGGATGGGAAAGATTCAGTCTGAATGATCAGCGACGATCACACAACGTCCATCAAGGCTAGCAGCTCGCGCGCCACGTCCTCGACGGAGGTGTTGATCAGTGTCTCGTCGAACTCCGGCTCCGCCGCGAGTTCGACCTTGGCCGCGTCCAGCCGCCGCTCGATCACCTCGGGCGCCTCGGTGCCGCGCCCGGTGAGCCTGCGCACCAGCTCCTCCCACGAGGGCGGGGCCAGGAACACCAGCCGGCCCTCGGGCATGGTCTCGCGGACCTGCCGGGCGCCCTGGAGGTCGATCTCCAGGAGGACCGGCACACCGGATTCCAGGTGCTCCAGTACGGCGGCGCGCGGCGTGCCGTAGCGGTTGCCCGCGAACTCGGCCCACTCCAGGAGCTCGCCGTTGGCGATCAGCTTGTCCATCTCCTCGTCGGAGACGAAGAAGTAGTGGACCCCGTGCTTCTCACCCGGGCGGGGCTTGCGGGTGGTGGCCGACACCGAGAGCCAGACCTCGGGGTGTGCCTTGCGCATATGGGCGACGACCGTGCTCTTGCCGACCCCGGAGGGGCCGGAGAGCACGGTCAGTCGCGGACGTACGTCCGGGGGCTCGGGGGTCGTCCCCCGGAATGTTGCAGCCATGCAGCGATTATTCCAGCAATCGCGGGTCGCCCGGGACGGCCCTCCCGGGCGGCTCGGCGATCAGGAGCCGGTGCTGCCGAACTCGCGCTCCAGGGAGGCGATCTGGTTGGACCCGAGGCCACGCACGCGGCGGCTCTCGGAGATCCCGAGACGCTCCATGATCTGCTTGGCGCGGACCTTGCCCACGCCCGGCAGGGACTCGAGCAGGGCGGAGACCTTCATCTTGCCGATGACGTCGTTTTCCTGGCCCTGCTTGATGACCTCGTGAAGAGAGGCGCCGGAGTGCTTGAGTCGATTCTTGACCTCGGCCCGCTCCCGGCGAGCCGCGGCGGCCTTTTCGAGCGCGGCTGCGCGCTGTTCAGGGGTAAGGGGCGGAAGAGCCACGCCTACGTCACCTCGGATGTCGAACTGTCGGATACGGACCGGTGAGGAACCTAGTCGCCCCACACCTGGGGAGCTACGAGCAACACGCTTGCCCGTTGACTCTGCTCGGAGACTAGCGGGCAAGTCCGCCGGAGTCAGCGAGAACAGCGGAAAAGTCCTGGTCAGCCTCCGTCAGGCCGGACATTTCAGACATACTGCCCTGGATTTGAGGATGTATTCACCCTCGGGCCGCCGTCGAAGCGCCCGCCGGGGCGCTTCGCGGAGGAGTCACCGACCTGCGACGACGTGCTGGATCTCACCCGCGAACCGCTCCGCGGCCGCCCGCAGGGCGCCGACGTCGGGACCGTGACGCAAAACACCTCGGCTCACGTTTGGAACCACGTTGCGCACGGCCGCCCCGAAGACCGTGGGCAGGTCGGCCGCCGTCGCCCCCTGCGCGCCGACCCCGGGCGCGAGGAGCGGACCGTTGATGTCGAGGTCGTACGACGACAGGTCGCCGACCGTGGCGCCCACCACGGCGCCGAAGGAGCCCAGCGGCTCCTCCCCCGCGTTCTCGGCGGCGAGGTGGGCCAGCATGGTCGCGCCGACCGTGCGTCCGTCACCGCGGACCGCGTGCTGCACCTCGGGCCCCTCCGGGTTGGAGGTGAGCGCCAGCACGAACAGGCCGGCGCCGCTCTCCCGGGCCAGGGCGACGGCCGGGCTGAGCGAGCCGTAGCCGAGGTACGGCGAGACGGTCAGGGCGTCCGAGAACAGCGGGGCGTCCTTGCCGAGGAAGGCCTCCGCGTACCCGGCCATGGTGGAGCCGATGTCACCGCGCTTGGCGTCCATGACGACCAGCGTCCCGGCCGCTCGCGCCTCCTGCACCACCCGCTCCAGAACGGCCACCCCGCGCGAGCCGAACCGCTCGAAGAACGCGCTCTGCGGCTTCATGACGGCGACCCGGTCGGCCACTGCCTCGACGACGGTGCGGCTGAACCGCTCCAGGCCGGCCACGTCGTCGTCCAGACCCCACTCGGACAGCAGCGAGGCGTGCGGGTCGATGCCGACGCAGAGCGGACCGCGCTCGTCCATGGCGCGGCGCAGCCGCGCGCCGAAAGGCTCCAGGGGGCTCATGCGGTCTTCCTCACGTCGGCGCCGACCGCGTCGGCGAGGCTGGCGTACGGGCTGGTGCGCAGACGCGCCGCGAGGCCCTTGTGGATGGCGCGCGCCCAGAAGGGGCCCTCGTAGACGAAGGCGCTGTAGCCCTGGACCAGCGTGGCACCGGCCAGGATGCGCTGCCAGGCGTCCTCGGCGGTCTCCACGCCGCCGACGCCGACCAGGGTGATCCGGTCGCCCACGCGCGCGTAGAGGCGCCGCAGCACCTCCAGGGAGCGCGTCTTCAGGGGCGCACCGGAGAGCCCGCCGGTCTCCTTCACCAGGGCCGGGTCGGACCGCAGGCCGAGCCCGTCGCGCGCGATCGTGGTGTTGGTCGCGATGATCCCGTCCAGGCCCATCTCCACGGCCAGGTCGGCGACGGCGTCCACGTCCTCGTCGGCGAGATCCGGCGCGATCTTCACCAGCAGCGGGACCCTGCGGTGGGCCACGACCCGGTCGGCGGCCTCGCGGACGGCGCTCAGCAGCGGCCTGAGCGCCTCGGTGGCCTGGAGGTCGCGCAGCCCCGGTGTGTTCGGCGACGAGACGTTCACGACCAGGTAGTCCGCGTACGGCGCGAGTCGCTCGGCGGACTTCACGTAGTCGCCGACCGCCTCGGCCTCCGGGACGACCTTGGTCTTGCCGATGTTGACGCCCACGACGGTCCTGAAGACGGGCTTCCGGGTCGCGAGGCGGGCGGCGACGGTCAGTGAGCCGTCGTTGTTGAAGCCCATGCGGTTGATCAGCGCCCGGTCGGCGACCAGCCGGAACAGCCGCTTCCGCGGATTTCCGGACTGGGCCTCGCCGGTCACGGTCCCGATCTCGACGTGGTCGAAACCGAGCATCGACATCCCGTCGATCGCCACGGCGTTCTTGTCGAACCCGGCCGCGAGCCCGAACGGCCCGTGCATCCGCAGCCCGAAGGCCTCGGTGCGCAGTTCCTTGTGGCGGGGCGCGAGCGCGGCGGCGACGAAGGTCCGCAGCACCGGAATGCGGGCGACGAGCCGGATCCACCGGAAGGCGAGGTGGTGGGCGGCTTCGGGATCCATCCGCCGGAAGACGAGCTGGAAGAAGATCTTGTACATCGGTGTCCTCACACGAAGGGGGGACGCCGTTTCCGGAGTCCCCCCTCAGCCGAGCGCCCCGAAGGGGCGCGGGGAACTGCGCGACCAGCCACAAGGCGGGCGCAGCCTCACTACGACCTCTCAGTCCCGCGCGGCGATCAACCTCTGCGCGTGCTCCTGGAGCGACCGCACGCCCACGTCGCCGTGGTTCAGCGCGTCGATGCCCTGGACGGCCGCGGCCAGTGCCTGCACGGTGGTCAGGCACGGTACCGAGCGGGCCACCGCCGCGGTCCGGATCTCGTACCCGTCCAGGCGTCCCCCGGTGCCGTAGGGGGTGTTGACGATGAGGTCGACGTCGCCGTCGTGGATGAGCTGGACGATGGTCTTCTCGCCGTTCGGCCCGATCCCCTCGGACTGCTTGCGCACGACGGTGGCGTTGATGCCGTTGCGCTTGAGCACCTCGGCGGTGCCGGAGGTGGCGAGGAGTTCGAAGCCGTGGGCGACCAGCTCCCGGGCCGGGAAGATCATCGACCGCTTGTCGCGGTTGGCGACCGAGATGAACGCGCGGCCCTTGGTCGGCAGCGGCCCGTACGCTCCGGCCTGGGACTTGGCGTAGGCGGTGCCGAAGACGGAGTCGATGCCCATGACCTCGCCGGTGGAGCGCATCTCCGGGCCCAGCACGGTGTCCACGCCACGGCCCTGGATGTCACGGAACCGCGACCAGGGCATGACCGCTTCCTTGACGGAGATCGGCGCGTCGAAGGGCAACTCGCCGCCGTCGCCGCGGGCGGGCAGCAGGCCCTCGGCGCGCAGTTCGGCGACGGTGGCGCCCAGCGAGATCCGGGCGGCGGCCTTCGCCAGCGGCACCGCGGTCGCCTTCGAGGTGAAGGGGACCGTGCGGGAGGCGCGCGGGTTGGCCTCCAGGACGTAGAGGATGTCCCCGGCCATCGCGAACTGGATGTTGATCAGGCCGCGCACGCCGACGCCGCGGGCGATGGCCTCGGTGGAGGCCCGCAGCCGCTTGATGTCGAAGCCGCCCAGCGTGATCGGGGGGAGCGCGCAGGCCGAGTCACCGGAGTGGATGCCGGCTTCCTCGATGTGCTCCATGACACCGCCGAGGTAGAGCTCCTGGCCGTCGTAGAGGGCGTCGACGTCGATCTCGATGGCGTCGTCGAGGAACCGGTCGACCAGGACCGGGCGGGTGGGGCTGATCTCGGTGGACTCGGCGATGTACGCCTCCAGCCGGGTCTCGTCGTAGACGATCTCCATGCCGCGTCCGCCCAGCACGTAGGAGGGCCGCACCAGCACCGGGTAGCCGATCTCGTCGGCGATGGCCTTGGCCTCGGTGAAGGTGGTGGCCGTGCCGTGCTTGGGAGCCGGCAGGCCCGCCTCGGCCAGCACCCGCCCGAAGGCGCCCCGGTCCTCGGCCGCGTGGATCGCCTCCGGGGACGTGCCCACGATCGGCACGCCGTTGTCCTTCAGCGCCTGCGACAGGCCCAGCGGGGTCTGCCCGCCCAGCTGCACGACCACACCCGCCACCGGGCCGGCCTGCTGCTCGGCGTGGACGATCTCCAGGACGTCCTCCAGGGTGAGCGGCTCGAAGTACAGCCGGTCGGAGGTGTCGTAGTCGGTGGAGACGGTCTCCGGGTTGCAGTTGACCATCACGGTCTCGTAGCCCGCGTCCGACAGGGCGAAGGAGGCGTGCACGCACGAGTAGTCGAACTCGATGCCCTGGCCGATGCGGTTCGGGCCGGAGCCCAGGATGATGACGGCCGGCTTCTCGCGCGGCGCGACCTCGCTCTCCTCGTCGTAGGAGGAGTAGAAGTACGGCGTCTTCGCGGCGAACTCGGCGGCGCAGGTGTCGACCGTCTTGTAGACCGGGCGCACCCCGAGCGCGTGCCGCACCTCCCGCACGACGTCCTCGCGCAGTCCCCGGATCTCGGCGATCTGCTGGTCGGAGAAGCCGTGCCGCTTGGCCTCGGCCAGCAGGTCCGCGCTCAGCTCGGCGGCCCCGGCCAGCTCGTCGGCGATCTCCTTGATCAGGAACAGCTGGTCCACGAACCAGGGGTCGATCTTCGTGAACTCGAAGACCTCCTGGGGGGTGGCGCCCGCGCGGATGGCCTGCATGACGGTGTTGATCCGGCCGTCGGTGGGCCGCACCGCCTCGTGCAGCAGCGCCTGCTTGTCGCCCGGCTCGCCGACGAAGGTGAACTGGCTGCCCTTCTTCTCCAGCGAGCGCAGCGCCTTCTGGAAGGCCTCGGGGAAGTTCCGGCCGATGGCCATGGCCTCACCGACCGACTTCATGGTGGTGGTCAGCGTCGAGTCCGCCTGCGGGAACTTCTCGAACGCGAACCGCGGGGCCTTGACGACCACGTAGTCGAGCGTGGGCTCGAAGGAGGCCGGGGTCTCCTGCGTGATGTCGTTCGGGATCTCGTCCAGGGTGTAGCCGACGGCGAGCTTCGCGGCGATCTTGGCGATCGGGAAGCCGGTCGCCTTGGAGGCCAGCGCCGAGGACCGCGACACCCGCGGGTTCATCTCGATGACGATGACCCGGCCGTCCTCGGGGTTCACCGCGAACTGGATGTTGCAGCCGCCCGTGTCCACACCGACCTCACGGATCACGGCGATGCCGATGTCCCGCAGGATCTGGTACTCGCGGTCGGTCAGCGTCATGGCCGGGGCCACGGTGATCGAGTCACCGGTGTGCACGCCCATGGGGTCGAAGTTCTCGATGGAGCAGACGACCACGACGTTGTCGTGCTTGTCGCGCATGAGCTCCAGCTCGTACTCCTTCCACCCCAGGATGGACTCCTCCAGGAGCACCTCGGTGGTCGGCGACAGCGTCAGGCCCTGACCGGCGATCCGGCGCAGCTCCTCCTCGTCGTGCGCGAAACCGGAACCGGCCCCGCCCATCGTGAACGAGGGACGCACCACGACCGGGTAGCTGCCACCGAGCTCCTCCACGCCCGCGATGACCTCGTCCATGGTGTGGCAGATGACCGAGCGGGCGGACTCGCCGTGCCCGATCTTCTTGCGGACCTCCTCCACGACCTCCTTGAACAGGTCGCGGTCCTCGCCCTTGTTGATGGCCTCCACGTTGGCGCCGATCAGCTCGACACCGTACTTGGCCAGGACACCGTTCTCGTCGAGCGAGATCGCGGTGTTCAGAGCCGTCTGGCCGCCCAGGGTGGGCAGCAGCGCGTCGGGACGCTCCTTCGCGATGATCTTCTCGACGAACTCCGGCGTGATCGGCTCGACATAGGTCGCGTCGGCGATCTCCGGGTCGGTCATGATCGTCGCCGGGTTGGAGTTGACCAGGACGACCCGCAGGCCCTCGGCACGCAGCACACGGCAGGCCTGGGTACCGGAGTAGTCGAACTCGGCGGCCTGGCCGATGACGATCGGGCCGGAGCCGATGACCAGGACGGACTGGATATCGGTGCGCTTAGGCACGCTGGCCCTCCATCGAAACGGTGCTCATCAAAGACGTGAAGCGGTCGAACAGGTAGGCGGCGTCGTGCGGGCCCGCTGCCGCTTCGGGGTGGTACTGGACGGAGAAGGCCGGCTGGTCGAGCAGCTGCAGGCCTTCCACGACGTCGTCGTTCAGGCAGACGTGCGAGACCTCGGCGCGGCCGAACCTCGTCTCACTGACCTTGTCGAGCGGCGCGTCCACGGCGAACCCGTGGTTGTGCGCGGTGACCTCGACCTTGCCGGTCGTACGGTCCTGGACCGGCTGGTTGATGCCCCGGTGGCCGTACTTCAGCTTGTAGGTGCCGAAGCCGAGCGCGCGGCCGAGGATCTGGTTGCCGAAGCAGATGCCGAAGAGCGGGGTCTTCCGCTCCAGGACGGCGGTCATCAGGGCCACCGGGCCGTCGGCCGTGGCGGGGTCGCCGGGGCCGTTGGAGAAGAACACCCCGTCCGGGGAGACGGCGTAGACGTCCTCCACCGTGGCCGTCGCGGGCAGCACGTGCACCTCTATGCCCCGCTCGGCCATCCGCTGCGGGGTCATGCCCTTGATGCCGAGGTCGATGGCGGCGACGGTGAACCGCTTCTCCCCGACGGCCGGGACGACGTACGCCTCCTTGGTGGCGACCTCCTCGTAGAGGCTGGCGCCCTTCATGTGCGGCTGGGCCTGCACGCGCTCGACCAGCTCGGCGTCGGGGGCGATCGCCTCGCCGGAGAAGATGCCGGACCGCATGGAGCCGCGCTCGCGCAGGTGGCGGGTGAGGGCGCGGGTGTCGATGCCGCAGATGCCGACCACGCCCTGGGCGACCAGTTCGTCGTCCAGGGAGCGCCTGGAGCGCCAGTTGGAGGGCACGCGCGCGGGGTCGCGCACGACGTAGCCGGAGACCCAGATGCGGCTGGACTCGTCGTCCTCGTCGTTCCACCCCGTGTTGCCGATCTGGGGGGCGGTGGCGACCACGATCTGGCGGTCGTAGGAGGGGTCGGTGAGGGTCTCCTGGTAGCCGGTCATGCCGGTGGAGAACACGGCCTCGCCGAAGGTCTCCCCCACGGCCCCGTAGGCGCGGCCGCGGAAGATCCGGCCGTCCTCCAGGACGAGTACGGCGGGAGCCTTGGCGGTTCCCCTTGTGGAGGTCGTCATCGTTCGGCGCCTTCCGTGCTGTTGGTTTTGATCATGGAGTTGATGGCGTCGACCCACTCGGTGTGCTCGGCCGCGTGGTCGGAGCGGAAACCGGAGTCGATCAGCTTGTCGCCGTGCGCCCAGGTCACCACGAGGAGTCCGCCCTCGGTGAGGACCTTGCCCGCGATGCCCTTGCCCAGCAGGGCCTCGCGGAGCGCGTCGGCGGGGATGAAGAAGTCGCTCGCCCCGGGGCGTACGACGTCCAGGCCCGCGTCGGTCAGGGTGAGCTCGGCCCGGCTGCGGGAGCCGAGGCCTTGGGCCACGATGCGGTCCAGCCACTGCCCGGCGGTGGTGGAGCCGTGGTAGCGGCCGCTCATGGTCAGTCTCACGGCACCGGGGTCGTCCGGCGCGCTGGGCAGCGCGGGCAGGTCGCCCTGGAGGGTGCCGCGCCATTTCCAGCCCTCGCGCATGAGCCAGTAGACGAGCGCGACGAAGAGCGCCAGGCCGACCAGCCAGCCGATGCGCGCGGCCCAGTCGGTGACCGCGGCCGACTTCTTCTCGTCTGCCAGCAGGATGAGAGGTGTCACGTGAGCTTCCCGTCCACGAGCGTCGCCTTGCCCCGCAGCCACGTGTGGGTGACACGGCCCGGCAGCTCGCGTCCCTCGTACGGGGTGTTGCGGCTGCGCGAGGCGAAGCCCGCGGGGTCCACGAGGCCACGGTATTGCGTGTCGACGAGGGTGAGGTTGGCGGGCTCACCAGCCGAGACGGGACGGCCGTGGCCGGTGGCCCGCCCGATGCGCGCGGGTTTGACGGACATCCGGTCGGCGACGCCGGCCCAGGTCAGCAGGCCCGTGTCCACCATGGTCTCCTGGACCACGGACAGCGCGGTCTCCAGGCCCACCATCCCCATGGCGGCCGCGGCCCACTCGCAGTCCTTGTCCTCGTGCGGGTGCGGGGCGTGGTCGGTGGCGACGATGTCGATCGTGCCGTCGGCGAGGGCCTCGCGCAGCGCCAGCACGTCGCGCTCGGTGCGCAGCGGCGGGTTGACCTTGTAGACCGGGTTGTAGGACCGCACCAGTTCGTCGGTGAGGAGCAGGTGGTGCGGGGTGACCTCGGCGGTGACGTCGATGCCCCGGGCCTTGGCCCAGCGGACGATCTCGACGGATCCCGCGGTCGACAGGTGGCAGATGTGGACGCGGGAGCCGACGTGCTCGGCGAGCAGCACGTCGCGCGCGATGATCGACTCCTCGGCGACGGCGGGCCAGCCGCCCAGGCCCAGCTCCGCCGAGACGACGCCCTCGTTCATCTGGGCGCCCTCGGTCAGCCGGGGCTCCTGCGCGTGCTGGGCGACCACCCCGCCGAAGGCTTTCACGTACTCCAGGGCGCGGCGCATGATCACGGCGTCGTCGACGCACTTGCCGTCGTCGGAGAAGACGGTGACCCCGGCGGCCGACTCGTGCATGGCGCCGAGTTCGGCGAGCTTCCTGCCCTCCAGGCCGACGGTGACGGCGCCGATGGGCTGGACGTCGCAGTAGCCGTGCTCCCGGCCGAGCCGGTAGACCTGCTCGACCACGCCGGCGGTGTCGGCGACCGGGAAGGTGTTGGCCATGGCGAAGACGGCCGTGTAGCCGCCGCTCGCGGCCGCGCGGGTGCCGGTGAGGACCGTCTCGGAGTCCTCGCGCCCCGGCTCGCGCAGGTGCGTGTGCAGGTCGACCAGGCCCGGCAGCAGCACCCTGCCCGCCGCCTCGACGACCTCCGCGCCCTCGGCGGACAGACCGGCGCCGACCGCCTCGATGACCTCGCCGTCGATCAGGACGTCCTGCGGCTCACCGCCGAGCACCTTCGCACCACGGATCAGGATCTTGCTCATGTGTTACTTCTCCTCGGTGGTGCGGGCATGGCTGACGGCGGGTTCGTTGCCGCCGAGCAGGAGGTACAGAACGGCCATCCGGATGGAGACGCCGTTGGCGACCTGCTCGACCACGGTGCAGCGCTCGGAGTCGGCGACCTCGGCGGTGATCTCCATGCCGCGGACCATCGGGCCGGGGTGCATCACGATGGCGTGTTCGGGCATCCTCGCCATCCGGTCGCCGTCGAGGCCGTAGCGCCGCGAGTACTCGCGCTCGGTGGGGAAGAACGCGGCGTTCATGCGCTCGCGCTGCACGCGCAGCATCATCACCGCGTCGGACTTGGGCAGGACGGCGTCGAGGTCGTACGACACCTCGCAGGGCCAGTGTTCGACGCCGACCGGCACCAGGGTGGGCGGGGCGACCAGGGTGACCTCGGCGCCCAGGGTGTGCAGGAGGTCGACGTTGGAGCGGGCGACCCGGCTGTGCAGAACGTCGCCGACGAGCGTGATGTGCTTGCCGGCCAGGTCCTGGCCGAGCCCGGCGTCCCGGCCGACGAGCCGGCGGCGCATGGTGAAGGCGTCCAGGAGGGCCTGGGTGGGGTGCTGGTGGGTGCCGTCGCCCGCGTTGATGACGGCGGCGTCGATCCAGCCGGAGTTGGCGAGGCGGTAGGGGGCGCCCGAGGCGCCGTGCCGGATGACGACGGCGTCGACGCCCATGGCCTCGAGGGTCTGGGCGGTGTCCTTCAGGGACTCGCCCTTGGAGACGCTCGACCCCTTGGCGGTGAAGTTGATGACGTCGGCGGAGAGGCGCTTCTCGGCGGCTTCGAAGGAGATCCGGGTGCGGGTCGAGTCCTCGAAGAAGAGGTTGACGACGGTGCGGCCGCGCAGGGTCGGCAGCTTCTTGATCGGCCGGTCGGCGACCCGGGCCATCTCCTCGGCGGTGTCGAGGATCAGGACGGCGTCGTCGCGGGTGAGGTCGGCGGCCGAGATGAGATGACGCTGCATCTGTCAGGCTCCGTAGGGCAGTTCACATATCGGGAGATTGCGGGCAGACCTGGGCGCGCCGGACCGGCGCGACCCCCTCGGTCCGCTACTGGGCCGGCTTCGCGCCGAGCAGCACGGTGTCGCGACCGTCCTCCTCGGCGAGCAGGACCTTGACCGTCTCCCGCAACGACGTGGGGAGGTTCTTGCCGACGTAGTCGGCGCGGATGGGCAGTTCGCGGTGACCGCGGTCGACGAGGACCGCGAGCTGGACCGCGCGCGGGCGCCCGATGTCGTTCAGGGCGTCGAGGGCGGCGCGGATGGTGCGGCCCGAGAAGAGCACGTCGTCGACGAGGACGACCAGCCTGCCGTCGATGCCGTCGCCGGGGATCTCGGTGCGGGCCAGCGCGCGCGGCGGGTGCATGCGCAGGTCGTCGCGGTACATGGTGATGTCGAGCGAGCCGACGGGGATCTTGCGGTCGGTGACCTGCTCCAGCTTGGCGGCGAGCCGCCGGGCGAGGAAGACGCCGCGGGTCGGGATGCCGAGGAGCACCACGTCGTCGGCGCCCTTGGCGCGCTCGACGATCTCGTGGGCGATGCGGGTCAGCACCCGCGCGATGTCGGGCCCTTCGAGAACGGGCCGGGCATCGGACGCCTGATGATCAGGCTTTACCTGCTTGTCCATACGAAACGGACCTCCTTCTCCGCCTCACGGGACGGACCTTAAAGGACGTCGGATTTGCGCCATCCACCGTAGCAGGTGACGGGGAGCCCCCCGATCACCCCCCTGGCGTAATCGGCCAGGGCGCGCGCGGAAGAGTCGGTGCGGACCATTCGGCTTGACGCGGGAGAGTAACGCTGCGTAACCTCACAGTGAGTTACCAGCCGCGCGGCGGGAACCAAGCCGGCCGCGTCGACAGTGTCCGGGGAGCCATATGTCCAGCGAATACGCCAAACAGCTCGGGGCCAAGCTCCGGGCCATCCGCACCCAGCAGGGCCTATCCCTCCACGGTGTCGAGGAGAAGTCCCAGGGGCGCTGGAAGGCCGTCGTGGTCGGCTCGTACGAGCGCGGCGACCGTGCCGTGACCGTGCAGCGCCTTGCCGAGCTGGCGGATTTCTACGGGGTCCCGGTGCAGGAGCTGCTGCCCGGCACCACTCCCGGCGGTGCCGCCGAGCCCCCGCCGAAGCTGGTCCTCGACCTTGAGCGGCTGGCCACCGTGCCGGCCGAGAAGGCGGGCCCGTTGCAGCGGTACGCGGCGACGATCCAGTCCCAGCGCGGCGACTACAACGGCAAGGTGCTGTCGATCCGCCAGGACGACCTGCGCACACTGGCCGTCATCTACGACCAGTCGCCCTCGGTCCTCACCGAGCAGCTGATCAGCTGGGGAGTCCTCGACGCGGACGCCCGTCGCGCGGTGGCCACCCACGAGGACGCCTGACCCGCACCACACCTGAGCAGAAACGTGCCGCCGGGGTGGCCGGAACCAGCTGGTTCCGACCGACCCGGCGGTGCTTTTTGTCATCGCCCTTCGAAAAGCCCCACACGGCCCGCAGCCGCCCCGAACGGCATCCCCGGCCCCATGGGGCGCACAGCACGTCGGAGGGCCTGCAGCAAGGCACGCTGCAGGCCCTCCGGCGTTCCGTCGGCTCACGCCTCGCGGCGCAGCGACGGCTTCAGCTCCTTCAGACGCCCGAGGAGCCCGTTCACGAACGCCGGTGACTCGTCCGTCGAGAACTCCTTGGCCATCTGCACCATCTCGTCGAGAACGACCGCGTCCGGCGTCTCGTCGGCCCAGATCAGCTCGTAGGCGCCCAGGCGCAGGATGTTGCGGTCGACGACCGGCATCCGGTCGAGGGTCCAGCCCACCGAGTACTGGGCGATCAGCTCGTCGATACGCGTGGCGTGTTCCGCGTAGCCCTCGACCAGCTGCATCGTGTACTCGCTGACCGGCGGCTGCCGGGTGTCGGTCCGGGACAGCCGGACCCAGTCCGCGAGCACGGTCAGGACGTCGGCCCCGCGCTGGTCGCCCTCGAAGAGGATCTGGAAGGCACGCTTGCGGGCCGTGTTGCGGGCAGCCACGGTTAGCCGTTCACCCGGCCGAGGTAGTCGCTGGTGCGGGTGTCGACCTTGATCTTCTCACCGGTGGTGATGAAGAGCGGGACCTGGATCTGGTGGCCGGTCTCCAGCGTGGCGGGCTTGGTGCCGCCGGTGGAGCGGTCGCCCTGGACGCCGGGCTCGGTCTCCTGGATGGTCAGCTCGACGGCGGCGGGCAGCTCGACGAAGAGCACCTCGCCCTCGTGCTGGGCGACGACGGCCGTGAAGCCCTCGATCAGGAAGTTCGCGGCGTCGCCGACGGTCTTCCGGTCGATGTGCAGCTGGTCGTACGTGTCCATGTCCATGAAGACGAAGTACTCGCCGTCCATGTACGAGAACTGCATGTCGCGCTTGTCGACAGTGGCCGTCTCGACCTTGACGCCGGCGTTGAAGGTCTTGTCGACGACCTTGCCGGACAGCACGTTCTTGAGCTTGGTGCGCACGAATGCGGGGCCCTTGCCGGGCTTGACGTGCTGGAACTCGACGACGGACCAGAGCTGGCCGCCTTCGAGCTTGAGCACCAGGCCGTTCTTGAGGTCGTTCGTGGAAGCCACGGTTGCGGAATCTCCTGGACTGACGTGGACGACCCCGGCGCACGCACCTTCCCTATAGTGCGAGCAGCTCCTTGGTCGTGATGGTGAGTAGCTCGGGTCCGCCGTCCGCCTCGGGGCGGACGACGAGCGTGTCATCGATCCGGACACCGCCCCGGCCCGGGAGGTGGACCCCCGGTTCGACGGTGACCGGCACGCAAGCGTCCAGTTTACCCATGGCCGCGGGAGCGAGCTGCGGGTCCTCGTCGATTTCGAGTCCGACGCCGTGTCCCGTCAGGGGTTGCAGGCCTTCGGAGTGGCCCGCGGAGTCCAGTACCTGGCGGGCCGCGCGGTCCACGTCCCGGCAGGCGGCGCCCGGCACGAGGCTCTCCCGGGCGGCCCGCTGGGCGGCGAAGACCAGGTCGTACAGCTCGATCTGCCAGTCCGCGGGCGAGGTGCCGATGACGAAGGTGCGGCCGATCTCGCAGCGGTAGCCCCGGTAGGTGGCGCCGAGGCAGACGGAGAGGAAGTCGCCCTCCTCGACCCGCCGGTCGGTGGGGCGGTGACCGCGGCGGCCGGAGTTCGGTCCGGTGGCCACGGAGGTCGGGAAGGCTCGGCCGTCGGCGCCGTGGTCGACGAGGCGGCGCTCCAGCTCCAGGGCGAGGTGCCGTTCGGTACGGCCGACGAGGATCGACTCCAGCAGTTCGCCGAGGGCCTGGTCGGCGATCTCGGCGCCGATGCGCAGGCAGGAGATCTCCTCCTCGTCCTTGACGACCCGGAGCTGCTCGACGGCGCTGCCCAGGTCGGCCAGGCGCAGCCGCGGGGCGACCGAGGCGAGGGCGCGGTGCCGGGCCACGGTGAGGTGGTGCTCCTCGACGGCGAGGGCGTCGGCGCCCTGGGCGGCGGCGAGGCCGCCGGCGGCCACGACGGGGTCGCCGCCGGGGCCTTCCAGGAGGTGCGGACGCAGGGAGTCGTCGGCGCGGGCCTCGGTGGGGCGGTCGTCCGCCGGGCCCGGACTCACCAGGAGGTCCTCGTGTCTCCCGAGCAGCAGGACGGAGCCGCGCGGGGCGGCGCCGGCGAGGTACCTCACGTTGGCGGGGCGTGAGACCAGCGCGCAGGCGCTGCCGCTGGCCTGGCAGCGGTCCCTCAGGCGGGTTCGGCGGGCGGCGTACACCTCGGACATGACACGAGCGTAGGAGTGATGGGCGGATTGTGCCGGTCGGGAGGGCCGAGTGGGGTGCGTCGTCGGGTGCGGGCCGGTGGGGGCTGGTCGCGCGGTTCCTCGCGCCCCTGAGTGTCTCCGCTCGACCCCGGTCACCAGTTCGGGGGGCTCGCTATCGCCCTGGCCAGGACCTCGTCCAGAACTCGGGCCGTGGTCGGCACGTCCAGCTGGGAGTTGTCGATGATCGGGAGGCCCGAGCCGTACCAGCCGGCCATGCGGCCGTGGATGCGGGCCACTTCCTCGTCGGTGAGGCGGCGGTTTCCCGAGCGTTCCGCGTTGCGCTCCAGGACGATGTCGAGGCCGGGCAGGAGGACGACGGGCAGGAGGCCCGGGCCGACGTGGCGCTTCCAGCCGCCGAGGCCGACGACCGGGCGGTCCGGGAAGACCGCGTCGTCGAGGATGCACGAGATGCCGTTGGCCAGGAAGTTGCGAGCGGCGAAGCCGCAGGTGCGGCGGGCGAGGCGGTACTGGGCCTCGGAGTTGTCGTTCCAGCCGGACTGGGGGTCGGCGAAGCCGGAGCGGACCCACTCGCGGACGTCGTCGAGGCTGATGTGGGCCGTGGGGACCCGGCGGTGGTCCGCCCAGTACTTGGCCACGCTGGTCTTGCCCGCCCCGGCCGGGCCGATGAGGAGGACGGCCAGGGTGGTGGCGGCGGGGTCGGGCGCGGTGGCCGCGGCCGGCGGTGCGGTGGGGATGCCCACCGGAGCGCCCGGCGGCAGCGGGACGTGGCCCGTGGCGTCGGGCGACGGGGGGGCCGTGGGCAGTGGCGGGACCGTGGGCGGTGGCGGGGCGGCCGGAGGCGGCGGCACGGGTGCGGGGCCCTGGGGCGCTCCCGGATGGTGTGCGGCCGGCTGCCAGCCGGTCGGTCCCTGCCCCGGCCGATGGGGCGGCGGCAGCGGAGATCCCACTGCGTGCTGCATCCGGTGCCACTCCGTCTCGTCATGTGCGGCTGCGCTCGTTACCGAACGGTACCGCCCCCGGTCGTCGTTCGATGAAACGGCCGGGGGCGGTCCGAAGTGCCCGCGCCACGCGGCGGAACCGGATGGCGCGGACAGCAGCGGTCCAGCGGACAGCGGTCTACTGGCCGACCTCGCCGTACGCGGCGAGCAGCACGGCCGGGTCGGGGCCCTCCAGGACGGTCGGCTTGGCGAGGCCGTCCAGGACGATGAAGCGCAGCAGGTCGCCGCGGGACTTCTTGTCGACCTTCATCGTCTCGACCAGCTTGGGCCACTGGTCGTAGCGGTAGTGCAGGGGCAGGCCCACGGACTCCAGGACCGTACGGTGGCGGTCGGCCGTCGCGTCGTCGAGACGTCCGGCGAGGCGGCCCAGTTCGGCGGCGAAGTGCATGCCGACGGCGACCGCGGCGCCGTGCCGCCACTTGTAGCGCTCGTTCTTCTCGATGGCGTGGCCGAGCGTGTGGCCGTAGTTGAGGATCTCCCGCAGCCCGGACTCCTTCAGGTCGGAGGAGACGACCTCCGCCTTGACCCGGATGGAGCGTTCGATGAGCTCGGCCGTGTGCGGGCCGGCCGGGGTCCGCGCCGCCTCGGGGTCGGACTCGATGAGTTCCAGGATCGCGGGGTCGGCGATGAAGCCGGCCTTGATGACCTCGGCGAGCCCGGAGACGTAGTCGTTGACGGGGAGGGAGTCGAGGGCGGCCAGGTCGCACAGCACGCCCGCCGGCGGGTGGAAGGCGCCGACCAGGTTCTTGCCCTCGGCCGTGTTGATGCCCGTCTTGCCGCCCACCGCCGCGTCCACCATGGCCAGCACGGTGGTCGGGATCGCGATCCAGCGCACCCCGCGCAGCCAGCTGGCGGCGACGAAACCGGCCAGGTCGGTGGTGGCGCCGCCGCCCACGCCCACGATGACGTCGGAGCGGGTGAAACCGGACTGGCCGAGCGCCTTCCAGCAGTAGGCGGCGACCTCGGCGGTCTTGGCCTCCTCGGCGTTGGGCACCTGGATGGCGACCGCCTCGTAGCCCTGCCCGGCCAGGTCGGCGCGGAGCGCGTCGCCGGTCTCGGCGAGCGCCTCGGGATGGATGACGGCGACCCGCTTGGCCTTCTCGCCGATCAGCCCGCCCAGTTCACCGAGCAGCTGACGGCCCACCAGGACCTCGTACGGCTCGGTGCCCGCCGTGCCGCCGACCTGGATCCGGGTGACTGCCTCGCTCATGCTTCCTTCAACTCCAGTGCGTCCAGGGCTGCTTGGGTGACCTCTTCGGGCGTACGGCCGTCGGTCGCCACGACGGCCGTGGCGACCTCCTCGTACAGGTGCCGCCGCGCCTCCATCAGCTCGCGCCACTGCTTGCGCGGGTTCAGGGCGAGCAGCGGCCGGGCCGCGTTCAGGCCGGTGCGCTTGACGGCCTCCTCGACGTCCATCGAGAGGTAGACCACCCGCCGCTCGGCGAGCAGCGCGCGGGTCCCGGCGTCGAGGATCGCGCCGCCGCCGAGCGCGAGGACGCCCTCGTGCTCGGCCAGCGCCACCCGCACCGCCTGCCTCTCGACGGCGCGGAACGCGGACTCGCCCTCGGCCACGAAGATGTCGGCGATGGTGCGGCCCTCGGCGGCCACGATGTCCTCGTCGGTGTCCCGGTAGCCGACGCCGAGCCGCGCCGCGAGCAGCTGCCCGACCGTGGACTTCCCCACTCCCATCGGCCCGACCAGCACCACCACCGGTGCGGTGTTCACCGGATGGCCAGGTGGTCGAGGTACGAGCGCACGTTGCGCCGGGTCTCGGTCACCGAGTCGCCGCCGAACTTCTCGGCGACCGCGTCCGCGAGGACGAGCGCGACCATCGCCTCGGCGACGATGCCGGCCGCCGGGACGGCGGAGACGTCGGAGCGCTGGTGGTGCGCCTGCGCGGCCTCGCCCGTCGCCACGTCCACCGTCTGCAGCGCGCGCGGCACGGTCGCGATCGGCTTCATCGCGGCCCGCACCCGCAGCAGCTCGCCCGTGGACAGTCCGCCCTCGGTGCCGCCGGCCCGGCCGGAGACGCGCCGGATGCCCTCCGGGGTGCCGACGATCTCGTCGTGCGCCTTGGATCCCGGCACCCGGGCCAGCTCGAAGCCGTCGCCGATCTCGACGCCCTTGATCGCCTGGATGCCCATCAGGGCACCGGCGAGGCGGGCGTCCAGCTTGCGGTCCCAGTGGACGTGCGAGCCGAGGCCGACCGGCACTCCGTACGCCAGCACCTCGACCACACCGCCGAGGGTGTCGCCGTCCTTGTGGGCCTGGTCGACCTCCGCGACCATCGCCTTCGACGCGTCGGCGTCCAGGCAGCGCAGCGGGTCGGCGTCCAGCTTCTCGACGTCGGCCGGGGTGGGGTAACTGCCGGCCGGGGCCTTCACGGAGCACAGCTCGACGACATGCGAGACGATCTCGATGCCGGCGGTCTCCTTCAGGTACGAGCGGGCGACGGCGCCGAGCGCCACGCGGGCCGCGGTCTCGCGGGCGGAGGCCCGCTCCAGGACCGGCCGGGCCTCGTCGAAGCCGTACTTCTGCATCCCGGCGAGGTCGGCGTGGCCGGGGCGGGGGCGGGTCAGCGGGGCGTTGCGGGCGAGGCCCGCGAGGATCTCGGGGTCGACCGGGTCGGCCGCCATGACCTGCTCCCACTTGGGCCACTCGCTGTTGCCCACCATGATCGCGACCGGGGAGCCGAGGGTCAGTCCGTGCCGGACGCCGCCGAGGAAGGTCACCTCGTCGCGCTCGAACTTCATCCGCGCACCGCGGCCATAACCGAGCCGCCGCCGCGCCAGGTGGTCGGCGACCATCTCGGTCGTGATCGGCACGCCGGCGGGAAGGCCCTCCAGCGTCGCGACAAGTGCGGGACCGTGGGACTCTCCCGCGGTCAGCCAACGCAGCCTGCTCAACGATGCTCCTCAGTGCTCGCGCCCTGGTACTGCCCTGCGTACGCGTGTCCTCGCGTACGGCGACGGCCCGACCGGGTGCGCGGCCCCGGTCCGCCACCTCCGATCCTCCCACGTCCGGACCCCGAACCCGGCCGCCGGTCCAGCAGGCGGACGCGGTTCGCCGGCGCCCCGCGACGTGCGGCTCCCCAGCGACGCGGTCAGCGCTCGGCCAGCGCCTTCTCCCCGGCCCGCCGCATGGCGTCGACGGGGGCCGGGCTGTGGCCGGTCATCTGCTCGACCTGGAGGACGGCCTGGTGCACCAGGAGGTCCAGGCCGCTCACCACGGCGCCGCCGAACATGGACCAGCGGGCGGCCAGGGCGGTGGGCCAGGGGTGGTAGAGGACGTCGAAGAGAGTGCTGGGGCGTTCCGGTACGGCGGTGGCGAGGTCGTCGGTGGTGCCGGCGGGGGTGGTGGCGATCACCAGAGGGGCACGCAGGGCCTGTTCGGCGTCGGCCCAGTCGGCGACGCGGACCTCGACGTCGAGCCGCTCGCCCCACTCCCGCATCTCGGCGGCGCGGGCCGAGCTGCGGACATAGGTGACGACCTCGCCGGTGCAGATCCGGGCGAGTGCGGCCAGGGCGGAGGAGGCGGTGGCGCCGGCGCCGAGGATCGCGGCGGAGTCGACCTGCTCGATGCCGTGCTCGCGGAGCGCGGCGACCATCCCCGGGATGTCGGTGTTGTCGCCGAGTCGGCGCCCGTCCTGCGTGAAGACGACGGTGTTGACGGCGTCGACCGAGGCGGCGGTCTCGCTGACCTCGTCGAGCAGCGGTATGACCGCCCGCTTCAGCGGCATGGTCAGCGACAGCCCCGCCCACTCCGGCCCCAGCTTCTCGATGAAGCCGGGCAGCCCGGCCTCGTCGACCTCGAAGCGCTCGTACGACCACTCGGTGAGCCCGAGTTCCTCGTACGCGGCCCGATGCAGCACCGGGGAGAGCGAGTGGGCGATGGGCTTACCGAGCACGGCGGCCCGGCGGGCGTCAGCGGCCCGAGGTGGCATTGAACTTTTCCTTGAGCTTTTCGAATTCGGCGTTGGTCTTGGCGAATTCGGTGTTGTTCACGCCGTCGGTCGCCACGAAGTACATCCAGCCGTCTTCGGTCGGATTCAGTGCCGCCTTCAGCGCGTCCTCGCCGGGGTTGCCGATCGGACCGGGCGGCAGACCCTTCTGGGTGTAGGTGTTGTACGGGTCCCGGTTGCTGTTGATCTCCGACTCGCTGATGTGGATATTGCTCGTACCCTTCAGGTAGTTGAAGGTCGAGTCGAATTGGAGCAACCGGTTCGTCTCGGTGTTCGTGTACTTGAGACGGTTGTAGACCACTTCCGCCATCTTCCGGAAGTCGTCGTGCGTCTTTCCTTCGGCCTGGACGAGGCTCGCGACCGTGATGACCTGCAGCGGACTGTCCAGGTCGTACTTCTTGGCCTCCGCGGCGAGGTCGTAGGTCGCGTACTGCTCCTTGGCCGCCGCGACCATCTGCTTGAGGATCGCGTCGGGCTTCATGCCCTTGGCCGCCGGATAGGTCCCCGGGTAGAGGAATCCTTCCAGCGGATCCATGATCTTGCTGTTGGTGTTCGCGTAGCTCGGCAGGCCGAGGTTCTTGTACTCGGCCTTGGCGATCTTCTTGCTGGTACCCGTGGAAAGGCCGAGTTTCTTGTCGAGGGCCACGTAGACGGCAGCCGCGCGCTCGCCCGGGGTGACCACCACATTCGCCTGGCTCTTCGGGTCGAGCATCAGCAGCACACAACTCGCGGCGGACATCTCCTTTTTCAAGGTGTAGGCGCCCGCCTGGATCGTGTTGCCCTTCGGGTTCTGCGACTGCGCGTGGACGAACGCGTCGACGCTCTTGACGACGCCGGCTTCCTTCAGCCGACGGCCGATGTCGTACCCACCCGCACCCTTGGGGATCTGTACGGTCACGGTCTCGCCGTTGCCGCTGCCCGCGTAGTCCGGGGAGGCGCCGAAACGATTTTGGTAGAAGTGCCAGCCGAAGTAGCCGACGGTGGCCGCGCCGCCGCCGAAGACCAGGCAGACCACCAGGCAGGCGAAGCCGTTGCGGCGCTTCTTGGCTCCTTCGCCGCCCTTGGCCTTCTTGCCGCCCTTGGGCTCCTTGCCCCCCTTGCCGCGGCCACCACCACGGCGTCCCTTCGGATCGTCGTCGTCCTCGTCGGCCTCGTCGTCCGCGCCGGTGAAGAAGGGATGCTGCTCTTCTTCCTCCTCCTCGGCAGCGGGGTCCGGCTGCGGGGCCGGCTCGGGTTCACGCCTGCGGCCGGGCGGCTCCGGCGGCGGGTAGGCGTCCTCGGTGCCGTAGAAGTCGGGCTGCTCACCGCCGTAGGCCACGGGTTGCTGACCGTAGGGGTCGCCCGGGTCGGCAGCGTAGGGCACCTCGCCGTGGGTGCCGGCCGCGTCCCAGGCGCCCTGGTGGTACTGCTGCGGGGCATGACCGGCGTACTGCTGGTCGTACTGCTGCTGGCCGTGCCCGTCGGCGTACTGCAGTTGACCCTGTTCGTCGTAGTAGGCGTACTGCTGCTGGCCGTGGTGCTGGTCGTACCCACCCTGCTGGTGCTGGCCCCAGTCGCCGTACTGCTGCTGCGACTGCTGCGGGTAGTGCTGCGGCTGGCCGCCGTAGGGGGACTGCCGGCCCACGTGGGCCTGCTGTCCGCCCCACCCGTCGTCCCCGTACAACGGGTCCTCCGGGTGCCACGGTTCGGAGCCTGGGCCCCGGCCATACTCAGTCATCGATCCCCTAGAGCCGCGAGGCGGCGCATCACGCGGCTGGTGGGCCGACGGACCGTTCCGCCTCTTGCTGTGCGGTGGCTGTTCGAAAACCATCGCATCGCGCGGAACGTTACCGTATCGCGATCAGATGACCACTTCGACGCCCTCACCGGGTGGTTTACCTGACACCCGTTCGGATTCCAGCGCCTGCTGAAGGATGATCACAGCGGCGGCCTGGTCGATGACGGAGCGTCCCTTCTTGGATTTCACCCCGGAGGCACGCAGCCCCTGACTGGCCGTCACCGTCGTCATCCGCTCGTCGACCAGGCGGACCGGCACCGGCTTGATGCCCTTGGCGAGCTCCTGGGCGAAGGCCCGGACCTTGACGGCGGCCGGGCCCTCACCTCCCTTGAGGGAGCGCGGGAGTCCGACGACGACCTCGATCGGTTCGTACTCCTCGACCAGTTGCCGTAGCCGGCGGTGGGCCGCCGGAACGTCCCGGCCGGGGACCGTCTCCACCGGGGTGGCGAGGATCCCGTCGGGGTCGCACGAGGCGACCCCGATCCGGGCGTCCCCGACGTCGATCGAGAGCCGACGTCCTCTGCGCATTTCCGACCGTTTCCTTACTTGGCGGTCTCGTCGACGAGACGCTCGACGGCGTCGATGGCCTCGCCGACCGCGGCCGGGTTCTGGCCGCCGCCCTGGGCGACGTCCGGCTTGCCGCCACCGCCGCCGCCGAGCGTCTTGGCGGCGGTACGGACCAGGTCACCGGCCTTGAGGCCGCGGTCGCGGGCGGCGTCGTTGGTGGCGATGACCGTGAGCGGCTTGCCGTTGTTGACCGTGAAGAGGGCGACCACGGCGGCGCGTCCGCCCTGGATGCGGCCGCGCACGTCGAGGACCAGCCTGCGCAGGTCGTCCGGGGTGGTGCCGTCCGGGACCTGCCCGGTGACGACGGCGATCCCGCGCACGTCCTTGGCGGACTCGACGAGACCGGCGGCGGCCTGCAGCACCTTCTCCGCGCGGAACTTCTCGATCTCCTTCTCGGCGTCCTTCAGCTTGCCGAGCATGGCGGAGACCTTCTCCGGCAGCTCCTCCGGACGGCCCTTGATCAGCTCCTGGAGCTGGGCGACGACCGTGTGCTCACGGGCCAGGAAGTTGTAGGCGTCGACACCGACGAGGGCCTCGATACGGCGCACGCCCGAGCCGATGGAGGACTCGCCGAGCAGCTTCACCAGACCCAGCTGGGACGTGTTGTGCACGTGGGTGCCGCCGCACAGCTCCTTGGAGAAGTCACCGATGGTCACCACGCGGACCCGCTCGCCGTACTTCTCGCCGAACTCGGCGATGGCGCCCTGCTTCTTGGCCTCGTCGATGCCCATGATGTCGGCGCGCACGTCGAGGTCGCGGGCGAGCACCTCGTTGATCTTCTGCTCGACGTCGGTCATCACGGCCGTGGGAACCGCAGACGGCGAACCGAAGTCGAAGCGGAAGCGGCCGGGCTGGTTCTCCGAACCGGCCTGGGCGGCGGTCGGGCCGAGCGCGTCACGCAGCGCCTGGTGGGTGAGGTGGGTGGCCGAGTGGGCGCGGGCGATGGCGGTCCGGCGACGGGAGTCGATCGAGGCGTGGGCCTTGGCACCCACCGTCACCTCGCCGACCTGGACGACGCCCTTGTGGACGTAGACGCCCGGGACCGGCTTCTGGGTGTCGCGGATCTCGATGACGGCACCGGTGTCGACCTTGATCCGGCCGGTGTCGCCGATCTGACCGCCGCCCTCGGCGTAGAACGGGGTGCGGTCGAGGACGATCTCCACCTCGTCGCCCTCGGTGGCGGCCGGCGAGGAGACGCCGTCGACCAGGATGCCGACGATCGTGGTCTCGCCCTCGGTGTCGCTGTAGCCGATGAAGTCGGTCTCGCCGGTCCTGTCGGCGATCTCACGGTAGGCGCCGGCACCGGCGTGGCCGGTCTTCTTGGCCTGGGCGTCGGCCTTGGCGCGCTCCCGCTGCTCCTTCATCAGGCGGCGGAAGCCCTCCTCGTCCACCGACAGGCCCTGCTCGGCGGCCATTTCGAGGGTGAGGTCGATCGGGAAGCCCCAGGTGTCGTGGAGCAGGAACGCCTTGTCACCGGCGAGGACCTTGCCGCCGGCCTCCTTGGTCTCGGTGACGGCCGTGTCGAGGATGTTCGTACCGGCCTTCAGCGTCTTGAGGAAGGCGTTCTCCTCGGCGACGGCGACCTTCTCGATGCGCTCGCGGTCGGTGACCAGCTCCGGGTACTGCTGGCCCATCATCGCGATCACGGTGTCGATCAGGTCGAGGACGACCGGGCCGGTGGCACCGAGCAGCCGCATGTTGCGGATGGCGCGGCGCATGATGCGGCGCAGCACGTAGCCGCGGCCCTCGTTGCCGGGGGTGACGCCGTCGCCGATGAGCATCACGGAGGTGCGCATGTGGTCGGTGACCACGCGCAGCGAGACGTCCGAGGCATGGGCGTCGCCGTAGTGGACGCCGGTCAGCTCGGTGGCCTTCTTGATGACGGCCATGGAGGTGTCGATCTCGTACATGTTCTGCACGCCCTGCAGAATCATGGCGAGGCGCTCCAGGCCGAGGCCCGTGTCGATGTTCTTGCTGGGCAGTTCGCCGAGGATCTCGAAGTTGTCCTTGCCGATGCCCTCGCCGCGCTCGTACTGCATGAAGACGAGGTTCCAGATCTCCACGTACCGCTCGTCGTTGACGGCGGGGCCGCCCTCGACGCCGAACTCGGGGCCGCGGTCGTAGTTGATCTCGGAACACGGGCCGCACGGGCCGGGGACGCCCATGGACCAGTAGTTGTCCTTCATGCCGAGGCGCTGGATGCGCTCCTTCGGCACGCCGACGACCTCGTGCCAGATGCGCTCGGCCTCGTCGTCGTCCTGGTAGACGGTGATCCAGAGCTTCTCCGGCTCCAGTCCGTAACCGCCCTTGTCCTGGGGGCTGGTGAGCAGCTCCCAGGCGTACGTGATGGCGCCTTCCTTGAAGTAGTCGCCGAAGGAGAAGTTGCCGCACATCTGGAAGAACGTGCCGTGCCGGGTGGTCTTGCCGACCTCTTCGATGTCCGGGGTGCGCACGCACTTCTGCACGCTGGTGGCGCGGGCGAAGGGCGGCTTGACCTCACCCAGGAAGTAGGGCTTGAAGGGCACCATGCCGGCCGGGACGAGGAGCAGAGTCGGGTCGTCCGCGATGAGCGACGCCGAAGGGACGACGGTGTGCCCGCGCTCCTCGAAGAAGCTCAGCCAGCGGCGGCGAATCTCTGCCGACTCCATCAGTGGTCCTCATTCCGGTCGTACGAGTACGTCGTGGGATCGACGTGCTTCGAAATCCTGCTGTTCTCGATGTACTTCGGGTTGCTGCGGTTGTTCTCGATGACGGCGAGCCGCCGGGGCGCGGGCAGGGCGGGGTCCGCGTTGATGCCCAGCGCCTCCCCGAGCTCTTCCTCCCGCTGGGCCATGTTGTCGCGGACGTCGAGCGCGAAGCCGACCGCCCGGTCCTTGATCCGGTGGCCGGTCTCCAGCGCCTTGTTCGCGGCGGTGGCGGCGAGGCTCTCCGGGGTCAGCTGCCGGATCTTGCGGTTGACCTTGGTGGTGGCCCAGACGCCGGCGGCGACACCGGTGGTGAACCAGAACGTACGGCGGAACATGTGGTCTGGCTCCTACTTTCCCCGGTTCTTCCGCCGTGCGGCGGGCACGGTCCGACCCACGATCACGGTACGCCTGGGCTCCTTCACGGGCACGTCCGCCTTGCGGCCGGCCAGCGCCCGGCGCACGCCGTAGCCGAAGGCCGCGACCTTGACCAGCGGGCCGCCGAAGGTGGAGGCGACGGTGGTGGACAGCGCGGAGGCGTTGGACGTGACCTCCTGGACGTCGGAGGCGATCGCGTCGACCCGGTCGATCTGGGTCTGCGCGGAGCGTACGGCCGCGGACGCGTCGGCGAGCAGCGGGACGGCCTGGTCGGTCACGTCCGCCACGAGCTTGGTGGTCGCCTTGAGCGTCTGGGCCAGCCTCACGAGAGCCACCGCGAGGAAGGAGACCAGGATCGCCCAGAAGACGGCCACCAGGATCCCGGCCACCTCTCCACCGGACACTGCGCGCACCCGCTCCCTGAAACGTGCCTGAACGTCGAAAAGTCTGCACCGAGCCTATCGCGCCGGGCATGCGGCTCCGTACCGGATTACCGTGCGCTGGTCGCCGATCCGGCGGCGGGACGGCACCGGCATGCGAAAGCCCGCCGCCTCGTCCGCCCGGAAGGGCGGGGAGACGGCGGGCTGACGCTGAGGTGCTACGCCGGGGCTGGGATCAGCGGGCGTAGTACTCGACGACGAGCTGCTCGTCGCAGATGACCGGAACTTCCTTGCGGTTCGGCTCGCGGTCCAGGCGGAACGCCAGGGCCTTGAGGTTCACCTGCAGGTAGCGGGGGGTCTCGCCGTCGGGGGCGAAGCCACCCTCACGGGCGACCTGGAAGAGCGTCTTGTCCTTGGAGCGGTCGCGGACCTGCACGACGTCGTCCGGGCGGACCCGGAAGGACGGCTTGTCGGTCTTCTGGCCGTTGACCTGGATGTGGCCGTGCACGACCATCTGGCGGGCCTGGTAGATCGTGCGGGCGATGCCCGAACGCAGGACCAGCGCGTCGAGGCGGCGCTCCAGCTCGACGATCAGGGCCTCACCGGTCTTGCCCTGCACCTTGGAGGCACGCTCGTAGGCGCGGACCAGCTGGCGCTCGGAGATGTCGTACTGCGCGCGCAGACGCTGCTTCTCCAGCAGACGGACCTTGTAGTCCGAGTTCTGCTTGCGGCCACGGCCGTGCTCACCCGGCGGGTAGGGGCGGGCCTCGAAGTACTTGACGGCCTTCGGGGTGAGCGCGATGCCGAGGGCACGCGACTTCTTGACCTTGGGGCGGGACTGGTTCGCCACTGTCTCTTTCTTCCTTTGGTATTCGGCTCGTCAGGGTTGAGGGAGGTCGCAATCCGCAGCCGGGGAATCCCGCCGGAGCCCGTTGCCGGGTCTGGTGGGCAGCCGCTCCCCTGGTCTGGGCACATACGTGCAGCACGCGAGTGGCCCACCGACCGGTACCGTCGTCTGTGCGCGACGGAAGGTGGTGGGCTGCCCGCGACACCGTTCGACGGTGCGCGACGCTCCTGGAGCCCCCTTGCGGGGGTTCCGGCCGGTTGTCCCGCTCTGACTGCGCGGAACTCGGCACTTCGGGGCAGTCTACAGGCTGCTCAGGACCGCCTGCGACCGAGGTGCTTCCTGGTCCACTCGACGGCGTCGGCGTAGCGCGCCTCGGAGCCGTGCCGGGTCGGGGTGTAGTACTCACGGTCCTTGACGGTGTCCGGCGCGTACTGCTGCTCGGCGATGCCCTCGGGCAGGTCGTGCGGGTACACGTACCCCTGGGCGTGCCCCAGCTTGGCGGCGCCCTTGTAGTGACCGTCGCGCAGGTGCGGGGGCACCTGTCCGGCCAGTCCCTTGCGGACGTCCTCGAGGGCGGCCCCGATCGCGGTGGTCGCGGAGTTGGACTTGGGGGCGAGGGCGAGGGCGATGGTGGCGTGGCTGAGGGTGAGGGCCGCCTCGGGGAAGCCGATCATGGCGACGGCCTGGGCGGCGGCCACGGCTATGGGCAGGGCGTTCGGGTCGGCGAGGCCGATGTCCTCGCTGGCCGAGATCATCAGGCGACGGGCGATGAACCGGGGGTCCTCGCCGGCCTCGATCATCCGGGCCAGGTAGTGCAGGGCCGCGTCGACGTCGGAGCCCCTGATGGACTTGATGAGAGCGCTGGCGACGTCGTAGTGCTGGTCGCCGTCGCGGTCGTACGTGACCGCGGCCCGGTCCACGACCTCCTCCAGGGTGCGGAGCGCGATCTCCGTCTCGTCCTTGTCGAGGGCGGCTCCGGCGGCGGCCTCCAGGGCGGTCAGGGCACGGCGGGCGTCGCCTCCGGCGATCCGCAGCAGGTGCTCCTCGGTGTCCTCGGGGAGGGTGACGGCGCCTTTGAGGCCGCGTTCCTCGGTGAGCGCCCGGCGCAGCAGGCCGCGGACGTCGTCGTCGCTGAGCGGTTCGAGGGTCAGGAGCAGGGAGCGGGACAGGAGTGGGGAGATCACCGAGAAGTACGGGTTCTCGGTGGTGGCCGCGATCAGGGTGACCCACCGGTTCTCGACCGCGGGGAGCAGGGAGTCCTGCTGGGCCTTGCTGAAGCGGTGGATCTCGTCCAGGAAGAGGACGGTCTCCTTGCCGTATCCGCCGGTGGCGCGGCGGGCGCCGTCGATGACCGCACGGACCTCCTTGACGCCGGCGGTGATCGCCGAGAGCTCCACGAACCGCTTGTCGGTGGCTTTGGAGACGACGTACGCGAGGGTCGTCTTGCCGGTGCCGGGCGGACCCCAGAGGAGCACGGAGGACGGTCCTGCCGGGCCGCCGGACCCCTCGCCGACCAGTCTGCGCAACGGGGACCCCGGCTTCAGGAGGTGCTGCTGGCCCACCACCTCGTCGAGAGTGCGCGGGCGCATGCGCACCGCCAGCGGACTGCCGGCGGGGTCCTTCTCCTGGCGTTCTTCTGCGGCGGCGGTGAACAGGTCGGGTTCCACGCTGAAACCCTAAATCACGGCACTGACAATCCCGCCGGGGCCGTCAGCTGGTCCAGAAGTCCCACCAGCGGGTCAGGATCAGCATGCCGATGATGCCGACGTGCACGACCGGCAGCACCCAGGTGAACTCGCCGAAGAACGACTTCAGCCACTTCGGGGCCGGCAGGAAGCCCTTGCGGACGTTGAAGGACGTCACGTACCAGAACATGGTGATCGTGGCGACCCAGGCCAGCGAGCACCACAGGCACAGCGCGTTGATCCGGTACAGGGACTGGAACTGCAGCCAGGTGCAGAACGCCACCCCGAAGAGCGTGCCGAAGTTGAAGGTCAGCCAGTACCAGCGGGGGAAGCGGGCGCGGGCCAGCAGGCTCATGCCGACGCAGATGACGATGCCGTAGCAGACCAGGCCGAGCATCGGGTTCGGGAAGCCGAAGGCGGCGGCCTGCTTGGACTCCATGACGCTGCCGCAGGAGACGACCGGGTTGAGGCTGCATCCGGGGGTGAAGGTCTTGCCCTCGACCTTGGCTTCCAGCAGCTTGAACTTGTCGACCGTGATGACCCACGCGGCCAGCAGCCCGGCGGCGCCGGTGATGATCAGCAGCAGGGCGAAGGCGAGACTGCCGCCCTCCGTGCGCGGTGCTGCGGAGGCGTTCTCGGGCTCGGGTTCCGTGGAGACGTCCTTGACTGTCGTCTTGCTCATCACGCCGATTCCGTGTGTTTGAGAGTTGGAACTTCTTCGGGCAGGGGCCATTGTGCCGCACGAGGTGTCCTGTCCACCGTTCGATGGACATAAGGAAGTACGCACAGGAGTCCCGAAAGGCTCGGTTCCGGCCGGTGGCGGCCCCGGGCCGGGGAATCGCCTGGCAGGGCGAATCGGCACCCGCGGAGTTGACGGTCTCCGAGACAGCGGCCGCGCCCCGGAGCAGGTCATCGGCCCTGCCGGTCCGGAGGGCGAGGCGGCCACGCCGTCGCCGTGCCGGTCAACTGCGCCGATCGCCGGGCGAGTTGACCGGCCGGTCCGTCCCGCTAGCCCAGCCTCGACTCCAGTTCGGCCACGATCTCGTTCACGCCCACCGCCGTCTGCTCCCCGGACTCCATGTCCTTCAGCTGGACGACGCCCTCCGCGAGGTCGCGTTCACCGGCGACGATCGCGTAGCGGGCCCCGCTGCGGTTGGCGTTCTTCATGGCGCCCTTGAGGCCCTTGCCGCCGTAGGAGAAGTCCGCCGCGACACCGACCCGGCGCAGCTCCGTGACCTTCGCGAAGAGGACTCGTCGGGCCTCCTCGCCGAGCGGCACCGCGAAGACGCTGGTCGCGGACGGGATGTCCAGTTCCACGCCTTCGGCCTCCAGGGCGAGGACCGTGCGGTCGACACCGAGGGCCCAGCCCACCGACGGCAGCGCGGGGCCGCCGATCATCTCGGAGAGGCCGTCGTACCGGCCGCCGCCGCCCACCGCCGACTGCGAGCCCAGGCCGTCGTGGACGAACTCGAAGGTGGTGCGGGTGTAGTAGTCCAGGCCGCGGACCAGCTTCGGGTCGTCCTCGAACGCGACACCGGCCGCCGTGATCAGCTCGCGGACCTCCTCGTGGTACGCCTTGCACGCGTCGCACAGGTAGTCCCGCAGGAGGGGCGCGTCGCCCAACTGCTTCTGGACCGACTCGCGCTTGTCGTCGAGGACGCGGAGGGGGTTGATCTCCGCCCGGCGCAGGGTGTCCTCGTCGAGGTCCAGGCCGCGCAGGAAGTCCTGCAGGGCCGCGCGGTACACCGGCCGGCACTCCTTGTCGCCCAGGCTGTTGAGCAGGATGCGGAAGTTGCTCAGGCCCAGCGAGCGGTACGCCTGGTCGGCCAGGATGATCAGCTCTGCGTCGAGTGCCGGGTCCTCGGCCCCGATCGCCTCGGCGCCGACCTGGGAGAAGTGGCGGTAGCGGCCCTTCTGGGGGCGCTCGTAGCGGTAGTACGAGCCGGAGTACCAGAGCTTGACGG
This sequence comes from Streptomyces sp. NPDC020958, assembly GCF_055562175.1. Lineage (NCBI taxonomy): Bacteria > Bacillati > Actinomycetota > Actinomycetes > Kitasatosporales > Streptomycetaceae > Streptomyces > Streptomyces sp. NPDC020958. Next base: position 342,878 of record NZ_JBVHFU010000006.1, on the reverse strand, counting down.
GGAGGTTGCCCGTCTTGTGGAGGTTGGCCTCCAGGGCGGCGCGCAGGACCGAGGCGGTGCCTTCTGGGCGCAGGGCGAGCCTGTCGCCGCCCTTGGTCTCGAAGGCGTACATCTCCTTGGTGACGATGTCGGTGGACTCACCGACCCCGCGCGCGAACAGCTCGACGTTCTCGAAGCCGGGGGTCTCGATGTAGCCGTAGCCGGAGTTGCGCAGCGGGGCGGCGATCGCCTCGCGGACGGCCAGGTACTTGGCGCTGTCCGGCGGGATCAGGTCGTACGTGCCCTTGGGGGCCTGAAAGGTGCTCACGGAAGGTCTCTCGTCACATTCCTCGTCGGGGAGCCCGGGGTGCTCCCTGGCCGTCGGCGGCCACCTGCCGCAGATACGGGTTGGTGGCGCGCTCCTGGCCGATGGTCGTCTGGGGGCCGTGGCCGGACAGCACCACGGTGGAGTCGTCGAGCGGCAGGCAGACACGGGCCAGCGAGGCCAGCATGTCGTCCATGGAGCCGCCCGGCAGGTCCGTGCGTCCGATGGAGCCGGCGAAGAGCAGATCGCCCGAGAAGAAGACCGAGGGGATCTCGGCCGTCTCCGGCATCTGGAAGGTCACCGACCCCTTGGTATGGCCCGGCGCGTGCGCGACGGAGAATCCGAGTCCGGCCAGCTCCAGCCGCGCGCCGTCGGTCAGTTCGAAGACGTCGTCCGGCTCCCCCACCGTGAGCTCGCCCATGAGCGGCATCCCGATGGACCGGCCGAGCGCCTTCTCGGGGTCGCTCATCATGTAGCGGTCCTCGGGGTGGATCCAGGCCGGTACGTCGTGCGCCCCGCACACGGGGACGACCGAGGCCACGTGGTCGATGTGGCCGTGGGTGAGGACGACGGCGACGGGTTTGAGCCGATGCTTCTTCAGCGCTTCCTCGACGCCCTCGGCGGCCTGGTGGCCGGGGTCGATGATCACGCACTCCTCACCGGCGGCAGGGGCGACGAGATAACAGTTCGTCCCCCAGGCCCCGGCGGGGAACCCGGCAATGAGCACGATCGTCCTTCGTTGTGTCGATTCGGGCGGCTACCAGCTGTGGTCCAGAGCCTACCGGCGCTGCCGTTTCCTCAGCGAACCCATATACGGTACGGGGCTACACGCAGTGGTCGGCTCACACGACGCACAGCACGCACGCGTACCGGTCGGCATTCGACACGCATGAGGAGAGAACCCGGTGGTCAGCCAGGAGCAGCGGCGGCGTCAGCTCGCCCGGGAGAAGTTCTTGCGGCAGCAGCAGCGGCGCACCAGCGCGCGACGCAAGGCGCGCATGCGCAACTCCGTGATCGCGTCGGTGCTCGGCGTGATCGTGATCGGCAGTGTGGCGCTGTACACGACCGGAGTGCTGAAGAACAACGACGACAAGGCGAACGCCAGCTCGGAGCCGACTCCCGGCGCCTCCGCCTCGCCCAGCAAGGCACCGGACCCCTGCGCGAAGCCGGCGGCCGGCTCGGTGAAGAAGCTGAGCTGGAAGAAGGAGCCGGCGATGTCGATCGACACGTCCGCCGGCTACACCATGAAGCTGGCGACGACGTGCGGTGACATCGGCATCGCGCTGAAGACGTCGGCGGCCCCGCACACGGTGAACTCGTTCGACTTCCTGGCCGCGAAGGGCTTCTTCGACCACACGAAGTGCCACCGGCTCACCACCAACGGCATCTACGTGCTGCAGTGCGGCGACCCCACGGGGACCGGCAGCGGCGGCCCGGGGTACACGATCCCTGACGAGAACCTGAAGGACAAAAGCCTGAAGGGCGGTGTCTACCCGGCGGGTACGGTCGCCATGGCCAACACCGGTCAGAAGCACACCGGCGGCAGCCAGTTCTTCCTGGTCTACCAGGACAGTCAGTTGCCGCCCAGCTACACCCCGTTCGGCACGATCGACGCGGCCGGGATGAAGGTTCTGAAGAAGATCGCCGCGGCGGGCGAGAGCACCGGTCAGGGCGACGGAGCGCCGAACGCGACGGTCGTGATCAACAAGGCCACGGTCACCAAATCCTGACCACCAAGTGCGAAATTTCGGTCGCGCGGGATGCGGACAGGCCACCCGCCGGTCGCCTATGTTGGCCGTGACGAAACTGTGGACGATGCCCGGGGGCGCTGAGGCCCTTCGCAGGCATCATGTGGAGGAGGCGCTGTGAGCAGCGACCCGTGGGGCCGCGTCGACGAGACGGGGACCGTGTACGTGCGTACGGCCGACGGCGAGCAGGTCGTCGGTTCCTGGCAGGCCGGCTCCCCCGAGGAGGCGCTGGCCTACTTCGAGCGCAAGTACGAGGGCCTGGTTGTCGAGATCGGCCTCCTCGAAAAGCGAGTGAAGACCACCGACCTGTCCGCGAAGGACGCCCAGGCCGCCATCGACCATCTGCGCGAGCAGGTGGAGGCGCACCACGCGGTCGGTGATCTGGAGGCGCTGCGCACCCGGCTCGGCGAGCTGGTGAAGACCGTCGAGTCGCGTCGCGAGGAGCGTCGCGCGCAGCGGGCCAAGCAGTCCGACGAGGCCCGGCAGGCCAAGGAGGACCTGGTCGTCGAGGCGGAGCAGCTGGCCCAGTCCGACCAGTGGCGGGCCGCCGGTGAGCGGCTGCGGGCCCTGGTGGACACCTGGAAGGGCCTGCCGCGTCTCGACCGCAAGTCGGACGACGAGCTGTGGCACCGCTTCTCGCACGCCCGGTCGGCGTTCTCCAAGCGGCGCAAGGCGCACTTCGCGCAGCTCGACGCGCAGCGCGAGGACGCCCGCAAGGCGAAGGAGAAGCTGGTCGCCGAGGCGGAGGCGCTGTCCGGTTCGACGGACTGGGGTCCGACGGCGGCGCGCTACCGCGAGCTGATGGCCGAGTGGAAGGCCGCGGGCCGCGCCCAGCGCGAGCACGAGGACGACCTGTGGAACCGCTTCCGCGGCGCCCAGGACGTGTTCTTCGCGGCTCGTGGTTCGGCCTTCGCCGAACGCGACGCGGAGCAGACCGAGAACCTGAAGCTCAAGGAGGAACTGGCCGCCGAGGCCGAGAAGCTGCTGCCGATCACCGACCTGAAGGCCGCGCGGTCCGCCTTCCGTTCGATCAACGAGCGCTGGGAGGCCATCGGTCATGTGCCGCGGGACGCCCGTCCCAAGGTCGAGGGCCGGATGCACACGGTCGACCGGGCCATCCAGGAGGCCGAGGAGGCCGAGTGGCGCCGGACCAACCCGGAGGCACGCGCGCGTGCCGCGGGTCTGACCGGTCAGCTGCAGGCCGCCGTGGACAAGCTGAAGGCAGGGATCGAGCAGGCGCGCGCCCAGGGCAACACGTCGAAGGCGGAGAAGCTGGAGCGTGAGCTGGAGGGGCGCCAGGCGCTCCTGGACCAGGCTCTCAAGGGCCTCCAGGAGTTCGGCGGCTAGGAGCCCGACGACACCGAGAGGGGCCCCGTACGCGGCGTACGGGGCCCCTCTCGTCCGTCTCGTCGTATCGCGCCCGCCGGCTAGGAGCGGCTGCGTGCCGACGTCACCCGGTAGACGTCGTAGACGCCCTCCACACCCCGTACCGCCTTCAGGACGTGGCCCAGGTGCTTGGGGTCGCCCATCTCGAAGGTGAAGCGGGAGGTGGCCACCCGGTCGCGGGAGGTCTGGACGGCCGCGGAGAGGATGTTGACGTGCTGGTCGGACAGGACGCGGGTGACGTCCGAGAGCAGCCGGGAGCGGTCCAGCGCCTCGACCTGGATGGCGACCAGGAAGACCGAGGACTGGGTGGGCGCCCACTCGACGTCGAGGATGCGCTCGGGCTCACGTGACAGCGACTCCACGTTGACGCAGTCGCTGCGATGGACCGAGACACCGCTGCCGCGCGTGACGAACCCGATGATCGGGTCGCCCGGAACCGGGGTGCAGCAGCGGGCCAGCTTGACCCAGACGTCGTCGACGCCCTTCACGACCACGCCGGGGTCCTGGCTGCTGCGGCGCTTGCTGCGGCGGCCGCGGCTCGGCGGTACCGCCTCGTCGATCTCCTCGGTGGCCGCCTCCTCGCCACCGAGTGCCTGGACCAGCTTCTGCACGACGTTCTGCGCGGCCACGTGGCCCTCGCCGATCGCCGCGTACAGCGAGGAGATGTCCGGGTAGCGCATCTCGTGCGCGAGGGTGACCAGCGAGTCGCCGGTGAGGATGCGCTGGATCGGCAGGTTCTGCTTGCGCATCGCGCGGACGATGGCGTCCTTGCCCTGCTCGATCGCCTCGTCCCGGCGCTCCTTGGAGAACCAGCCCCGGATCTTGTTGCGGGCGCGGGGCGACTTGACGAAGCCGAGCCAGTCGCGGGAGGGGCCGGCCCCGGGCGCCTTGGAGGTGAAGACCTCCACCAGATCGCCGTTGTCGAGGGTCGATTCGAGCGGCACGAGCCTGCCGTTGACCCGCGCTCCTATGGTGCGGTGGCCGACCTCGGTGTGCACCGCGTACGCGAAGTCCACCGGGGTGGCGCCGGCCGGCAGCGCTATGACGTCGCCCTTGGGGGTGAAGACGAAGACCTCGTTGCGGGACAGGTCGAAGCGCAGGGACTCCAGGAACTCGCTGGGGTCCTCGGTCTCCTTCTGCCAGTCCAGCAGCTGCCGCAGCCAGGCCATGTCGTTGAGGTGGTCGTCCTTGCCCTTGCCGGACGACTTCGGCACGTCGGTGCGGACCTTGGAGGCGCCGGCGACCGCCTCCTGCTTGTACTTCCAGTGCGCGGCGATGCCGTACTCGGCGCGGCGGTGCATGTCGAACGTGCGGATCTGGAGCTCGACCGGCTTGCCGTTGGGCCCGATGACCGTCGTGTGCAGCGACTGGTACATGTTGAACTTGGGCATCGCGATGTAGTCCTTGAAGCGCCCCGGAACGGGGTTCCAGCGCGCGTGGACGGTGCCCAGGGCCGCGTAGCAGTCGCGGACGGTGTCCACCAGGACGCGGATGCCGACCAGGTCGTAGATCTCCGCGAAGTCCCGGCCGCGGACGATCATCTTCTGGTAGACGCTGTAGTAGTGCTTCGGCCGGCCGGTGACGGTCGCCTTGATACGGGCGGCGCGCAGGTCGGACTGGACCTCATCGGTCACTATGGCCAGGTACTCGTCCCGCTTGGGCGCCCGCTCGGCGACCAGCCGGACGATCTCGTCGTACATCTTGGGGTAGAGGATCGCGAACGCGAGGTCCTCCAGCTCCCACTTGATGGTGTTCATGCCCAGGCGGTGGGCGAGCGGCGCGTAGATCTCCAGAGTCTCGCGCGCCTTCTTCTCCTGCTTCTCGCGCTTGAGGTAGCGCATGGTGCGCATGTTGTGCAGCCGGTCGGCGAGCTTGATGACCAGGACACGCGGGTCCTTGGCCATCGCGACGACCATCTTGCGCACCGTCTCCGCCTGCGCGGCCTCGCCGAACTTGACCTTGTCGAGCTTGGTGACGCCGTCGACGAGCAGCGCGACCACGTCGCCGAAGTCGCGGCGCAGGTCCTCCAGGCCGTACTCGGTGTCCTCGACGGTGTCGTGCAGCAGGCCCGCCATCAGGGTCGCCGGGTCCATGCCCAGCTCGGCGAGGATCGTGGTGACCGCGAGCGGGTGCGTGATGTACGGGTCGCCGCTCTTGCGCTTCTGGCCGCGGTGCCAGCGCTCGGCGACCTGGTAGGCGCGCTCGATCTGGCGCAGCGTGGCGTTCTCGATCTTGGGGTCGTTGCTGCGGACTATGCGCAGCAACGGTTCCAGGACCGGGTTGTACGGATTGGCTCGCTGCACGCCGAGCCTGGCCAGACGGGCGCGGACGCGGTTGGAGGAGCCGCTGCGCGGGGGCGTGCCGGAGTTGGGACGGGCCGTGGGCGCCGTCTCGGGGCGCTCGGCCGGGACCGGCTTGGGACGCGACTGCTCGGCCGACTTGTCGACGGGCGCGGACTGGGCGTGCTCCACCGGTCCGCGGGCGTCGTTCTTCGCGTGCGGTGTGTTCGGCGCGGGCTTGGCCGCGGCTGCCGAGGCGGGCTCGGGCTTGGCGGCGGTCAGGTGCTGGGCCTCGTCTGGCAAGAGGACTCCTCGTGCGCGATCCGGGTCCCCCAGTCAGGCCCCGGACAACCATGGTAGCGATCCGGCCGCCCCCGAACGTGCGGAGCCCGTCCGAACGGCCGCCCGGACGTCAACGCGGAGGGCTCCCGCTGGATTCCCGGCTTCCGTATGTGAACCGATGCCGATGCCCAAGGCACAGCCCCGGGTGCGGACTTGGGGCCGCACCCGGGGCTGCTTCGTTCCCGGAGCTCTGCTCAGACGGTGAGTATGGCCTCCAGGGGAGCGCCCCTGAGCGCTGCTTCCAGGCGGGCCCGGCCGCTCAGGAAGCCCAGCTCCATGAGGACCGCGACGCCCGCGACCTCGGCGCCCGCGCGGTGGATCAGCTCGATCGAGGCCTCGGCCGTACCGCCGGTGGCCAGCACGTCGTCGACGATCAGGATCCGGTCGTCCGCGCCGATGTCCTCCGCGTGCACCTCGATCTCCGCGGAGCCGTACTCCAGCTCGTAGGCCTGGCGCAGGGTGGCCCCGGGGAGCTTGCCCGCCTTGCGGACCGGGATGAAGCCGAGGCCGGCGCGGACGGCGACCGGGGAACCCAGGATGAAGCCCCGGGCCTCCAGGCCGACGATCTTGGTGGCGCCGGTGCGCACGGCGATCCCGGCGAGGGCGTCGGTGAGCGCGGTGAACGCGGCCGCGTCGGCCAGCAGCGGCGTGATGTCCTTGAACATCACGCCCTCCTCCGGGTAGTCCTCGACGTCCCGGATGCGGCTGAGCAGCAGCTCCTTGAGGTCGCTCATCGGCGCTTCCCGGAGGGACGGCCGCGGCTGCCGCGGGTGCGGGAGGCCGGCTGGTTGCGCGGGCCGACGACGGCCGGTGCGGCGTCCTCCGGGTCCTCGCCGGCGCCCCGGGCCCCGGCCAGTTCCTCCTCGGCGGAGGCCTGCGCCCGCTTGGCGAGGACGCGCTTCCTCAGCGCCTTCATCTGCGGCTCCATCTCCTTGAGGTCGGCGACGAGCGGCGTGGCGATGAAGATCGACGAGTAGGCACCGGCGGCGAGGCCGACGAACAGCGACAGCGAGATGTCGTTGAGCGTGCCCGCGCCGAGGAAGCCGCCGCCGATGAACAGCAGGCCGGCGACCGGGAGCAGCGCGACGACCGTGGTGTTGATCGAACGGACCAGGGTGCCGTTGATCGACTGGTTCGCGATGTCGCTGTAGGTGAAGCGGGTCTGCTTGGTGATGTCCTTGGTCTGCTCCTTGAGGCTGTCGAAGACGACGACCGTGTCGTAGAGCGAGTATCCGAGGATCGTCAGCAGACCGATGACCGTACCGGGCGTGACCTCGAAGCCGACCAGGGCGTAGATACCGGTCGTGATGGTGATGTCGTGGATCAGCGCGACCAGGGCCGCGACGGCCATGCGCCACTCGAAGGCGATCGCCAGGTAGACGACCACCAGGATCATGAAGATCGCGAGGCCCTCCCAGGCCTTGTTGGCGATCTCGTCACCCCAGCTGGGTCCGACCAGGTCGGCGGCGATGGACTCGGGGTCCACGTTCATGTCCTTGGCCAGCGCGACCTTGGCCGCGTCCGACTTCGTGGTGTCCATGCCCGCGATCTGGATGCGCAGACCGCCCGTGCCGAGCTTCTGCACGACCGCGTCGTGGCCGGAGGCCTCCTTCGCGTAGGTCTCCGCCTGGGACACCGAGACACTGGTCTTCCCGGTGGTGAAGACGGCGCCGCCCTGGAAGTCGATGCCCATGTTCAGGCCGCGCACCGCCAGGCCGAGGATGGCCGTGATGGTGATCAGGATGGAGACGCCGTACCAGATCTTGCGCTTGCCGACGAAGTCGTAGCTGATCTCGCCGCGGTGGAGTCGGGCGCCGAGGTTGCCGAGTTTCGACATCGCTCACGCTTCCTTCGGGTCGACAGGGCCGGCGGCGGGGCCGGCGGGACGGCGGGTGCGGCGCAGCGGGGGCTTGGCGCCCAGGCCCTTCGGGTCGAGCCCGGACCACTTGTGGCCGTTCGCGAAGAACGGGCGCCGGGCGAGGATCGTCATCAGCGGCTTGGTGAAGAAGAAGACGACGACCACGTCGAGCACGGTGGTCAGACCGAGCGTGAAGGCGAAGCCCTGGACCTTGCCGACGGTCACGATGAACAGCACGGCGGCGGCCAGGAACGACACGAAGTCGGAGACCAGGATGGTGCGCCGGGCCCGCGGCCAGGCCCGCTCGACGGCGGGACGCAGCGTGCGGCCCTCGCGGATCTCGTCCCGGATGCGTTCGAAGAACACGATGAACGAGTCCGCCGTGATACCGATCGCGACGATCGCACCGCAGACGGCCGGCAGGTTCAGCGCGAAGTGGATCGCCGGGCCGAGCAGCGCCATGATCACGTAGGTGAGGATCGCGGACACCATCAGCGAGGGGATGGCCACGACCGACAGGCCGCGGTAGAAGGCCAGCAGGTAGATGATGACCAGGGCCAGGCCGATCGCGCCCGCGATGAGACCCGCGTGCAGCTGCTCGCCGCCGAGCGCGGCGGTCACGGTGGTGACGCTCTGCTCCTTGAAGGAGAGCGGGAGCGCGCCGTACGACAGCATGTTGGCGAGGCTCTGGGCCTCCGTCTGGGTGAATCGGCCGGAGATCTCGGCCTGGCCGCCGGTGATGGACTGGCTGACGTACGGGCTGGAGACGACCTGGCCGTCCAGGACGATGCCGAACTCGTTCTGCGGCTGCTGGTTCTTGGCCAGCTCGGCGGTGACGTCCGCGAACTTCTTGGATCCGCTGCCGGTGAAGGTCATCTGGACCTGCCAGCCGGCGGCGGTCTGCGTGTCGTAGACGGCCTGGGCCTTCTTGACCTCGGTGCCGTCGACGGCGGCCGGGCCGAGCACGTACTTGTACCAGACACCGGAGATCTTGCCGCAGGCCACGGTGGGGTCGGTGGGCTTGGCGGCCTTGCCGGCGGTGTTCTGAGCCGACTTCTTGGAGCAGTCCAGCGCGGCGTACTCGGCCTGCAGCTTGGAGGCCGCCGCGGAGGCGGCGGAGGAAGCCGAGGAGGAGGCGGAGGGGCTCGCGGACGCCTTGGCCGAGGAGGAGGCGCTCGCCGAGGCGGACGGCGTCGAGCCGGCCTTCAGGGCGTCGGTGACGGCGCGGCCCTGGGAGGTGGCGGAGGACGACGGGGACGCGGAGGACGACGACCCGGTCGCCTTCTGGGAAGCGCTGCTCGACGGGGAGGCGCTCGGGGAGGCGCTGGAGCTGCCGCTGGAGGACGCGCTCGGAGAGGCGCTCGGCGCGGCACCGGCACTGGCCTCGCTGGCCAGGACCGGGCGGAAGTACAGCTTGGCGGTGGTGCCGACCTGCTGGCGGGCCTCCTCGGAGTTGGTGCCCTTGGGGATGTTGACGATGATGTTGCTCGTCCCCTGGGTCTGCACCTCCGCCTCGGACACACCGAGGCCGTTGACACGGCGGTTCATGATCTGAACCGCGGTGTTCATGTTGGCCTTGTTGATCGCGTTCGGCTGGCCCGGCTCGTTGTGCGCCTGGAGCGTGATGCTCGTACCACCGGCCAGGTCGATGCCGAGACGCGGCGTGGTGTTCCCGGAGGCGAACATCCCTCCGGTCAACGCCACGATGGCGATCAGGATGAGGGCCAGCGAGCGCCCTGGCCTGCTCTGGGCGCTCGCGCTCCGGCCCCTCTTAGGTGCTGCCACCTTCTCGTACTCCCTCTCGGGCCGCCGTGCGCCTGGTCGGCGGCGCGGTCGGCCATGACATGGTGTCGGGATCCCGTACGGGAGACAGACGCGCCCGGGGTGCGAGGTGCGCGCGTGGTGCGCGCACCGCTCCCCGGGGCGCGGCTACTTCGCGTCGGAGTCGCCGTCGGTCTTCTTCGGCTCTTCGCCCGCCTTCGCCTCGGTGGTACCGGCCTCGTCGGCCTTGGCCTCGGCGGTCTCCGCGACGCCGTCCTCGGCCGCGTCCTTCTTCCCGAGGTCGACGGCCTTGTCGTCGGAGGCGGCGGCAGCGTCGGCAGGCTCGTCGTCGGTCTCGGTGAGGGAGGAGGCGTCGTCCGGGACGACGTCGGAGTCGGACTTCAGGTCGTGCTCGATACCGTGCACGATGCGGTTGTACTCGTCGTCCGTGAGAACGGCGCCGATCGCGTTCTTCGCGAAGAGAAGCTCGACACCCGGGCCGGCGTCGAGGAGGACGGTGTCCTCGCTGACTTCCTTGACCGTCGCGTACATGCCCCCGATCGTGCGGACACCGTTTCCGGGCTGGATCTCGTTCCGCATCTGGTTGGCCTGCTGCTGGCGCTTCCTGGTGGAACGCGTCATCAGGAACATGGCCGCGATGAGGACGATGAACACGAGAAGAGGCAAGCTATTCACGGGACGGGGTTTCCTTCGCACAGCCGCGGCGGTGAGCGGCCTGGATGATGGGGGTGTGCTCGGCGCCGCCCGCAAAGGCGGCATCGGCGGAGTCTAAGCGAGTCCGCGCGCATGGAACAACGCTCAGCATGGCACCTGGGTTCCTGCCCTCGCCAATGCCCCGCCGTCACGAAGCGATCACGTCTGCCGCCAGGGCCTGGCGGACGGCCGGCGGAGCCCGCACGGGGTGCGGCCGGTCCGCCGGGACCGCGTCAGCTGTCGAACAGGTCCTGCTGGCCGGGTCCGCCGGCCGCCCCACGCGGGGCCGTCAGGCCCAGGTGGGCCCAGGCCGCGGGGGTCGCGACGCGGCCGCGCGGGGTGCGGGCGAGGAGGCCCTCGCGGACCAGGAAGGGCTCGGCGACCTCCTCGACCGTCTCGCGCTCCTCCCCCACCGCGACCGCGAGCGTCGAGAGGCCGACCGGGCCGCCGCCGAACAGCTTGAGCAGGGCCTGCAGGACCGCGCGGTCGAGCCGGTCGAGGCCGCGTTCGTCCACCTCGTAGACGGCGAGGGCCGCGTGCGCGATGTCGCGGGTGATCAGCCCGTCGGCCTTGACCTGCGCGTAGTCGCGGACGCGGCGCAGCAGCCGGTTGGCGATACGGGGCGTGCCGCGGGAGCGGCCGGCGATCTCGGCGGCGCCGGCCGGCTCGATCTCGACGTCCAGCAGGGTGGCGGAGCGGTGCACGACCCGCTCCAGCTCGTGCGGCTCGTAGAACTCCATGTGCGCGGTGAAGCCGAAGCGGTCGCGCAGCGGCGGCGGCAGCAGGCCCGCCCGGGTGGTGGCGCCGACCAGGGTGAACGGGGGCAGTTCGAGAGGGATCGCGGTCGCACCGGGGCCCTTGCCGACGATGACGTCGACCCGGAAGTCCTCCATCGCCATGTAGAGCATCTCCTCGGCGGGCCGCGACATGCGGTGGATCTCGTCGAGGAAGAGGACCTCGCCCTCCTGGAGGGAGGAGAGGATGGCGGCCAGGTCGCCGGCGTGCTGGATGGCGGGGCCCGAGGTGATGCGGATGGGGGCACCCATCTCCGCCGCGATGATCATCGAGAGGGTGGTCTTGCCCAGTCCGGGCGCGCCGGAGAGCAGGACGTGGTCGGCGGTGGCGCCCCGCGCGCGTGCGGCGCGCAGCACCAGGTCGAGCTGCTCGCGGACCTTCTCCTGGCCGATGAACTCGCCCAGGTCCTTGGGGCGCAGGGCCGCCTCGACGGCCTGGTCCTCACGGTCGGCGACGGCGCCCACCAGCCGCTCCGTGTCGGCCCCGGTCTCGGTCGTGTCGTCCCAGTTCATAAGTGATGTGCCTCAGCGGTGGTGGGTCAGCGGGCGCGGTTGAGGGTCTGGAGGGCGGCCTTCAGGAGCTGGCCCACCTGGGGGGTGCCGCCCGCCGCCTCGGCCTGCGGGGCGACCGCGGTGACGGCCTCGTCGGCCTCCCGGGTCGCGTAGCCGAGGCCGATCAGGGCGGCGTGCAACTGGTCGCGCCAGCCCTGGGTGACGGGCGCGCCGACCGCGGGGGCGCCGATCGGTTCGCCGAGCCGGTCCTTCAGTTCGAGGAGCAGCTTCTGGGCGCCCTTCTTGCCGATGCCGGGGACGGCGACGAGCGCCTTCTCGTCCCCCGTGGCGATCGCGCGGCGCAGTGCGTCGGGGCTGTGCACGGCGAGCATCGCCTGGGCGAGCCGGGGGCCGACGCCGCTCGCGGTCTGCAGCAGTTCGAAGACCTGGCGTTCGTCGTCGTCCGCGAAGCCGTACAGGGTGAGCGAGTCCTCCCTCACCACCAGCGACGTGGCGAGTTTGGCCGGCTGGCCCATCCGCAGCGCGGACAGGGTGTTGGGCGAGCACTGGACGGCGATGCCGATCCCTCCGACCTCGACGACCGCGGAGTCCGGGGCGAGGGCGGCGACCGGGCCGCTGACGAAGGCGATCATGCCGTACGGCCTTTCGTTGCGTTGGCTGTGTGCAGGGCCATGGCCTGCTGGAGTCGGTTCTGGGCGGGGGCGCGCCAGATGTGGCAGATGGCGAGCGCGAGGGCGTCGGCGGCGTCGGCGGGCTTGGGCGGGGCGCTGAGCCGGAGCAGCCGGGTGACCATGGCGCCGACCTGGGCCTTGTCGGCGCGGCCGGAGCCGGTGACGGCGGCCTTGACCTCGCTGGGGGTGTGCAGGGCGACGGGGATGCCCCGGCGGGCGGCGCACAGTATGGCGACAGCGCTGGCCTGGGCGGTGCCCATCACGGTCCGTACGTTGTGCTGGCTGAACACCCGCTCCACGGCGACGAATTCGGGCCGGTGCTCGTCCAGCCACTGTTCGATGCCCTGCTCGATGGCGACGAGGCGATGACCGAGCTCGCCGTCCACGGGCGTCCGTACGACCCCCACGCCGACCATGGTCAGCGGCCGCCCGGCGACGCCCTCGACGACACCGACACCGCACCGGGTCAGCCCGGGGTCCACCCCCAGTACGCGCACCTTGCCCCCTCCCTTCGGTCACCTGTTTGTGCAGGCTAGCGGGTGCCACCGACAACGGCCGACATGGCGACGGGCCGACGGGTGTGTCCCGTCGGCCCGTTGCGTCCGTGCAGCCCGCGGCAGCGCTACGCGTCCACCTTCTCCATGACCTCGTCGCTGACGTCGAAGTTGGCGAAGACGTTCTGGACGTCGTCGCTGTCCTCCAGGGCGTCGATCAGCTTGAAGATCTTCTTGGCGCCCTCCTCGTCCAGTTCGACCTGCATGGTCGGGACGAAGTTGGCCTCGGCGGAGTCGTAGTCGATCCCGGCGTCCTGGAGGGCGGTGCGGACGGCGACCAGGTCGGTGGCCTCGCTGAGCACCTCGAAGGACTCGCCCAGGTCGTTGACCTCCTCGGCGCCGGCGTCCAGGACCGCGCCGAGCACGTCGTCCTCGGTCAGCTCGCCCTTGGGGACGATGACGACACCCTTGCGGTTGAAGAGGTACGACACCGAGCCCGGGTCGGCCATGGAGCCGCCGTTGCGGGTCATGGCGACCCGGACGTCGGAGGCGGCGCGGTTGCGGTTGTCGGTGAGGCACTCGATGAGGACCGCGACGCCGTTCGGGCCGTAGCCCTCGTACATGATCGTCTCGTAGTCGGCGCCGCCGGCCTCGAGGCCGCCGCCGCGCTTGACCGCGGAGTCGATGTTCTTGTTCGGGACCGACTGCTTCTTCGCCTTCTGGATGGCGTCGTAGAGGGTCGGGTTGCCGTCGATGTCGACGCCACCCATCCGGGCCGCGACCTCGATGTTCTTGATCAGCTTCGCGAAGAGCTTGCCGCGCTTGGCATCGATCACGGCCTTCTTGTGCTTCGTCGTAGCCCATTTAGAGTGGCCGGACATCTGCCTGTCTCCTTCGCGTAACCCATCCAAACAACGAACGCCAGAGATCCTACTAGGACTCCGTCGCCCGGTACGCGTGCACCATGTCGACGAACAGGGCGTGCACGCGGTGGTCGCCGGTCAGTTCCGGGTGGAAGGACGTGGCGAGCGCGTTGCCCTGGCGGACCGCGACGATGTGGCCGTCGTGCTCGGCGAGCACCTCGACGTCGGCGCCCACGGACTCGACCCAGGGGGCGCGGATGAAGACGCCCTCCACAGGATCGCCGTCGATGCCGCGCACGTCGACCGCCGACTCGAACGACTCGTTCTGCCGGCCGAAGGCGTTGCGGCGCACGATCATGTCGATGCCGCCGATCGTCTCCTGGCCCGAACGCGGGTCGAGGATCTTGTCGGCGAGCATGATCATGCCCGCACAGGTGCCGTAGACGGGCAGACCGGCCCGCACGCGCGCGCGGAGCGGGTCCATCACGCCGAACAGGACGGCCAGCTTGGAGATCGTGGTGGACTCGCCACCCGGTATGACCAGGCCGTCCACCTCGGCGAGTTCCTCGGGGCGGCGCACCGGCCTGGCCACGGCGTCGGCCGCGGCCAGGGCGACGAGGTGCTCCCGTACGTCGCCCTGGAGCGCGAGCACCCCAACGACGGGAGTGGTCATCACCAGCCCCGGTTCGCGTAGCGCTCGGCCTCGGGGAGGGTGTCGCAGTTGATGCCGACCATGGCCTCGCCGAGGTTGCGGGACGCGTCCGCGATGATCTTCGGGTCGTCGTAGAAGGTGGTCGCCTTGACGATGGCGGCGGCGCGCTTGGCCGGGTCGCCGGACTTGAAGATGCCGGAGCCGACGAAGACGCCCTCGGCACCGAGCTGGCGCATCAGCGCTGCGTCGGCCGGGGTGGCGACGCCACCGGCGGAGAACAGCACGACCGGCAGCTTGCCCAGCTCGGCGACCTCCTTGACCAGCTCGTAGGGGGCCCGCAGCTCCTTGGCGGCGGCGTACAGCTCGTTGTTGTCGCAGCCGCGCAGCTTGGCGATCTCACCCTTGATCTGGCGCAGGTGACGGACGGCCTCCACGACGTTGCCGGTGCCGGCCTCCCCCTTGGAGCGGATCATGGCCGCGCCCTCGGCGATCCGGCGCAGCGCCTCGCCCAGGTTGGTGGCACCGCAGACGAAGGGGGTGGTGAACGCCCACTTGTCGGAGTGGTTGACCTCGTCGGCCGGGGTGAGGACCTCGGACTCGTCGATGTAGTCGACACCGAGGGACTGCAGGACCTGGGCCTCGACGAAGTGGCCGATGCGGGACTTGGCCATGACCGGGATGGAGACGGCCTCGATGATGCCCTCGATCATGTCCGGGTCGGACATCCGGGCGACGCCGCCGTCCTTGCGGATGTCGGCCGGGACCCGCTCCAGGGCCATGACGGCGACGGCGCCCGCGTCCTCGGCGATCTTCGCCTGCTCCGGCGTGACGACGTCCATGATCACGCCGCCCTTGAGCTGCTCGGCCATGCCGCGCTTCACGCGGGCGGTGCCGGTCTCGGGGGCCTGGTTGTCGATGGTGGACACGGGTGACCTCACTCGTCGAAAAGAGGGTTTCTGCGAACATCGAGGAAACGCGAGCGGACCAGTCCACAGCAAGGGCCAATGGGAAGGCCGTGGATCCTTTTGCCGGTCGGCTGCCCCGCTAGAGCGCGCGCTCCGCCAGGGCCGCGGGTGGCTCGTCGTCCATCTCGAAGGCCATGGGGAACGGTGCGTGTCCGGCCAGCCGGAACCAGCGGACCTTGCGGTGTTGGCGCAGCCTGCGGGCCGCGCCGACGGCGTCGTTGTGGAACCGGCGGGCCATCGGCACCCGGCGCACGGCCTCCCCCAGCTCGTTGGCCGCCGCCTCGCCGCCGGGCGCCGCGCGGACCTCCTCCACCTGCTGCGGCTCCTCGAAGACCGCGCGCAGCGCCTGGCTCAGCTCGCTCTCGGCGACCTCCCGCTGCTCCTCCTCGGCCTGGCGGGCGGCGTGCGCGGCCTCGTAGAGCACGATCGAGGCGGCCGGGTCCAGCACCCCCGAGGTGGCCAGCTCCTGGGCGACCGAGGCGCGCCGCAGCAACTGGGCGTCCAGGGCGGCGCGCGCGGCGTCGATCCGCGCGTGCAGCCGGTCGAGCCGCCCGGCGGTCCAGCTCAGGTAGAGGCCGGTCACCACGAGGGCGGCGAGAACACAGAGGGTCCAGACGAGCGTTGCGGTCACGGGCGGAACGGTATAGGAAGCGCCATAGGGGCTGTCCGGCGGATCAGGTCGCAGGAAAGCAAGGGTGGCTCGTCGGCCGAGGTGAGCGGGGTCTGGGGCGTCCGGCTGCACGGCGGGGGAGCCGTGGCCGATCAGCCGCTGCCGCGGCGGGCGACGCGGTGGGGGCACCTCCCGGCCGGAGGCTGGGGGACGTCGGCGACCGACGACAACGCCGCTGGGGGTCCCCCCGCGCCTTTGAGGCAGTGGGGGAGGGCGTGCCGGACCCCGCGCCTGCGGCGTGATCCGCCGGACAGCCCCTAGTCCCGCGCCAGCCCGAACCGGGCCCGGAGCCCCGGGCGTTCGTCCGCCGCCACCGCCGCCGCTCCCGCGGTCACCGTCTCGTAGACGGAGAGGATGTCCGCGCCGACCGTCGACCAGTCGAACCGGCGCACGTGGACGCTGCCGCGCTGCCGCAGCTCCGCCCGGCGCTCCGGGTTCTCCAGCAGCCGTACCGCCGCCTGGGCCAGTGCGTCGGCGTCCTCGTTGGCGAAGAGCTCGCCGGCCGCTCCCTGGTCCAGGACCTGGGCGAAGGCGTCGAGGTCGGAGGCGAGGACGGGGGCGCCCGCGGAGAGGGCCTCCACCAGGATGATGCCGAAGCTCTCGCCGCCGGTGTTGGGCGCGATGTACAGGTCGAGGCTGCGCAGGAAGCGGGCCTTGTCCGCGTCGCTGATCATGCCGAGGAACTCGACGCGGGAGCGCAGCTCGGCGGGCAGGGACTCCACCGCGGCCTCCTCGTCGCCGCGGCCGGCCACCAGGAGCCTGGTCCCCGGGCGGGCGGCGAGGATCGCGGGGAGGGCCTTCATCAGCACCGGCAGGCCCTTGCGGGGCTCGTCGATACGGCCGATGAAGCCGATGGTGCCCCCCTGCCACTCGGGGCGGGGCTCGGCCTTGGCGAAGAAGTCGACGTCGACGCCGTTGGGGATGACGACCGCGTCGCCGCCCAGGTGCTCGACGAGGGTGCGGCGGGCGTACTCGCTGACCGCGATCCGGGCGCTGATCTTCTCCAGGGCGGCCTGGAGGATCGAGTACGCGGCGATCATCGCGCGGGAACGCGGGTTGGAGGTGTGGAAGGTCGCCACCATCGGGCCCTGCGCCGCCCAGCAGGTCAGCAGGCCGAGGGAGGGCGAGGTCGGCTCGTGGATGTGGACCACGTCGAACGCGCCCTCGTGCAGCCAGCGGCGCACCCGCGCGGCGGACAGCAGGCCGAAGTTGAGCCGGGCCACCGAGCCGTTGTAGGGCACCGGGACCGCACGGCCCGCCGAGACGACGTACGGCGGCAGCGGGGTGTCGTCGTCGGCGGGGGCCAGCACGGAGACGTCGTGGCCGAGGCGGATGAAGTACTCGGCGAGGTCACGGATGTGGAACTGGACGCCACCGGGGACGTCCCAGGAGTACGGGCAGACGATGCCGATCCTCACGACGGTCCCTTCGTGGGGTCGAGGTCGGCGAGCCACAGCCGCTGGAGCATGTGCCAGTCCTCCGGATGGTCGGCGATCCCGGTGGCGAAGGCGTCGGCCAGCGCCTGTGTCATGACAGACGTCTTCGAGGTCCGGTCACCTGACTCGGGCACCTCGATCGGGGCGTGGACGCGCCCCTTCATGACGGGGGTGTCGTCGTACCAGAGCGTCACGGGGAGCAGGTGGGCGCCGGTCTGCTGGGCGAGCAGGGCCGGGCCCGCGGGCATCCTGGCGGCGGCACCGAAGAAGTCGACCTCGACGCCGGACTCGGACAGGTCGCGGTCGGCGACCAGACAGACCAGGCCGCCGTCGCGGAGCCTGCGGGCCAGGGTGCCGAAGGCGGAGCCGCCGCTGTGCGGGAGGACCTCCATGCCGAGGCCCTCGCGGTAGGCGACGAACCGGTCGTAGAGGGTCTCCGGCTTGAGTCGTTCGGCGACCGTGGTGAACGGGGTCTTCAGCTCGGTGGTGACCCAGGCGCCCGCGAGGTCCCAGTTGGCCAGGTGCGGCAGCGCGATGATCACGCCCCGGCCGGAGGCGAGGCCGTCGGTGAGGTGGTGGAGGTCCTTGGGGGCGAAACCGGCCCGGACGCGCTGCTCGCTCCAGGCCGGGAGCCGGAAGGACTCCATCCAGTAGCGCAGGTACGACCGCATGCCCGCCCGGGAGAGTTCGCGCAGCCGCTCCGGGCCCGCGTCGGGCAGCACGCGCGCGTAGTTCGATTCGAGCCGTCGCACGCCCTTGCCGCGCCGCTTCCAGGCGAGGTCCGCGAGGGAGTCGCCGAGGCGCACCGCGACGGGCTCGGGGAGCTTCTTGACGGTGCCCCAGCCCATTCCGTACAGGGCGTCGGTGAGCCGCTCCGCGGCGGTCACTGGGTGGCCTCCGTGCCGTGCGAGGCCCGCTCGCCCTCGGCCGCCGCCTCCGCCTCGGCGGACTCGCGGCGCACGGTGACGACCCGCTGCACCAGGGTGACCAGGCTGCCCACGGCGACGATCCACAGGGCGATCGGGAGCAGGATCTGGATGCCCGGGACGCCGAACTTGTGGAATCCGGCCAGACCGGCCGCCACCAGCGAGATGACCAGCCGCTCGGCGCGCTCCACGAGCCCGTTGACGGCGACCGGCAGTCCGATGGACTCGCCGCGCGCCTTGGTGTACGACACCACCTGGCCGCTGGCCAGGCAGAAGATCGAGACCGCGCACAGGACGTCGTTGTCACCGGTGCCCGCGTACCAGAGGGCGAAGCCGCCGAAGATCGCGCCGTCGGCGACCCGGTCCAGGGTGGAGTCGAGGAAGGCGCCCCAGCGGCTGGTGCGGCCCAGCTGGCGGGCCATGTTGCCGTCGACCAGGTCCGAGAACACGAACAGCGTGATCACGATCGTGCCCCAGAAGAACTCGCCCCGGGGGAAGAAGACCAGTGCGCCCGCGACCACTCCGGCCGTGCCGAGGAGCGTGACCGTGTCCGGGCTCACGCCCCGGCGGATGAGAAACGCGGCGAACGGTGTGAGGACACGCGTGAAGAATGCACGCGCGTACTTGTTCAGCATGGCCTTCCCGACGGTCGTTGCGCCGTGCGGCCCCTGCTGGCCACCCCGGCTGGCCCATCGTAGCCACGCGCGCGTGTGTGCGACGGGCGGGCACTCGCGGACGGCCCCCGCGGCCAGGGCCGCCGGGGCCGCTCGGGCACGATCGCGTCCTTCGTATGGACGCACCGTGACAGGAGTGGAAAGCTCGAATGACCGCGGGCGTCGTCGGAGCCGCCACCGCACGCGGCCCGGCCTGCCCGCGCCCAGAGACCTCACCGTGCACGGGAGGCAAAACCATGGGCGACAAGGTCAAGGAACACCCCGGAGCCGCCGGCAGGGCTACGGCGGCCGACCACCCCGCGTCCGTACGGAATGTGGTGCTGGTCGGCCACTCCGGAGCGGGCAAGACGACATTGGTGGAGGCTCTCGCGCTGACCGCGGGAGCGGTGAACCGGGCGGGCCGCGTGGAGGACGGCGGCACCGTCTCGGACTACGACGACATCGAGCACCGGCAGCAGCGCTCCGTACAGCTGTCGCTGGTACCGGTCGACTGGAACGGAATCAAGATCAACCTCCTGGACACCCCGGGGTACGCCGACTTCGTCGGCGAGCTGAGGGCCGGTCTGCGCGCGGCGGACGCGGCCCTCTTCGTCGTCTCGGCCTCCGACGGGGTGGACGGCTCGACCCGGATGGTGTGGGAGGAGTGCGCGGCCGTCGGGATGCCGCGGGCGATCGTCGTCACGCACCTGGAGGCCGCCCGCGCGGACTTCGAGGAGATGACCCGGGTGTGCGCCGAGGCCTTCGGCGGCGACGACCCCGACGCCGTGCTCCCGCTCTACCTGCCGCTGCACGGCCCGCAGGGGCCGGACGGGCACGCACCGGTGACCGGTCTGGTCGGACTGCTCACGCAGAAGCTGTTCGACTACTCCTCCGGGGAGCGCAAGGAGTCCGAGCCCGGGCCCGACCGGCTCCCGGACATCGACGAGGCCCGCAACCGGCTCATCGAGGGGATCATCTCGGAGAGCGAGGACGAGACGCTCATGGACCGCTATCTGGGCGGCGAGCAGATCGACCTCAAGACGCTGATCGAGGATCTGGAGCGGGCCGTCGCCCGCGGCACCTTCTTCCCCGTGCTGGCCGCCGCCCCCGCGGCCGAGGGCGCCCGCCAGGGGCTCGGCACGGTGGAACTGCTGGAACTGGTCACCGGCGGCTTCCCGACGCCGTTCGAGCACCCCACACCCGGGGTCACCACGGTCGACGGCGAGCCGCGCGAGATCAAGCCGTGCGACACCGCCGGTCCGCTGCTCGCCGAGGTGGTGAAGACCGCCTCCGACCCCTACGTCGGCCGGGTCTCGCTGGTGCGGGTCTTCTCCGGCACCCTGCACCCGGACGAGACGGTGCACGTCTCCGGGCACGGGCTGGCCGACCGGGGCCACGAGGACCACGACGTCGACGAGAAGATCGGCGCGCTGTCCACCCCGTTCGGCAAACAGCAGCGGCCCGTCACCCACGTCATCGCCGGTGATCTCGCCTGCGTGGCGAAGCTCGGCCGCGCGGAGACCGGGGACACGCTCTCGGCCAAGGACGACCCGCTGCTCATGGAGCCGTGGGAGATGCCCGACCCGCTGCTGCCGCTCGCCATCGAGGCGCACAGCAAGGCCGACGAGGACAAGCTCTCGCAGGGGCTCGCCCGGCTGGTCGCCGAGGACCCGACCATGCGGCTCGAACAGAACAAGGACACCCACCAGGTGGTGCTGTGGTGCCTCGGCGAGGCGCACGCGGACGTCGCCCTGGAGCGACTGCGCAGCCGCTACGGCGTCCAGGTCGACGTCGTACCGCACAGGGTGTCGCTCCGGGAGACCTTCGCCGGCAAGGCCGCCGGACGCGGCCGGCACGTCAAACAGTCGGGCGGGCACGGGCAGTTCGCGATCTGTGAGATCGAGGTGGAACCGCTGCCCGGCGGCTCGGGCATCGAGTTCGTCGACAAGGTGGTCGGCGGCGCGGTGCCCCGGCAGTTCATCCCGTCGGTGGAGAAGGGCATCAGGGCGCAGGCCGCCAAGGGGGTCGCCGCCGGCTACCCGCTGGTCGACGTACGGGTCACCCTGCTCGACGGCAAGGCGCACTCGGTGGACTCCTCCGACGCCGCCTTCCAGACGGCCGGCGCGCTGGCGCTGCGGGAGGCGGCCGCGGACGCCAAGATCCATCTCCTGGAACCGGTGGCCGAGGTGTCCGTGCTGGTCGGCGACGACTACGTGGGCGCGGTGATGAGTGACCTGTCCGGACGGCGCGGCCGGGTGCTGGGCACGGAGCAGACCAGCGGAGGGCGCACCCTCATCAAGGCCGAGGTGCCCGAGTTCGAGATCGGCAGGTACGCGGTCGACCTGCGGTCCCTCTCGCACGGCACGGCCCGCTTCAGCCGCTCCTACGCGCGGCACGAGGCGATGCCGCCACAGGTCGCCGAGAAGATTCGCGAACAGGTGAAAGAAGCCTCGTAAATCGGCCACACGATCGACAACAGGGCGTTCGGCGGGCGGCTTCGGCCGTCCGCCGACGGTTGTCGGTGGCTGGGGATACTCTGAGTACTTGATCAACAGGTGTGCGGAGTACGGAAGTCGGGAAGGCCGCAGGAGCGGGACGGCGGCAAGTGGGGGCGGGAATGAGCTTCGAGGACTTCTTCGGGCCACAGGTACCGAGGCCGGGCGGCGAGGCGCAGGCCCCGACCTATGCCCTGGCGTCGGCGGCCTACCGGGACACACCCATGGAGGAGATCAAGAAGGCCGACAACGAATGGCACAGGTCCACGGTCAACGAGGGCCGCAGGTGGGCGAAGATCTTCCGGCCGAACTTCGGTGAGGCGTACTCGCAGGCGATCATCGACCGCATGCTGGGCGTCGGCCGCAAGCCGCTCATCCAGTCCTTCGGCAGCGAACCCCAGGTGGTCGTCGAGCACTGCCTCGCCGCCAACCGCATCCGCAAGGAACGCGACCAGCGGCTGACCGCCGTCATGTTCGTGTGCGGTGTGCTGTTCCTGCCCGGCCTGCTGCTCTTCCTGCTCGTCTTCCAGCTCCGGGCGACCATGCTCAAGGCGGACAACAAGCGGGTCTCCGGGCTCGGCAGCGCGCTGCTGGCCGCCGTCGGCGTCCTCGCGGTGCTGTTCATGATCAAGATGCCGTTCGGCGGCTTCTGGGGGTGGTACGCGCGCGGCTGCGTGGTGCTCCCCGTCGTCGGCTGGTACCTGGCCAAACGGCTGTGCGAGCGGACCGCGCAGGACCTGCGCGCCGCCTGGGACGGGCTGCTGTCCGGGGGCAGCGTCGGCGCGAAGGTGCCCGAGGCCGTGCCGACCAGCCCCGACCAGGCCGCCGCCGAGCAGCTGCGGCAGTCGCTGGCCAGGCTCAGCGCCGAGCAGCAGTCCAACTCGGTCTTCTACGCCGGCCCCAAGGGCATACTCGGCATGGGCACCCGCTGGGGCTCCTGGCACCTCGCGGAGGAACTGGTCCCGCTCGACCCGGTCAAGGGCGTCCACGAGTTCCGGGCCTGGACGGTCGTGCGGGAGATCGAGAAGGAACTGAGCGTGCTGCACCGGCAGCACCTGAAGACCGGCGGTTTCCCGGAACCCCAGGTCAGACACTGGATCGTCACCCATGTCGGGGAGGGCGCCAAGGAGGTGTCCCGGCCCGAGGGCACCGACTACAAGGTGGGGCCCAAGGACGTCGAGGACATCTGCAACAACAACCACTTCGACAAGGGCGACCGGCACTACCTGGGCGTGCAGTGGCCGCACCTGTGGAACGGCGAACTGATCATCACGATGATGGCCACCGTGACCGTGCTCAAGGAGACCCTGCGGATCGACGTCACCGGGCACGCCCTCGGTCCGGTCAACGGCCTGTTCAGCGTCAAGCCCGAGGCGCCCACGAAGACGGTCGCCAAGACCGTGCGGTTCTGGGAGACGCGGACCGTCAAGCTGCCGCTGGTCACCCCGGACGAGGTGGTCCGGCTGAGCGCGCGGGCCACCGTCAGCTGGTATCCGCCGCTGCTGAAGTGGCTCGGCGGCTCGATAGGTCTGCCCGAGCCGTTCGGCCTGCGGCACGCGTGGGCCGACCAGCCCTGGAAGCACCGCTTCATGGCCGACGACGCGTTGCGCGCGGCCACGCCGATACTGCGGGCCGTGCACCGGGCGGCGCTGCGGGTGCTCAAGGAGCACGACGTCGACATCGACAAGTTCAGCAGCCGCGCGTCGGTGCTCAGCGGGTCGGTGCAGGACGCCGCGCCGAAGAAGGCGGACACGTACGACGCGTAGCGAGCGGGGCGGGGGCAGGGGTCAGCTCGCCGGCCATGCCTCCGCCAGCATCGTGCGGGTGTCCGCCAGCAGCTGCGGGAGCACCCGGGTGTGGCCCACCACCGGCATGAAGTTCGTGTCGCCGCCCCAGCGCGGGACGATGTGCTGGTGCAGATGGGCGGCGATGCCCGCGCCCGCCACCGTGCCCTGGTTCATGCCGATGTTGAAGCCGTGGGCGCCGGACGCGGTGCGCAGCGCGGTCATGGCCTGCTTGGTCAGCTCGGCGAGTTCCACGGTCTCCGGCCCGGTCAGGTCCGTGTAGTCGGCGACATGGCGGTACGGGACCGTCATCAGGTGTCCGCCGTTGTACGGGTAGAGGTTGAGCACCGCGTAGACGTGCTCACCGCGCCGGACGATCAGTCCGTCCTCGTCCGACTTGGCCGGGATCGAGCAGAAGGGGCAGCCGTCGTCGGCGCCTGGGCCGGTCGGCTTGTTCTCACCCTGGATGTAGGCCATCCGGTGGGGTGTCCACAGGCGCTGGAACGCGTCCTGCGTCCCCACTCCGATCTGCTGTTCCGGCTCACTCGTCATGCTAGGCAGCATATGGCTTCGCCCGTTCGCGGCGTGTCGCCGGGGCCGGGCCGAGGCGATCGGCGGCGAAGCTGGGCGGATGGACGAAGACAGCCGGCTGGCGGACTGGGAACGGCGGACCGATCTGCCGCTCGTCACCGCGTCGCTGGTCTTCCTGGGCGCGTACGCGATGCACGTCCTGCTGCCGGGGCTGCCGGAGGCCGCGCACGCCTTCTTCCTGGCGTTGATGTACGCGGCATGGGCGGTGTTCGCCGTCGACTACGCGGTGCGCTGGCGGCTCAGTGGCGAGGGGCCGGGGTTCGTACGGCGGCACTGGCTGGACACCGTCGTGCTGGCGCTGCCCCTGCTGCGCCCGGTGCAGGTCGTACGGACCTACGAGTCGATCCAGCGACGGCGCGGTGAGCCCCGGCTGGGGCTGCACGCGCGCGTGGCGGCCTATTCGGGGTTGTCGATCTCGCTGCTGGGGTTCTCCGGCGCGCTCGCCGTCTACCAGGCCGAACGCGCGGCCCCGAACGCCACGATCCGCACCTTCGGCGACTCCCTCTGGTGGACCTGTTCGACCCTCTCCACCGTCGGGTACGGCGACTACGTCCCGGTCACCACCCTGGGGCGGTTCATCGCCGTGGGGCTGATGGCCTGCGGCCTGGCGCTGCTGGGTACGGTCACGGGCTCGTTCTCGTCCTGGATGCTGCAGCGGTTCTCCCTGGGCGAGGAAGAGGAGAGGCCCCCGGAGAGCTGATCCCCGGGGGCCCGCGCGACCGGCCGGGATCAGACCTGGGTCCGCTCCTCGACGATCTTCACGATCTTGGCGATGGCCTCGTCGAACGGGATGCCGTTCTCCTGCGAGCCGTCGCGGTAGCGGAAGGAGACCGAACCGGCCGCCATGTCCTCGTCGCCCGTGATGACCATGAAGGGCACCTTCTGCTTCTGGGCGTTGCGGATCTTCTTCTGCATCCGGTCCGAGGAGGCGTCGACCTCGACCCGCAGGCCCTTCTTCTTCGCCTCGGCGGCGAACCTGTGCAGGTAGTCGACGTGCGCGTCCCCGATCGGGATGCCCACCGCCTGGACCGGCGCGAGCCAGGCCGGGAAGGCGCCCGCGTAGTGCTCCAGGAGGACCGCGAAGAACCGCTCGATGGAGCCGAACAGGGCGCGGTGGATCATCACCGGACGCTGCTTGGAACCGTCGGCGGAGGTGTACTCCAGGTCGAAGCGCTCGGGCAGGTTGAAGTCCAGCTGGACGGTCGACATCTGCCAGGTGCGGCCGATGGCGTCCTTGGCCTGCACGGAGATCTTCGGGCCGTAGAAGGCGGCGCCGCCCGGGTCGGGGACGAGCGGGAGGCCCTGCTTCTCGGCGACCGCGCGGAGCGTCTCGGTGGCCTCCTCCCAGACCTCGTCGGAGCCGACGAACTTCTCCGGGTCCTTGGTGGACAGCTCCAGGTAGAAGTCGGTGAGGCCGTAGTCGCGCAGCAGGTTCAGCACGAAGGTGAGCGTCTTGTCGAGCTCCTCCGCCATCTGCTCCTTGGTGCAGTAGATGTGCGCGTCGTCCTGCGTGAAGCCGCGGGCCCGGGTCAGGCCGTGCACGACACCGGACTTCTCGTACCGGTACACGGTCCCGAACTCGAAGAGGCGCAGGGGCAGTTCACGGTAGGAGCGGCCGCGCGCGTCGAAGATCAGGTTGTGCATCGGGCAGTTCATGGGCTTGAGGTAGTAGTCCACGCCCTCGTCGAGCTGCATGGGCGGGTACATGCCGTCGGCGTACCAGTCCAGGTGCCCGGAGGTCTCGAAGAGCTTCCCCTTCGTGGCGTGCGGGGTGTAGACGAACTCGTAGCCCTCCTCCTCGTGCCGGCGGCGCGAGTAGTCCTCCATCACTCGGCGGACGATGCCGCCCTTGGGGTGGAAGACGGCGAGGCCGGAGCCGATCTGCTCCGGGATGGAGAACAGGTCGAGTTCGTTGCCCAGCTTGCGGTGGTCGCGCTTCTCGGCCTCGGCGAGGAAGTCCAGGTACGCCTTCAGCTCGTCCTTGGAGGGCCAGGCGGTGCCGTAGATGCGCTGGAGCATGGGGTTCTTCTCGCTGCCGCGCCAGTACGCCGCCGCGTTGCGCATCAGCTTGAACGCCGGGATCAGGCGGGTGGAGGGCAGGTGGGGACCGCGGCAGAGGTCCTTCCAGCACAGCTCGCCGGTCTTGGCGTCCAGGTTGTCGTAGATCGTCAGCTCACCGGCGCCGACCTCGACGTCAGCGCCGTCGTCCGAGGACGCCGAGCCCTTCAGGCCGATCAGTTCGAGCTTGTACGGCTCGTCCGCCAGCTCCTCGCGGGCCGCCTCGTCGGTCACCACGCGGCGCGAGAAGCGCTGCCCGCGCTTCTGGATCTCCTGCATCTTCTTCTCGATGGCCTTGAGATCCTCGGGCGTGAACGGCTTGTCGACGTCGAAGTCGTAGTAGAAGCCGTCCTTGACCGGCGGGCCGATGCCCAGCTTGGCCTCCGGGAAGATCTCCTGGACGGCCTGGGCCATGACGTGCGCGGTGGAGTGCCGCAGGATGTTGAGACCGTCCTCGGAGGAGATCTCCACCGGCTCCACGACCTCGCCCTCGGCGGGCGCGTACGCGAGGTCCTTGAGCTCCCCGGCCACCCGCGCGGCGATGACCGCACGCTCGCCGGCGAAGAGCTCGGCGGCCGTAGTGCCCGTCGTCACCACGCGCTCTTCCCGCTCGGAATCGCGTTGGATGATCACACGGACGTCTGACACCGGTCTCTCCTGACTGAAGGCGGATGCGGGCGCCGTACCAGGAGCGCGCGCAATACCGGATCGTACCGACCCGGCCCCGCCGACCGAAAAACGATTACCGACAGTGCAACGATTACCGACAGTGCGCCGTCAGTCGCAGTCGTCCCCGGTGCAGGCCTCCTCGAAGAAGTCCAGGTTCTCCTGGAGCGACTTCACCAGGCTGTCCCGCTCCTCGTCGTCCACCTGTACGGGTACCACCCCCGTGGCGCCGGACAGCCGCCGGAAGCCGCCCCGGCTCTCCAGCCGGCCGTGCACCCGCACCGGGAGTCCGACGAGATGGGCCTGGCCGGCGATGCGGTAGTCCTCCTCGTCGAGGGTGACCCGCACGTACGGCACCTCGGCGCCGGCGATCACCCGCAGCCGTACCGCGCCCTCGCCGCGCGGCTCCGAGCGGCGCATCCGGACCACGGTTCCGGTGAGCCGGACCGCGACGGAGGGTTCTTCGCGCAGGTAACGGGCGCCGGCCTCGCGCAGCACGGGCAGGTCGCCGGGTGAGAACTCGACGGGGTCCAGGGCCGACGCGCAGTCCTCGGGCACTCCGGCGCCCGGCGCCCAGTCCACCGAGACGCGAGCGCCTTCGGTACCGCGCACGAGCGTGACGAGGGCGTCGGTGAGTTCCCGGCTGACGCCGGCCTCGACGGCGCCGTCGAAGGCGTCCATGCCGCCGGTGGCCCGCTGGTAGTCGATGGCCTCGCGGGCGGCGTACAGGGCCTGGTGGAGGCGTACGGCGAGCGGGCGGCCGGTACCGACGGGCAGGAAGGCGGTCAGGCCGCGGCCGCCCTCCGCCGAGCCGACCAGCACCGACTCCAGCATGGCCGCGGCGGCCCGCTTGTGCCGGGCGCCGTAGTACCCGGCTCGCGCCCGGGTGGCGAGCGCGCCGGCCAGCAGGGTCCCCCGGGCGGCGGTGCGCAGTTGCTCCTCGGCGGTCCAGGACGCGGCGTCCGCGGGCCCGTTCGGCACGTCCCGCCACCAGCGGATCTCGTCGCTGGGCACGGCGAGCCCGACCAGTACCTCGCGGGCCGCGGGCGTCCCGCTGCGCACCAGAGCGGTGAGCGCCTCCCCGAGCAGGTCGTCACTGTCCGGGAAGGCGCGGCTCTCGGGTACCAGCAGGCTGGTGCCGGTGCTGCCCGGCCCGGGTGGGGTCCAACGGCCGTAGCGCCCCGGCGCACCCCCGCGCCGTACCCAGCCGTGCCGGCGCAGCAGGGCGCCGAGCACGGCGGGGTCGACCTCGGCGGGCTCGGGGGGACGGTCCCAGTGGGGCCGATGGAGATCGTCGGGATGCGGCCTGACCTCCCGCAGCGGCTCCTCGTACGGACGGTGCCTCATGGTCTGCCTCCCGTCCCGACCCGCGTCATGATCTCGCAGAGCGCCCGGTCGTCGAAGATGCGCGAGGTCGGGACCCGCACGGTGGTCCGGTGCCGGCCGGTGACCGGGTGCCCCGCCAGGTTGACCCAGTAGCAGCAGTGCCGCAGGTCGAGCCGGTCGTGGCTGGCGCGCAGCCAGTCGTCCTGGGATCGCGGCACCAGCATCACCACGAGGATCTTGTGCACCGACACCGGTGTGCGGGCGAGCTTGCGCAGGTGGTCGTTGTCGAGCGTGAAGGAGAAGAAACGTCCCGGCGGGTTGGGCGCTATCTGGTAGGTGCACTTGAGCTGCACCTTGATGGTCACCTCGTCGTCGACGGTGTGCCCCGGCGAGCCGTGGCTGACGTGCCAGTCGATGCCGTTGTCCGGGAACGGCTGCGACAGCGAGCAGCCGGCCGCCGCCGCGACGGCGTGCAGATATCCCACCTGCAGTGTCTCCATGCAGGCGGTGGTGGCGAGTGTGCCGCGAAGGGGGCCCGTACGTTCGGGCAGCAGCCCGCCCCGTTCGGGCTGCGCTATCGCCATGACCAACAGCCTTCCCAGCCAAGAGTTTCCCCGTGGCGGGCCGCTGAACTGCAAAGACCCGCACTCCTGTTGTGTCCTTCCGGCGTACGTCGCAAACGGCCCGGGTATCACCAAACGGGCAGAAGACGGAACGTCAGCTGCCGTGGGTGAACGAGGAGTTGTGTAGGCATGACGTGCTGGTACGAGGGGCCCCTGGCGGCCTTCGACACGGAGACCACGGGCGTCGACGTCGAGACCGACCGGATCGTGTCGGCCGCCGTCGTCGTCCAGGACGCCCCGGGCACCCGGCCGAGGGTGGTCCGCTGGCTGGTGAACCCGGGCGTGCCGGTGCCGGAAGCGGCGACGGCGGTGCACGGGCTGACCGACGAACACCTGCAGCGCAACGGCCGCTGGCCGGCGCCGGTGATGCACGAGATAGCCGAGGAGCTGGCCGGGCACGCGGCGATGCACCGCCCGCTGGTGGTGATGAACGCGCCGTTCGACCTGACCCTCCTGGACCGCGAGTTGCGCCGCCATCGGGCGTCCTCGCTGGACCGCTGGTTCGAGGCGAGCCCCCTGCTGGTCCTCGATCCCCGGGTCCTGGACAAGCATCTGGACCGCTACCGCAAGGGCCGCCGTACCCTGACCGACCTGTGCGCGCACTACGAGGTGACCCTTCAGGGCGCGCACGACGCGGGCGCGGACGCGCTCGCCGCCCTGGAGGTGGTACGGGCGCTGGGCCGCCGTTTCGCGAGCCGCCTGGAGCGTCTGACCCCGGCCGAGCTGCACACGCTGCAGACGACCTGGCACGCGGCGCAGGCCCGTGGCCTGCAGGCCTGGTTCACCCGCAGCGGCACACCGGAGACGGTGAACCAGGACTGGCCGCTGCGGCCGGAACTGCCGGCGGCGGCCTGAGGACCGACGCGAAAAAGGCCGGTCCGCACAGGCGGACCGGCCTTCCCGGTGGTGGGCGATACTGGGTTCGAACCAGTGACCTCTTCGGTGTGAACGAAGCGCTCTCCCACTGAGCTAATCGCCCGGGAACGCAGTGAACGATACAGGGAGCTGTGGGTTTCGTTCAAACCGCTTGCAGGTGCCCGAGCAGTCCGCGCCGTCCCGACCGCATCATCAGCCGGTGGTTGGCACGGAAGAGCGGCCGCCCGGGGACGGCCAGCCGCCGCAGCAGTGCCTTGTGGACGTCCACGACCTGCTCGTAGCGGGCCAGCGCGCCGGCGCCGTCGGCGACGACCGTCCAGCGGGCCCAGCCCTCGATGTCGCCGGTCATACCGGTCTCCAGCACGCCCGCCTGCGGATCGCGCCGGGTCTCGCGCGCGGTGAAGGTGATGTCGTACGGCAGGACGGAACGGATGGTGATGACGCCCGTGGTGTCGTCCACGCGGGTGACCGAGCGCACCTGGGGCCACCAGTGCGGGTAGTCCTCGACCCGTTCGAGTGCCCGGTAGACGGCCGCGGTCCCGAAGGGCAGCGGCCAGCGGCTGAGGAAGCGGTAGTGGTTGCGGTCCATGGGCGGAGTCTGCCCGTGTGCCGGGGTCTGAGTACGCGTACTCATGCCCTGAGAAGTGACCCGTACCACACTCGGGGGCGTGAGCGCCGCCGCCCGTGCGACGGCGCTCCCCCACCGCTGCCTACGAGGGCATCCTGTCGCCGAGCAGGGCCAGGTTCTCGATGGCCGCGAGCCCGTACAGCGCGGTGTCGTTGGAGGACACCCAGCTCGCCTCGCTGCCCGCGACGAGGGCGACCGGGCCGGAGAGCGGCTCGGTCTTCCACGGCGAGGACTCCGTGTACCCGTCGGAGCCGTAGAACTTCGTCCAGGCGCGCTTGGCGAGGGCCTCGTCGCCCGTTTGCACGGCCGCGTACGCGTCGAGCCGGGAGTGGCCCTGGAAGAGCAGCAGGGTGCCGAAGTTGGAGCCGTAGCGCGCCGCCTGTTCGGCCTTGGTGGCGTTGAAGTAGCGGCAGTAGTCGAAGTACGCCTCGTTGAACTCCGGCATGTCGACCAGGTAGATGAGTTCGGCGCAGAGTTCGTTCAGGCCGAAGACCGCGGAGAGGTGGGAGACGGAGACCACCGGGGTGGCGGCGGTGGCGAACCTGCCGGTGTCGAGGTCGTACAGACCGCTGCCCTGCACGAAGCCGTTGGGCTGGGCGGCGATGCCCTCCATGGTCGACAGGACGCGCGCCCTGGCCTTCTCCCACTTGGGACCCTTGCGTTCCCACTCGGTCAGCCAGGCCGACACCAGGCCGCTCCAGTCGGTGCCGAAGCCGATGGACAGGGCGTGCCGGTCGGGGGTGTAGGGGTCGGTGCGGACCTTGCGCTGCGGGTCGAGGACGAGGAAGGTCTCGTCGGAGTCGACGTTGGCGGCCATGAGGTCGCCGACGCGTTCGTCCGCGGTGAGGAAGTAGTAGAAGCGCCGGTAGGTGGTGTTGGAGATGCGCTGCTGCTTGGCGCTGTCCGCGAAGTGCTGCACGCCGTGCCGGGTGCCGAGTCCCGCCCACTGGCCGATGTGATAGACGTCGACCTCTCCGGTGTGCCGGGTGAGCGCCTCGGCGAACCGGAAGATGTCGGAGCGCCCGCTCCTCAGGTACGCGTACCAGAGCCACAGGTCGGGTGAGAGCTCGGAGTTGTCCCAGGCGTAACCGCCGATGTCGTACCGCCACTGGTGGCGCACCGTGTCGTAGGTGTGCATGAAGTCGCCGTAGTCCCAGAAGCCGTACCAACGGCGCTGCTCGACCTGGTCCTTGTAGTAGGTGAAGAGGAAGTCGAGGTGGTCCTCGATCTTCGCCTTGGCGGCGGTGGAGCGGTCGGGTTCGGAGAACAGGCCCGGACCGAAGACCTTTGCCTTGATCAACTGCTGCGGCGGGGCCGTGAGTTGCGGGAGCACTCGGACGGCCTCGACCTGGTCGGCCAGCACCTGGGGTGTCGGAGTGGTCTCGTTGGCCCAGAACAGCAGCTCCGAGGTGCGGGCGATGCCGTAGGGGGTGCCGAACTCCGGCTCGTAGTCCTCGTAGGTGATGTTGAGGCCTTCGAGCTGCTTCGCGTAGGTGTCCTGGCCCATGCCGTCGTGGTAGAAGCGCAGGTCCATCGGCTGGGCCTCGGGCGACCAGAGCCAGAGGGTGACCTCGGCCTCGTCGGTGTGGGCGTCGCGGATGTCGAGCTGGGCCGGGAACTTCTCCCAGAAGTCCCTGAGGCCGAAGGAGAACCCGCCGCTCGCGCCGCCGACGTAACCGAATCCGGAGGCCCGCCTGCCGCCGCCGGCCGCGATCCAGCCGTACCCCTTCTTCGTGCGCTTGCGCAGGGTGAAGCCGTCGGCGGAGAGCTGGGAGAGGGTGTAGTCGCCCCAGTGCGGGATGTATTGGAGGCGG
The DNA here is from genome assembly GCF_055562175.1 of Streptomyces sp. NPDC020958. Lineage (NCBI taxonomy): Bacteria > Bacillati > Actinomycetota > Actinomycetes > Kitasatosporales > Streptomycetaceae > Streptomyces > Streptomyces sp. NPDC020958. The sequence goes on along the minus strand of NZ_JBVHFU010000006.1, from coordinate 310,988 downwards.
GTGGTGACGCGCTGGTCCCAGGTGGCCGGGTCGGGGAGCTTCTGGCCCGCGTACTGGGCCGCCTGCACGGCCGCGCCCGGGTCGCGGCGCAGTCCGGTGATGCCCTGGACCGCCTCCCGCAGCAGGCCGGTTCCCTCGCCGCCGATCCGGATGTGCCGGTCGTACGCCTCGTCGCGCATCGGCACCGTGAAGCGCACCCCGAGTCCGCGGATGAAGTCGCCGCTCGCCCTGCCCGGCTCCTGGGTGCCGTCGTAGGTGATCGTGTGGACCATGCGGAAGGAGTCGGCGCCCGCGTAGAAGTAGAGCCGGATCGAGAAGGGCAGCCACCTCCGGTTTCCCTTGCGGTGCTTTCCGTCGATTCGGACGACCGCGCGGACCGGCCCGTCCTGTTCGACGGTGACGGAGTCGATCGCGCCGTCGAAGCGCTCGGTCTTCACCGTGCCCTGGTCCTCGTCCTCGACCTCGGGCTGGCGGATGAGGACGAGCCTGCCGTTCCTGGCGATCTCCGTCGACCCCCGGGTGACCGACTTGATCAGGGTGGCGCCGTTCTTGCCGATCCTCACGGCGATCACGCCGGTGGACACGTCGATCGTGCCGCCGGTCGTGTCGACGGTGACCTTCCTGTCGGGCGCGGCCGGTTCGCCCGCCGCGAGGGTGAGCTTGCCGTGGCCCGATCCCACCGCGTGGGCGGTCCACTTGAGGGAGCCGTCCGGCCAGTAGGCGAGGGGCCAGGACTGGACCGGCACGTCCTTGCCGTCCTCGTCCGTGACCGCGAAGGCCTGGTCCTCCCGGAACGCGCCCCTCGGCCAGGGCACGCCGACGGTCGAGCCGGGCGCGGCTCCGAGGCCGCCGTCCTCCAGCCAGTCGAGGGTCACCGGGTCCGCGTCCGCGGCCTCGGCTCCGGGCGCGGCCTGCGCCTGCTTCGTTCCCAGCGCCCAGCTGAACTGGGCGGCGGCGCCGGCGACGGCGGCCGCCTTGAGGAGGGACCTGCGAGGGATGGGCGACATGGTCCGCCTTTCCTTTCCGTGCGCGTGCAAGATGGTCAGGGGCATGACAGAGAAGGGTGCGACGCCGGTCGGGCGCCGCCCCTGGGGGCCGGTCAGCGGCGGCGCCGGTGGCGCTCCTCCACGGCGACGGCCGCCGCCGCGACGGCACCCAGTACCGGGACCGCCAGCGGCGCGATGAGCAGGGCGGAGCAGACCAGGAGGACCGCTCCCCCGACGAGCAGGAAGGATCCGCCGGGGTCGAGGACGGTACGGCGCCCGGCCGCCGCGAGCAGGTCGCGCCAACGGTCGCCGGGCGTCCAGACGGCTGCCGCGCGCAGCCCCGCGACCGCCAGGCCCATCACCGCGAACAGGCCGACGGCCCCGACGAGCGGCCCGCCGGGCAGCCCGGCGCGCACCGCCCGTACGTCCACCCAGGCGACGGCGAGCGCCGCCCAGCCGGCCAGCCCGACCAGCCGGCCGCCGGGCAGCGCGGCCCGGAAGTCGCTCACGAACTCCCGCCAGCCGCCGGCGACCTGCCCGGTGCGGCGGCGCAGATGCCGGGCACCGGCGGCGAAGGCGGCCGGCCAGGTGACGACGCCCAGCGAGGCGACGGCGATCCACACGCCGGTGAGCAGGCACTCGGCGAAGACACCGAACCGGTCCGACAGGGGGGTGGGCTTCACGCGTACGTTGTCGGCCACGGTCTCAGCCCTTCAGTCCGGAGGTCGCCATTCCGTCGATCAGGTAGCGCTGGAAGGCGAGGAAGAACAGCAGCACGGGAAGCAGCGCCACCAGGGACATGGCGATCATGCCGCCGTAGTTGGCGGCCACGCCGTCGGAGTCGCGGAACATCATCAGGCCCAGCGAGACCGTGTACTTGCCGGGCTCGTTGAGGTAGATCAGCGGGCCCATGAAGTCGTTCCAGGCGTTGATGAAGGTGAAGATCGCGCTGGTGATGAGGGCGGGCCGGCACAGCGGCAGCACGATGGACCAGTAGATGCGCAGGTGCCCGCAGCCGTCGAGCCGGGCCGCCTCGTCGAGCTCCCGCGGCAGGTTCCGCATGAACTGCACCATCAGGAAGACGAAGAACGCCTCGGTGGCGAGGTACTTGCCGATCAGCAGCGGCGTGTAGGTGTTGATCCAGCCCAGCTTCTGGAACATCACGTACTGCGGGATCAGCAGCACGTGGTACGGCAGCAGCAGGGTGCCGATCATCAGGGAGAAGAGCAGGTTGCGGCCCGCGAACCGGATACGGGCGAACGCGTAGGCGGTGAGCGAGCAGGAGACGAGCACGCCCACGACGGCGCCCCCGGCGTAGAACAGGGAGTTCCGGAAGAACGTCCAGATGCTGATGTCCGCTATGCCGTCGGCGAGACCCTTGAAGTTGGACAGGATCGGCTGGGACGGGAGCAGCTGGAGGCTGTTGATGATGTCCTTGCTGGGCTTGAAGGACGCCCCGATCACCCAGACCACCGGGTAGAGGATGACCGCCAGGATCAGCAGGGCGCCGATGTGCCAGGCGAGGGATCCGGTCCGCTTGCGGCCGACCGCGTCCGTGACCTTGGTGGTGATCGCGCTCATCGGGCGTCCTCCTCGTAGTGCACCCACTTCTTCTGGGACCAGAAGAGGACGGCTGTCACCAGGGCGACGGCGAGCAGCAGCATCCAGGCCATCGCGGCGGCGAAGCCCATCTGGGCGTTCTTGAAGCCCTGCTCGTAGAGGTAGCAGGTGTAGACGAGCGTGGCGTCGGCCGGGCCGCACTGGGTGTTGGAGACGACGTACGCCGAGCCGAAGATCTGGAAGGAGTGGATGGTCTCCAGGAGCACGTTGAAGAACAGCACCGGGGAGATCATCGGCAGGGTGATGTTCCAGAACCGGCGCAGTGGCCCGGCACCGTCCATCGCGGCCGCCTCGTACAGCTCCCTGGGCACCTGCTTGAGACCGGCCAGGAAGATGACCATGGGGGCGCCGAACTGCCACACCGTCAGCGCGACCAGGGAGTACAGCACCCAGTCGGCGTTGCCGACCCAGCCACCGACGTGCCAGCCGAAGAGGGACTGGGTACGGTCCACCACCGCGCCGTCGGAGAACAGCGACCGCCAGACGAAGCCGACCGAGACGCTCGCGCCGATCAGCGAGGGGGCGTAGAACGCGGCCCGGTAGAAGGCCTGGCCGCGCCGGCTCTGGGCGAGCAGCATCGCCACCCCGAGTGCCAGCAGCAGTTTCAGCGGGGTGCCGATGACCACGTACTTCGCGGTCACCTCCACCGACTTCTGCCAGCGGGGGTCGTCGAACATCCGGGTGAAGTTGTCGAACCCGACCCACTTCGGGGTGTTGAAGAGGTTGTAGTCGGTGAACGCGAAGTACAGGGACGCGATCATCGGGCCCGCGGTCAGCAGCAGGAAGCCCGCGATCCACGGGGACACGAACAGGTAGCCGGCGAGGTTCTCGCGGCGGCGGCCCGGCCGCCGCACGGTGGCTGCGGCGGCCGAGCGCGTCCCGCGAGCCGCGGGCGGGGAGTCCTTGACGAGCGTCACGGCAGATCCCATCAGGCCTGGAAGGCGGCCTCGGACTCGGTGAAGAACTGCTTCACCGCGTCCGTGACCTTGGTCTTGCCCTGTCCGAGGTCGCCCCCGATGCGCAGGAACGCGGCCTCGATGGTGTCGGCACCGGAGGGGTGCGGGGTGATCGTGCCGAGCACGCCGGCCTTGGCGGTGTCGTCCTCGTACTGCGCGATCTCCTTGTTGACCGGGTCCGTCGGCTGGTAGGCCGCGTACTGCTCGGTGCTCGCGAGGATGCCCCGGTCGTAGCCCATGATCCTGCCGACCTCGGGGTCGTGGACCATGAAGTCGATGAACTGGGCGGCTTCCTTCGGGTGCGCGGTGCGGGCCGAGGCACTGAGCATCAGGGAGGCGAGGTACTGCCCGGTGTGCTTGCCGTCCATGGTCGGGATCGGGGCGAGACCGTAGGTGCTGCCGCCCTCCGCCGAGTAGCGGACGGTGAAGTTGTCCCAGGTGAACTCCGAGGCGCCGTGACCGGCGGAGAGGGAGGACTTGGGCGCGTCCTGCGCGACGACCTTCGGGTCGGTGACGATGCCCGCCTTGACGCGGTTGTAGCCGTCCGTCCACCACTCCGTCAGGTCGGCCTTGTCGAAGCCGAGTCCGTCCGAGGTGTAGAAGGCCTTGCCGTTCTGGCGGAGGTAGAGGTCGTAGAGGTACATGATCGTGAAGTAGCCCGTGTCCCCCGCGACCTTGGTCCTGTCGTGGATGGTCTTCAGGGCCTTGAAGTAGTCGTCCCAGGTCCAGCCCGGGTGCGGCTCGACACCGGCCTTCGCGTAGACCTTCTTGTCGATGACCAGCGCCATGGTGTTCGAACCGACGGGGATCCCGACCTGCTTGCCGTCGACCTCGCCGACCTTCGTCACGCCGGCCCGGAAGTGATCCAGGCTCAGATTGCCGGCCTGAACCTGTGACTTCAGATCGAGCAGAATTCCTCGCTTGTCGTACTTCCGGAGAAAGGTGACGGCATTTTGGAAAACGTCCGGGGGATTTCCGCCCGCAGCCTGGGTCTGGAACTTCTCCCAGAACGACGCATACGTCTGGAAGTCTGTCTTGACCTTGATCTTCGGGTACTTCTTCTCGAAGAGCGCGATGGTCTGGTTGATCTTCTTGGCGCGCTCCTCGGCACCCCACCAGGAGTAACGGATCGTCACTGTCCCGTCCCCAGAACCGCTGCCGCCCCCACACCCGGTGGTCGCGGCGAGCCCGAGCGCGGCCGCCGAGGCCCCGGCCGCCTTCAGGATGGTCCGCCTCTCCACATTCCTGCTGGTTCCCACAGTCGGGCCCCTCCCCGCAGCGGTCGCCGCCGCTCGCATGAATCGTTTCAAGTAAGCGCTTGCTGGCACAAGTTACGGAGGGGCCGGTGAGGCGTCAATGATTCGCACAGGAATTTCTTGCGACCGCAGCAACCGGGAGGCCCCACGCGACCGCCGGGGGACGCCCGTAGGGCAGGGGACACCGCAGGTGGGGAGCGCGCGGTCGACTGATCGAACGTCAAGTGTGCGACCGGCGGGAGGGTTACGGCTCGGCGTCGGCGGACGGCCCGGTGCAGGACGGGGGTCGTGCGGGGTCTTCCGAGGCGGGGCCGCCGACGTTCGGACTGCGGGCGGGCGGCGAGGCCGCGGAGGGGGCGCGGCGGCGGGGCGCGGAGGAGGCGCGGGCGGGGGCCGCGGAGGGGCGTCGGGTGTTCGCGGGTGTGACGCGGCCGGGGGCGGAGGAGGCGGACGGCTCTCCGGGTCGGCCGCCTCCCCCACCACACCTCCGACGATTACGACCACCGTCGGCCTCGGCCGCCCCACCGGGCACCGGACAGAAGACCCGGGAAGCCGGACACCGTGCGTGGTCTCCGCCACCGCCGACGAGCTGGGCCCCTCCCCCGGGTCCCCCGCACACCCGCCCCCCCCGCCCGTCGCTCGCCACGCCGCACCGGCCCGGGCGCGCCGCATGAGCCGGTGCGGCGTGGCGAGCGAGAGGGCCGTCCGTCTCCGCGCGAACCGGCCACGCGCCTCACCCGAGGGACGGCGCCGACCCCGGGGGCGTCCGGGCGCACGACTGCGGCCCACCTGCTCATTCGCAGATGGGCCGCAGTTCCGGGTGGGCGATACTGGGTTCGAACCAGTGACCTCTTCGGTGTGAACGAAGCGCTCTCCCACTGAGCTAATCGCCCGGGCACAGGAAGAACATTACCCCATGTCAGGGGGTGCCCCCGACCAGTCGCCGGGGGTGCGCGGCCTACGGCCGGATCACTCCTCGATCTTCCACGGCACGACCACGCCGAACCGGGAGAGGTAGATCCCGACTCCGCCGGCCACGATCACCAGGCCGATCGTCGTCAGCGTGATGTTGCGGCGGCGCACCTTGGGGTCGAGAGCCTTCTGTGCCGCCTCCGTGACCTTGCGCTTCGTCCAGCGGAGCACCAGCTGGGCCCAGACGAACTCGGTCGCCCAGATCGCCATGCCGCCGAAGATGACCACCCAGCCCGGGCCGGGCAGCGGCAGCATGACGATGCCCACGGCCACCACCGCCAGGCCGACCGCGAAGACCCCGACCTGCCAGCTCAGGTGCAGCATCCGGCGCGCCTTGACGAACTCGGGCGCCCGCGAGCCGAGCCCCCGCTCACCGCGCGCCCCGGCCGTCGTCCCGTCCACCTCGCTCCCGTCCGAGACCACGGCGGCCTCGCCCGGTTCGTTACTCCCCGTATTCATACGACCAAACCCTACCTGAGCGATTCGGGTCACCGGAATGGTCGTAGATCACGCTCGGCTTCTCGGCCGGAAGAGTTACGTAAACACACGCAAAACACTCAGAGGGGTTTACAACGGCACCGTAGGTGGCATGTCGATTTCGCCGACGTGCGAATCCCCGAGCGCACACTGAGCGAAAGGCCCTGGCGCTTATGAACACCACGGTCAGCTGCGAGCTGCACCTGCGCCTCGTTGTGTCGAGCGAGTCCTCCCTGCCTGTCCCCGCAGGCCTGCGGTACGACACGGCCGACCCCTACGCCGTGCACGCCACCTTCCACACCGGAGCCGAGGAAACCGTCGAGTGGGTGTTCGCCCGCGACCTCCTCGCCGAGGGGCTGCACCGCCCCACCGGCACCGGCGACGTCCGCGTCTGGCCGTCCCGCAGTCACGGTCAGGGCGTCGTCTGCATCGCCCTGAGCTCCCCCGAGGGGGAAGCCCTGCTCGAAGCCCCCGCGCGGGCCCTGGAGTCCTTCCTGAAGCGAACAGACGCCGCCGTGCCGCCCGGCACGGAACACCGGCACTTCGATCTCGATCAGGAGCTCTCGCACATCCTGGCGGAGAGCTAGGGCGAGTCCCCCCCAAAGCCGCCCGGCGCCGTCCACTCGGGGAGACGGCTCGGGCCTGGACAACCGCATACGGCAGCACCGGCGCCGCCACCGTGATCGGTCACGGGGCGGCACCGCTGTACCCACGCGCCCGTCCACGCGCGCTTCCGCGGGAACCTCCGCCAGGTGGTGACCGTTCTACGGAGAGCCACGAGTGGGACAGGGCACGGTGCGGGGCCTCCGTATGTCGCTACCATCGGCCACCATCGGCGGGCGCCCGCCCGACCCTCAGGCCAGGGAGCGAAACGTGCTGATCACCCACGACACCCGGTGTTCCCTCGACGCCGTGGTGGATCTGGTGAACACCGCGCCGGAGGACGGCTCGGCGGTGGACGGGCTGCCCGACGTCCCGGCCCTCCAGGATTTCGTACGAAGCCACGACATCAGCGATATCGGCACGCTGTCGGAGTTCGATCTGTCGGCCGTGCGCAAGGTCCGCGGTCGGTTCGCGGCGATCTTCGCCGCCCCGGACGCCCGGGCGGCGGCGGGAATGATCAACGAGCTGGTCGCGGCCGCCGGCACCACACCCCGGCTCACGGACCACGACGGCTACGACTGGCACGTGCACTACTTCGCCCCCGGTGCCTCGGTCGCCGACCACCTCGCCGCCGACTGCGGGATGGCGCTCGCCTTCTTCGTCGTCGCCGGGGAGCAGGAGCGGCTGCGCCGCTGCGAGGCCCCGGACTGCCGACGCGCCTTCGTCGACCTCTCCCGCAACCGCTCACGCCGCTACTGCGACAGCCGGACCTGCGGCAACCGCCTGCATGTCGCCGCCTACCGGGCGCGCCGCAAGGAGGCCGCCGGGTGATTCCCGGAGCGGGAGCGTCGATGCCGACGCCGGTCCCGGCGGGTGGCGCCGGGACGGGCGGGTACGGCTCACAGCCACAGCAGGTCGTGCAGCGCGGCCATGAGGAGTAGACACCCGATCACCGCAAGGAAGATCATCAGCGGTGGCTGGGAAAGGGCGAAGAGGCACCCGCGCGGCTCGTCCTCCGGCAGCGCGGCCTCGCTCTGTTTCGTGTCCAGCATCTCGCGGCGATGATGACCCAGCGGACACCCTGTAGGCGATCAACACGCCCGGAATAGGCGGTAGTTCGCCGAAATCCATGATGTCCGTTTCGCCTCCGCTCATCCACTGAACGGTTCTGTGCGCGCCGCGGACGCACTGTGTCGTTTCAATGCCTCATGTGACTGTCATATGCACAGGGCCAAGCGCTGCCCACACCGCTCGTCGCCCGTCGCCGCGGAGGTCATATTCCGTGCTTCTTGAGGATGGCCTCGATGTCGCTGAAGTCGTCGCCGGAGCCCGCGGCGCGGGGCGTCGCGGCGGGTCGGGCGGCCTGACGGGAGCCGGGACCGAGTGACGGCGCGGACGCGGTGGGGGCGACCGCGCCCTGCCGCCCGGCCCTGGCCGCCGCCTTCCGCTCGGCACGACTGCCGCCGCGTCTGCGCTCCACGGCACGGGTGGCGGCGAACAGTGCCCAGGCCACGCCGAGCACGCCGAAGCCCGCCCAGGCGGTGGGACTGAACGCGGTGTCGGCCAGCCAGCCGACCACCCCCGTCATCACCAGACCCACGGGCACCAGCGAGTAGGCGGCGATCCGGGCCGCCGCCAGGTACCGCTTGCGATAGGCGGTGACCACGGCGATGCCCAGGCCCGCCACGGACACGGCGGAACAGACTGTCTCGGCGATCATCCGGTCCTCCTGGCGGGCTCGGTCGGCAGGGCGAGCGACAGCCACGCGCCGTGCTTCGCCCCTTCCATCGTGCACCGCCCGGCCCGTGCGATCCATGCCCAGGCCTGACAATCAGGGGCATCTCGGGGTCCCGTCCGGGTCGCCTCCACCCCTGGTACGAGACACGGCAGCAGGGCCACCGGCGGGGCGCCGCGGCCGAGCCCACCGGGACCGTCGCCGTCGGCGGCCTCCCGCCCACCGTTCCGATTGGGTCCAGGCAGCCCGGCCTGGAAGACTGGAGTGCATGAACGACTCCTCCCCCGCCTCCGGCACCCCCGTCCTGGACGTCTGGTGTGAACTGCAGTGCCCCGACTGCCGCAGCGCGCTGGACGACCTCCGTGCCCTGCGTGCCCGGTACGGCGACCGGCTGGAGCTGCGGCTGCGGCACTTCCCGCTGGAGAAGCACAAGCACGCCTTCGCCGCCGCGCAGGCCGCCGAGGAGGCCCTGGAGCAGGGGAAGGGGTGGGAGTACGTCGAGGCGGTGCTCGGCCGGGTCGAGGAACTGGACCGCGCGGGCGAGCCGTTCCTGGTCGAGGTGGCCCGGGAACTGGGCCTGGACGCCGAGGAGTTCGACACGGCGCTGGTCGACGGGCGGCACATCCTGATCGTCGACGCCGACCAGGCCGAGGGCAAGGCCATCGGCGTGACCGGCACCCCGACCTATGTCATCGACGGGGAACGCCTCGACGGCGGCAAGAGCCAGGAGGGCCTGCGCGAGCGCGTGGAGCAGATCGCGGACCGGCTGCTGGCCGGACAGGGGTGAGGCCTCTCGGACCAGCTCCTCGGAGCAGGAGTACGAGTCAGGCCAGTCAGATCAGGTCCTTGTAGAAGGAGTACGAGACGGTGACGTACCCCAGCGACTCGTAGAGCCGCTCGGCCGGGGTGTTGCCGGCGAACACGTTGAGGGCCAGGACCCGCTTCCCGGCCGCGATCGCCTGGGCCTCGGCGAGCAGCATGAGGGTGCGGCCGTGCCCCTGACCGCGGTGGGCGGCGTCGGTCTCCACCCGGTACACCCAGGCGTCCGCCGCCCGCAGGGCCAGCCACAGGACGCCGACGCGCGTCCCTTCGTGTTCCAGGACACTGAGCCGCACGCCCTCCGTGGCCAGGCCCTGCGGCAGCAGCCGTGCGTGGTCGCGCCGCGAATTCTCCCATGCCTCAGCCTCGGGCACGCCCCGCTCGTGCCACTCACGCGCGTACGCCGCCAAGGCGTGGGGGAGCCACTCCTCGTACTCGGCCCCGGTCAGCTCACGGCTTCGGCTGCCCGCGGGCAGTGCGGGCGGAGTGTCGCCGAGCCGCTTCTCCATGCCCCGGTTGCGCAGCACATACCCGAGCGACCGTACGAGGCGCAGGGCCGGCTCCGCACCGGCGGGCACTCCCACCTCGATCTGGCGGCAGCCCCAGCCGCGCGCGACCTCCTCCGCGGCGAGCGCGGCCACCGTCCCCCGGCCCCGGCGGCGGTCGGGCTCCTCGATGCGCAGGTCGGTGATGCGGGCACCCAGGACGCCGAAGCGCCGCGAGGAGCCGAGGTGGAGGGTGCCGACGGGCCGGCTGTTCACACACACCTGGAAGCGGCGCGACAGCGTCCCGTCGGTGCTGCGCTGAAGCGGCTCGGTCGGCCGCAGGGTCGTGGTCATCAGGGGTGTTCTACCCATTGGGGACGCCCACGTCAGCCGAATAAAGTCCGGCCCCCTACGGATCCAGGTCCTCCCCCGACCGCTCGTCGAAGATCCGCATCGCCTTGGCGGTCACCGGCCCGGGCGCGCCCGGGAGTTCGCGGTCGTCGACCCGGTGCACGGCCTGGACGTCGCGCAGGGTGGAGGTGAGGAAGATCTCGTCCGCCCGCGCCAGGACGTCCATGGGCAGATCGGTCTCCGTGGCGCCCGTCCACTCGACGGTCAGGGCGCGGGTGATGCCCGCCAGACAGCCGGAGGCGACCGGCGGGGTGTGGATCTCGCCGTCCAGGACGACGAAGACGTTGGAGCCGGTGCCCTCGCAGAGCTGCCCGACCGTGTTGGCGAACAGCGCCTCGGTGGCGTCGTGTTGGTGGGCGCGGGCCAGGGCCACGACGTTCTCGGCGTACGAGGTGGTCTTCAGGCCGGTGAGCGCGCCGCGCTCGTTGCGGGTCCAGGGCACCGTGACGACGGCCGTGGAGTCCGGCCGGCGGGTGGTCTCGCCGAGAGCGACGATCAGGGTGGGTCCCTGGGCGCCGCGGTCGGAACCGAGGGGGCCGTGGCCGCCGGTGTAGGTGATGCGCAGCCGACCCAGCGGCATCGGGTTGGCCGCCAGGACCGCGGCGCAGGCCGCGCGTACCTCGTCGTGGTCGGGGTCGGGCAGGCCGAGGCCCCGGGCCGAACGGGTCAGCCGCTCCAGGTGGCGGGTGAGGGCGAAAGGCCTGCCGTCGGTCGCCCTGATCGTCTCGAAGACGCCGTCGCCCACGGTCAGTCCGTGGTCGAAGACGGAGACACGCGCGGTGTCGACGTCCTGCAGTCGGCCGTCCAGCCAGATGCTCACCCGAGACCTCCTTCGGTCATGTCGTACGTGCCCGACGCTATCGCGAGCAGCCGGGCGGCCTTCAGCTCGGTCTCCCGCCATTCGCCCTCGGGGTCGGAACCCCAGGTGATCCCGGCTCCGGTGCCGAACCGCAGCATGCCCTCGGCGCGGTCGATCCAGAAGGTGCGGATCCCCACGGCCAGCTCGCCGACGCCCCGGTCCGCGTCCACCCAGCCGATGCCACCGCAGTACGGGCCGCGCGGGGCGGTCTCCAGTTCCCCGATGATCCGCAGCGCGCTCGACTTCGGCGCGCCGGTGACCGAGCCGGGCGGGAAGGCCGCGGTGAGCAGCTCGGACCAGCCGGTGTCCGGGCGCAGCTCGCCGCGGACCGTGGAGACGAGGTGGACCAGCCCCGGGTGCTTCTCCACGGCACACAGGTCGGGGACGGTCACGCTGCCGGTGGCGCAGACCCGCCCGATGTCGTTGCGGACCAGGTCCACGATCATCACGTTCTCGGCGTAGTCCTTCTCCAGGAGGTCCGCCTCGGTACGGCCGGTGCCCTTGATGGGCCCGCTCTCCACGGTCCGTCCCGTGCGGCGCAGGAACAGCTCGGGCGAGGCGGTGGCGGTCTCGACGCCGTACGCGGGCAGCCGAATCGTTCCGGCGTAGGGCGCGGGGTTGCCGCGGGCCAGCAGCGCGGTCAGCGCGTCCACGTCGGCACCGGGGTGGACCGGCGCGGACAGCACCCGGCACAGGTTGGCCTGGTAGACCTCGCCGGCCGCGATGCGCGAACGGATCCGCCGCACCGCCGCCGTGTACGCGTGGCGGCCGAGGGAGGACGACCAGTCACCGGCGGCCGGCCCCCGCCAGGCCCCCGGCACCGGCGCGGGCACCGGCTCCTCGCGCACGTCACGGAAGCGTGCGCAGGTCAGCCCGCCTTCGAAGTCGGCGCAGACGGCCCAGAAGCCGGTCGAGTCGAGGGCTTCGGGATCGCTGGTGACGTCGACGAGACCGGTGGCGACACGGCCGCCGAACCGGGCGAGCGGAGGGAGATGGAGCACGTCGTCGAGTCTATGGCGGGTGTCCCCGGGGTGACCCGGGCGTGTCGCCGAGGGGCCCCTGACCACCTCGTCCGTCGGGCGCAGCGCAGCACGCTGCGTAAACGCGTTTTTGTGCTGGCCCGGGAATCCGCTAGAGTTCAACACGTCGCCGGGACGCGAGAGCGGACCGAAACGACTGGCGGACGTAGCTCAGTTGGTAGAGCGCAACCTTGCCAAGGTTGAGGTCGCGAGTTCGAGCCTCGTCGTCCGCTCGAAGGAAACAGGGGTCTTCCCGATCCCCTACACTCCTGGTGGAGTGGCCGAGAGGCGAGGCAACGGCCTGCAAAGCCGTCTACACGGGTTCAAATCCCGTCTCCACCTCCAAGGACGATTAGCTCAGCGGGAGAGCGCTTCCCTGACACGGAAGAGGTCACTGGTTCAATCCCAGTATCGTCCACTGGAACCCCACCGGGTTCGACCCGCGCGATTAGCTCAGCGGGAGAGCGCTTCCCTGACACGGAAGAGGTCACTGGTTCAATCCCAGTATCGCGCACGCACCGCCCGTGATCCTCGGATCCCGGTCCCGAGGACGATTAGCTCAGCGGGAGAGCGCTTCCCTGACACGGAAGAGGTCACTGGTTCAATCCCAGTATCGTCCACACGCAAAGAGCCCCGGCCGCCCAGAGCGGCCGGGGCTTCTTCGTGGGCTCAGCTGGAGAAGAGCATGTGGGCCCAGCCCTTGTTGTGGTGGCCGCCGTGGTGTCCGTGGCCGCCGTAGTGACCATGGCCGTGCCCCCCGCCGTGCGGGGCGCCCCAGGCCGGGGCGGGCGGGGCCGCCGGGTACGGCTGCGGTGCGGGCGGGACCGGCTTCGCCCACTGGGCCTCCAGCTGGGTCAGCGCCTCCAGCTCGCCGTAGTCGAGGAAGATGCCCCGGCAGCCGCTGCACTGCTCGATCTGGACGCCGTTGCGGTTGTAGGTGTGCATCGGCGCATGACACTTCGGACACTGCATGGTCGGCTCAACTCCTCGCCGGTGAAGACTGCTTCACGTTCTTCCGGGACAGACTCCGTCCGGCCCCGGCCGGTTGCAGCGTACGTCGGGAAATCGTGCGCCGACCGGACCGGGAAGAGGGTGTTTCCAGGGCCACCGGGGGTCATAACCGGGTCATTCGGGCACACGCGTCGATCAGGGACTGCTCGACCTCGTCCAGCGGACGGTCCGCCGCGACGGCCTTCGCGAGGTACCGGGCGCCGGTCTGGACGGTCAGCGCACGGGCCGGGACGTCCAGCGCGGCCCAGGGGTCGCCGCCCACCGATACGGCCGGGCCGCCGGCCGCGCGGTAGGCGGCGAGGAAGCGGGTCCACGCGTCGGGCGGGAGGAGGCCGCAGGCGTACCAGGACGCGGGGCGGGCGAGGTCCCAGGCCGGCACCCCGACGCCGAGGTCGTCGACGTCGATGAGCCGCCACGGGCCGTCCGGCGCCGGATGCCGGACCAGCTGGCCGAGGTGCAGGTCACCGTGGCACAGGGCGCGTGGCTGATCACCGGGCGCGGGTGCCTCGGCGCGGGCCCACGCGGGCAGCGCGGACCAGGCGCGCAGGAGGGGCGGGGCGGCGGGGTGCGGGCGCGAGGCCGCCAGCGTGGCACGCAGGCGGGTCATCGCGAGAGCGGCCTTCTCGGGGCCGCGCATCGGGGGTGAGGCCGAGGCGAGCGGAGTGCGGTGGAGCCGGGCGAGGAGGGCCGCGGCGGCCTCCCAGGGGGCGCTGTCCGGGGCCTCGGGGTCCACGGGAGCGCCGTACGGCCAGAGGGTGACCGGGCGGCCCTCGACGGAGGCGGCGGCCGGGGCGAGGGGCGGGAGGAAGACGTCCGGGAGGCGGGCGGCGGTGGCCAGGCGGAGGGCGAGCGCGGTGGGGTCGGTGCCGGGGGCGTGGGCCTTGGCGACCGTGTCCGCGTGGCGCAGGACCGTGGCGTCGGGACGGTGGGCGAGGGTGGTGGTCGCGCAGGCGCAGGGGGCGGCGTCGGTGTCGGGGTGGGCGGCGGCTCTGACCTCGGCGGTCAGCTGGGTCAGTACGTCTGTGGTCACGGGTCCCCCGGGAGGTGCGGCAGCGCTGCGGTGAGGGTACGGGGGTTCACCGGGCCGGGTTCCCGGCGGGCCGGGGTGGAGGGGGGCACCGGGTGTCGCGCGCCCACGCGTGCGGAGTGCCAGGTGCGCCCGCCCGCGCCTGCGGAGTACCAGGTGTCGCGCGCCCACGCCGGCGGGGTATCGGGGGTTCCCCGCCCGCGCCTGCGGGGTGCCGCTGCGCCCGGCCGTGGGCTCCGCCGGCGCGACGGTCCGCAGGCAAAGCAATGCCGGCGCAGCTCCCCAGCTGCGCCGGCATCTTTGCCGTCCGTCGCACCCCCGTCCCCACGGGGTTTCATGGGTGGATGTCCCCGCCCGGACCGCTCTTCCGGGCCTGGGGTCGCCGCTCAGCGCCCCAGCATCGCTCCCACGGACGACGCCTGTGTGGCCACCGTCTGCCAGCCGTCGAAGACCAGCAGGAGCAGGGCCGCCAGGGGAAGGGCCATCAGCGTCGCCACCAAAGGGTGGCGGCGGCCCTGTCGGCGAGGACGGGTGGTGTGTGTCCGCTGTGCCGTAAGAGCCATGGTCCCTCTCCTGACCGTTCAGTTGTCGTGGCAGCGGCGGGTGTCTGACCTCGGGGGACGAGTGCTGCACCCGCCGCTTGACCTCAAATCTAGGCGTGCGGCGCCCTGCGGGCGTCATGCCCTCGTACCGAATCACGGGCCTCCGAGAGGATGAGCCGTGACCTGCGGAGTACTCCTCTGGGTGGAGACGACGCCCCCTGTCTCCACCTACGTCTCCGGGTCTTCCCCGAGGGGGCGCCCGGTCCTTCCCGGCTTTTCCGAGATGTCCTCACGAGGCACCGGCTGCTCGACGAGGGCCAGGACCCGGTTGGCCATGAAGCGGGCGGTCCGGACCACGCTCCCGTTTCTCGTGACTTCGCTCACTTCGACCACCCCCCGTCGTACCGCCGTCTCCACCCGGCGGCCCGCTCTGCTCGCCACCACCTCGTAGGTGCGCGTCGTGTCGCCGGCGTCGACGACTATCTCCACCCGGTCACCCTTCACAGCTTCAATCCCCCTTCTGTGACGGCTTGTTGGAGCAGTCGGGTGCTCAAAGGCGCCGACTGGGGCGCCTTCCTGACCACTTCTCAAGTCTCGCACCCGGCACTGACAATCCATCGGACCGAGAGGGCGCGGCCTCTGCGCACGGGCGGCCCGGTAAACGTAAGCTGTGCCACGTCAGACGGACCGGGCAGCGGGGATGAACATGGCGATGATGCGCCTGAGGCGCGAGGACCCGCGCGTCGTCGGCTCGTTCAGGCTTCACAGAAGGCTCGGCGCCGGCGGGATGGGCGTGGTCTACCTGGGCTCCGACAAGAAGGGGCAGCGGGTCGCGCTGAAGGTGATCCGGCCGGATCTGGCCGAGGACCAGGAGTTCCGGTCGCGGTTCGCCCGTGAGGTCTCGGCGGCCCGGCGGATCAGGGGCGGTTGCACGGCACGGCTGGTCGCGGCGGACCTGGAGGCCGAGCGGCCGTGGTTCGCCACCCAGTACGTACCCGGGCCCTCGCTGCACGACAAGGTCGCCGACGAGGGCCCGCTGCACGCCGCGGAGGCCGCGGCGGTCGGGGCGGCCCTGTCCGAGGGCCTGGTCGCGGTGCACGAGGCCGGGGTCGTCCACCGGGACCTGAAGCCGTCCAACATCCTGCTGTCCCCGAAGGGGCCGCGGATCATCGACTTCGGCATCGCCTGGGCCACCGGGGCGTCGACGCTCACCCACGTCGGTACGGCGGTGGGCTCCCCCGGTTTCCTCGCACCCGAGCAGGTGCGCGGGGCGGCCGTCACCCCGGCCACGGACGTGTTCTCGCTCGGCGCGACCCTCGCGTACGCCTCGACCGGTGACTCGCCGTTCGGGCACGGCAGTTCCGAGGTCATGCTCTACCGGGTCGTCCACGAGGAGCCGGCGCTGCACGGTGTGCCGGACGCGTTGGCACCCCTGGTGCGGGCCTGTCTGGCGAAGGATCCGGAGGACCGGCCGAGCACGCTCCAACTGTCGCTCCGGCTGAAGGAGATCGCCGCGCGCGAGGCGCACGGGATGGCCGACGTACGGCCGCCGTCGCCGCGGGCCGCGGAGGCCGACCGGCCCACCGGGCGGCTCGCCGAGACCTACCCGGAACCGCAGCGGGCCCAGCGGCGGCCGCAGTCCGCACCGGGCGCGCCCGTACGCGGCAACGCGCCCTCGCGCGGCGGCAGCGGTCCGCGGTCCGGCGGCGGGGTGCCGTCACGGCCGAACGGCGCCCGCCCCACCCCGGCCCCCCGTGGCAACGGCACCCGCCCCGGAACCGGTGGCCGGCCCGCGCCGCGCAGCGGCACCGGACGTCCCACGCCGCGGCCGACGGGCACCGGACGGCGGCCGGCCAATCCCCGGCTGCTGCGTCAGCGGCTGTTCGTGTTCGTCGTGGTGACCCTGCTGGTGGCCCTGGGCATCGCGCTCGCCCAGGGCTGTTCGGGCCCGGCGCACGGGATGGGCGTGCCCGGCGGCGGGATCCCGGCGAAGGCCCTGCCTCTTCGGGAGTAGCCCCGGCGGGTCACGCCTGGGGGCGGCCGGTGGTCACCGCGTAGAAGGCGACCGCGGCCGCCGCGCCGACGTTCAGGGAGTCGACGCCGTGGGACATGGGGATGCGCACCCATTCGTCGGCGGCGACCAGCGCCTGGGTGGAGAGGCCGTCGCCCTCCGCGCCGAGCATCAGCGCGACCCTGTCCATGCGGTGCGGGGCGGCCTCGTCGAGGCTGCGCGCCTTCTCGTCCGGGGTGAGGGCGAGCAGCGTGAACCCGGCCTCGCGGACCGAGTCGAGCCCCTTGGGCCAGGTGTCGAGACGGGCGTACGGCACCGAGAAGACCGCGCCCATCGACACCTTCACGCTGCGCCGGTAGAGGGGGTCGGCACAGTCGGGGGACAACAGCACCGCGTCCATGCCGAGGGCCGCCGCCGAGCGGAAGATCGCACCGATGTTGGTGTGGTCGTTGACCGACTCCATGACGACGACCCGGCGGGTGGTGCGCAGCAGTTCGGTCGCCGTGGGCAGCGGCTTGCGCTGCATGGAGGCGAGGGCGCCGCGGTGCACGTGGTAGCCGGTGACCTTCTCGGCGAGTTCCGGGCTGACCGCGTAGACGGGGGCCGGCAGCTCGTCGATGACGTCGCGCATGACGTCGACCCACTTGGCGGACAGCAGCATCGAACGCATCTCGTAGCCCGCGTCCTTCGCCCTTCGGATGACCTTCTCGCCCTCGGCGATGAACAAGCCCTCGGCCGGTTCGCGCTTGCGGCGCAACTCGACGTCGGTCAGGCCCGTGTAGTCGCGCAGGCGCGGGTCGTCGGGATCCTCAACGGTGATGAGATCGGCCACAGGGTGATACTGCCTTGTCCTGGGTGGGGTGCCAATGGTCTGGGACGGGTTGTGTTACCCGGGGTTACGCCAGGCCTGCTCAGGCCGACGCGGGCGGGCCGATGTTCACGACCTCGCCGATGACGATGACGGCCGGCGGCTTCACCTCTTGCGTGCGGACCACGTCCGCCACGGTGGCGAGGGTCGCGTCCACCCGGCGCTGCGCGGCCGTCGTGCCCTCCTGGACCAGGGCGACGGGGGTCGCTGGGGACCTGCCGTGGGCGACGAGCGTCTCGGCGATCTTCCCTATCTTGTCGACGCCCATGAGGACGACGAGGGTGCCGGTGAGCTTCGCGAGCGCCGGCCAGTCGGCCAGCGAACGCTCGTCGTCGGGCGCGACATGGCCGCTGACCACCGTGAACTCGTGGGCGACGCCCCGGTGGGTGACCGGGATGCCGGCCGCGCTCGGCACGGAGATGGAGCTGGAGATACCGGGGACGACCGTGCAGGGGACACCGGCCTCGGCGAGCGCCTGGACCTCTTCCATGCCCCGGCCGAAGACGTAGGGGTCGCCGCCCTTGAGCCGTACGACCGACTTGCCCTGCTTGGCGTGCTCGATGAGGGCGTTGTTGATGGCCTCCTGGGCCATGTACCTGCCGTACGGGATCTTCGCCGCGTCGATCACCTCGACGTGCGGGGGCAGTTCGGCGAGCAGGTCGCGGGGCCCGAGGCGGTCGGCGATCACCACGTCGGCCTCGGCCAGCAGGCGGCGGCCGCGCACCGTGATCAGGTCGGGGTCGCCGGGGCCGCCGCCGACGAGGGCGACGCCGGGGGTGCGGGTGCGGTGGTGCGGGGCGACCAGGGTGCCGTCGCGCAGGCCCTCGACGACCGCGTCGCGGATGGCGGCGGTGTGCCGGGGGTCGCGGCCGCGCGCGTCGGTGGTGAGGACGGCGACCGTGACACCCTCGCTGTGGCCGGTGGCCGGGGTCCAGGCGGTGGCCTGGTCGGCGTCGTCGGAACGCACGCACCACACGCGGTGGCGCTCCGCTTCCGCGGAGGCGGCGGTGTTGGCGGCGGGGTCGCTGGTGGCGATCAGGGCGTACCAGGCGTCCGCGAGGTCGCCGTCCTGGTAGGGGCGCCTGGCCCAGGAGATCTCTCCGGTGTCCGCCATCGCCTCGACCGAGGGGGTCGCCTCCGGGGACACGAGGGTGACCCGGGCACCCGCCGCGATGAGGGCGGGCAGGCGGCGCTGGGCGACCTGACCGCCGCCGAGGACGACCACCTTGCGGCCGGTGAGGCGGAGGCCTACGGGATAGGCGGGGTGTTCGGCCATGAGGTGGCGGCTCCTCCGAGGCGTTGCTGTAGCCCTGACGTGCAGATTTTACGGGGCGGGGGTCGGGGCGGCGCAGGGTGTCCAGTGGCTGGGCGTCGTCGCCGGTGCATGGCTGTGGGTGGTCGTGCCCGTCCGTGCCACGGCACGGCGCGGACGGGCACGACCACCGGTCGGCCGAAGGGCGCCCTCGGCCGCGGTCCCCCGGGGTCTCCGCTACTTCTCCGTCACGCCCGCCGAGTCGAACGTGGCCACCTCGTGCATCGCCCGCGCCGTGCTCTGGACCAGGGGAAGCGCCAGCAGGGCGCCGGTGCCCTCGCCCAGGCGCAGGTCCAGGTCGACCAGGGGGCGCAGGCCGAGCTTGTTGAGGGCTGCCACGTGGCCCGGTTCCGCGCTGCGGTGGCCCGCGATGCAGGCGGCCAGGACCTCGGGGGCGATGGCGCGGGCCACCAGGGCGGCCGCGCCCGCGCTCACGCCGTCCAGGATGACGGGCGTGCGCAGGGACGCGCCGCCGAGCAACAGGCCGACCATCGCCGCGTGTTCGAAGCCGCCGACCGCCGCGAGGACACCGATCGGGTCGGCCGGGTCCGGCTGGTGGAGTTCCAGGGCACGCCGGACGACCTCCGTCTTGCGGGCGAGCGTCTCGTCGTTGATGCCGGTGCCCCGGCCGGTGACCTCGGCGGGGTCGGCACCCGTGAAGACCGAGATCAGGGCGGCGGACGCGGTGGTGTTGGCGATGCCCATCTCGCCGGTGAGGAGTGCCTTGTTGCCGGCCGCCACCAGGTCGCGGGCGGTCTCGATGCCCACCTCGATGGCCTGCTTGGCCTCCTCGCGGGTCATCGCGGGACCGGTCGTCATGTCGGAGGTGCCCGCGCGCACCTTGCGGGGCAGCAGCCCCGGGGTGGCCGGCAGTTCGGAGGCCACACCGACGTCCACCACGCAGACCTCGGCGCCCACCTGGCCGGCGAACGCGTTGCAGACCGCTCCCCCGCCGAGGAAGTTGGCCACCATCTGGGCGGTGACCTCCTGCGGCCAGGGCGTAACGCCCTGGGCGTGCACCCCGTGGTCGCCGGCGAAGATGGCGACGGCCGCGGGCTCCGGAATCGGCGGCGGGCACTGCCGGGACAGCCCGGACAGCTGGGCGGAGATGATCTCCAGCATGCCGAGTGCGCCGGCCGGCTTGGTCATCCGCTTCTGCCGCTCCCAAGCCTCGCCGAGCGCCTTGGCGTCCAGCGGGCGGACACTGGCGACGGTCTCGGCGAGCAGGTCGTGCGGGTCCTCGCCGGGCAGCGCGCGGCGGCCGTACGTCTCCTCGTGGACGACCCATGACAGCGGGCGGCGCTTGGACCAGCCGGCCTGCATCAGCTCGGGCTCTTCCGGGAACTCGTCGACGTAGCCCACGCAGAGGTAGGCGATGACCTCGAGGTGCTCGGGCAGCCCCAGCGCGCGGACCATCTCGCGCTCGTCGAAGAAGCTGACCCAGCCGACGCCCAGGCCCTCGGCGCGGGCGGCGAGCCAGAGGTTCTCGACGGCGAGCGCGGCGGAGTAGGGCGCCATCTGGGGCTGGGTGTGCCGACCGAGGGTGTGGCGGCCGCCACGGGTCGGGTCGGCGGTGACGACGATGTTCACCGGGGTGTCGAGGATGGCCTCGATCTTCAGTTCCTTGAACTGCTTCGCACGGCCCTTGGGGAGGGACTTGGCGTACGCGTCGCGCTGACGCATCGCCAGTTCGTGCATGGTGCGGCGGGTGTCGGCCGAGCGGATGACCACGAAGTCCCAGGGCTGGGAGTGGCCCACGGAGGGCGCCGTGTGGGCGGCCTCCAGGACGCGCAGCAGCACCTCGTGCGGGATGGGGTCGCTGCGGAAGCCGTTGCGGATGTCCCGGCGTTCCCGCATGACCTTCAGGACGGCCTCCCGCTCGGCGTCGTCGTAGGCGGGCGCGGCCGGACCGGTGGACTGTCGTGCTTCTGCCACGGGGGCCGTGCTCTCTTCCTGATCGGCGGCCCTGGTCTCCAGGTCCTCCGCCTGCTGTACGACATCGGGGTGGGGCTCCGCCACGGTGCCGGGCTCGGCCTCGCGGGGCGCGGGGACGGTCGCGCCCGGTTCGGGAGCCTGTTCGCCCTGGTCCTGGGTGGGGAGCACCAGGGGGTGCGGCGGGGTCGGGGCGAGGTGCGGGGTGGTCGGCACCTGTCCCTCGACGGCGACGAACTCCCCGAGGGGCTCCCGGGCGTCCGGGGACGCCTGGGGGGCGGTGCCCTGCGCCTCGGGGGACGCGGGGGCTTCCGCGACGTCGGCGGTCTCTGGCGTGCCGGTCTCGGCCTGCGGTACGGCGGCCGCCGCGGCGGCCTCGTCCACGAGGGCGCCGGGCGCGGGCTTCTCGGCCCCGGGGGCCGGTGCCGGCTGCGCCTGGGGGGCCTCGGCGACGGGGGCGGGACGTTCCGCGGGCTGCTGCGCCTGGGCCGGTGCGGCCGGGTCGACGGCCTGCGGCTGCGCCGGCTCGGCCGCCATCGCTTCCGGAGCCGGAACGGTCTCGGGCAGACCGGCCTCCGACCCGGACACGGACTCCGGTTCGGGTACGAAGGTTTCCGCCGCCCCGACGGGCTCGGCCGCGACGCCCTCGGCGACGGCCTGCCCGGCAGGCTGCCCGGCCACGACGGGCTCGGCACCGCCGGGCGCGGCGACGGCCTGCTCAGTCGCCACCTGCTGGGGTACGGCGCCCTCGGCCACGGCCTGCCCGGGTACGACCCCCTCGGGATCGGCCTGGTGGGCCGCGACCGGCTCGACGGGCTGCGCCTCCGGCACGACCGGTCCTGCGGCCGACTCGGCGGCCACGGCGTCCGCCGCCACCTCGGGACCCGCCGCCTCCGGAACAACCGCCTCCAGTACAACTGCCTCCGACGACGCCACCTGCGGAGCGACACCCTCCCCAACGGCCTCCTCGGCAGCCGCGCCCTCCGGAGTCGGCGCTGCGACCGCGGCCTGCGCGAGCCGGTCCGCAGCGTCAGCGGTCTCCGCCGCCACGACGGGCTCGCCCGGAGCGCCTCCGGCCTCGGGCGCCTGCGGAGCCTCGGGCGCTCCACCCTGAACGTGCGGCACGTGCGACGGCTGCGACGGCTGCGGTGAATCCGGGGCGGGCCCCGGCTCCGGCCGGGCTCCCGGCACCGCGCCCAGAGCAGCTTCCGGAACCTGCGCGACCTGCGCGGCCACCGGTTCCGCCGCCGGGACGGGGACGCCCCCGCCGACCGGCTGGGCCATGCCCTGCGGACCGTGCGCGGGCACGGACTGCGCCCCTGCGACCGCCGGCACCTGCTGCTCCGTGGCGACCGGGGCGGCGCCGGACGGGTCAGGAGTCGGCACCGCTGCCTGCTGGGCGGCGGGCTGTTCGGCCGCGGGCCGGGCCGCCACGGGCTCCAGCGCGGGTTCCGGCGTGGGAACAACCGTTTCGGCGGCCGGGGCCTGCGCGGCGACCTGTGCCACCGGAGCGGCCTGCGGGACGGCCTGAGGGACGGCTTGCGGGACGGTGCCCGGGGTGCCCCAGGGCGCGGCGGGCTGAGGTGCGGCCTCGCGCAGCGGCTGGGCGTCGAGGTACTCCGGACCGCCCGACGGCAGCCCGGACTGCCGTACCGGCGCACCCGCGGGGCCGCGGTCGGCGAGGGAGCGGACCGGGCTGGCGGAGGCGTCGGGGATCGGCGGGCCGAGGTGCAGCGGGCGGCGCGGGGCCGGGGTGGCCGCGGGATCGTGCGGCACCGACAGGATCGGGGACGCCGGAACCGAGCTGGGCAGCCGGACGGCGGTGAGGTCCACCGACCCGCTGTCCCGGCCGCCCGTCTCGTGCGGACCGGGTTCGTGGACGGCCTCGACGACCGGCTCGGGGGCCGGCGGCGGGACCTCGTTGCCCCAGGCCCCCTGGGCTCCGGGCAGCAGCAGCTCTTCGTCCTCGGCGGGCGACTCGGAGAGGTAGGTGTACACGCCGTGCGCGGGAACGCCCGGCTGTTCCACCATGCCTGCGCTCTCCGGCAGTCCCTCGCCCGGGACCTGGCCGGTGTCCGTCATGCGTACCCCTCGCCCATCGGTTAGTGCCTTCTACGACCAGCTCGCCCGGAGCGGCGCACCGACCGCCCCACTGTCAAGAACGAGCGTGCGTGCCCAGCGGCACGAACGACCCGCCGGAAAAGGCGACAAAGCCATTCAGTGGCATTGTCCCGGCCGTTCGACCGTCGCGACAGCGTGATCCGCGACAGCCCGCTGTGGACTGCGCCACGTTGCGCGTCCCCGGTTCTGCCGTACCACACCCGCCCCAAAAGGAGCACGTTTTCCGGATATTGACGAACGAATTTCCGGGCCACCGGTGCGGTGCAGCGATCGGCCAGCCTACCGCGCGCAGTATGACAACAGGATCACGGGGCGCGTTCCGGCAGTACGCCGCTGAGCAGGAACGCGACGTTCCGTTCGGTCTCCGTCCAGGCCCTGGTGTCGAGTTCGACGGACTGCAGGAGGGCGCATTCGACCTGGTACCCGTGCTCGGTCAGGTCGCGGCCGATGAGTTCGGCCGCGTCCCGGGTGGCGGCGTGGGTGACGATGCGCTGCGGGCGGCGGTCGGCGACCGCGCCGACCACGGCGACTCCGCCGCCGCCGACCCGGACGACGTCCGGTTCGGGCAGGTTCTCCAGGACGTGGGGCGCGACGCCGTGCACGATCTGGAGCTGGACGCCGAACGTCCGGGCGGCCGTCTCGCTGCGCACACAGGCCGCCAGGTCCCGGTCGACGGCGATGACGGCGGCTCCGGCGCGCGCGGCCTCGGTGGCGAACGCGCCGCTGCCGCAGCCGATGTCCCAGACGAGGTCGCCGATCCGGGGCCCGAGGCGGGCCAGTTGGGCGGCCCTGAGCAGATCCGTCTCCCCTTCGCCGAGCGGTGCTCCGTCGCCGTACCGCGCGTCGGGCTGCACCCAGCCCCGCGGGCCGGCGGCCGGGTCCCGGCCGGCGATCCAGCCGCCGCCCTCGGGCACCGGCACCGGTCCGGTCGTACCACCGATGACGATGACGACGTTGGGGTCGCGCCAGGCGTGGTCGGCGGCCTTGTCGGAGGTGACGACGTGGACCTGCTCGCGTTCGGTGCCGAGTTCCTCGCAGATGACGAAGGTGCGGTGGACGCCCTCCAGGAGGAGGCCGAGTTCGGCGGGGCCGGCGCCGGGCGAGGTGAGGACGGCGACCTTGGTGTGGGCGCGGCACACGTTCACCGCGCGTCGCAGGGTGCGCCGGTGTGCGACGACCACCTCGGCGTCGTCCCAGGGCATGCCGGCGCGCGCGAAGGCGGCGGCCACCGAGGAGACGGCGGGGACGACCTCGACCTCAAGGCCGAACTCGGGGGCGCGCAGGGTCCGTACGACACCGAAGAAGCCGGGGTCGCCGTCGGCGAGGACCACGGCGGTGCCGCGGTGGCCGGTGATCCGGCGGGCGGCGAGGGAGACGCTGCCGAGGCGGATGCGCTCCGCGGCCTGCGGCACCTCGGGGAGGTCCAGATGGTGGGCCGCGCCCGCGACGAGCGTGGCGGCGCCGAGCGCTCCGCGTGCCGCGGCGGTCAGCGGCGAGCCGTCCCAGCCGATCACCGTGACCCGGTCGGCCATCGTCGTCAGTCTCCAGAATTTCGCAGGTCGTCAGGGGCCGGTGCCCGTGGGCGGGCTCCGTGAGAGTACCTGGTGGAGGTGGAGCGCGTGCGAGGGGGCGAGTGCGCCCGCGTCAGTTCCAGGAAGTGAAGCCTTCGCTTCCGGCGAGTTCCTCGCCGGCGCCCTCCAGGTCCTCCGGCAGGAGGCTCCACACGATGAAGTCGGTGCGCAGGTCCGCCCACGTGCCGTCCGCGGTGCGGACGTGGGCTATGCAGGCGTTGCGCAGGACGCCCTCGCTGATACAGCCGATCTTCTGGGCCACCTGCTGGGAGGCGGTGTTGTCGGCGGCCGTGCGCAACTCGATGCGCTCGAACTTCTGGTCGCCGAAGAGCCACTGGGCGGTGGCGAGCGCGGCCTCGGAGGCGTAGCCCTCGCCGCGGGCCCAGGGGGCGATGATGTATGACAACTCGGTGGCCCGGATGTGCCAGTCGGTCTTGGTCAGCTGGATGACGCCGACCAGGCGCTGGGTCAGGAACTCGGTGACCGCGAGGTCCAGGCCCCGCCCGGAGGTGCGCTCCGCGGGGGCGTACGCGGTGATCCAGTGCCGGGCGCCGGCCTCGGTGAACGGCTGGGGGACGTCGGTCCAGGCGGCCACCTGCTCGTCGTTCATCATCTCCGCCAGGGCGGGCACATCGTCCTCGTCGAGGGGACGCAGCACCAACCGCTCCGTGCTGATGGAGATGTTGGGGAAGGTGCTACTCATGCGCCGCTCCGTAACCTTCGGAAATACTTCCGGGCCCAGACCTTCGGAGCCCGCGAACTGCCCAGCATGCAGCATGAAACCACCGAACCGCACGACGGGGCCCACCCCTGGTGAGCGAGTGGACCCCGTGCGTGGCGATACGCCGTATACGTGCCGCCGAGGACGGCCGGGCGAACGATCAGAAGGACGGGATGACCGAACCCTGGTACTTGTCCTCGATGAACTTCTTGACCTCGGGCGAGGTGAGGAGCTTGGCGAGCTTCTTGACCCGCGGGTCCTTCTCGTTGCCCTTCTTCACCGCGAGGAAGTTGCCGTACGGGCTGTTCTTCGCGGACTCCAGTACGAGGGCGTCCTTGGCGGGCTTGATGCCGGCCGAGATGGCGTAGTTGCCGTTGATCACCGCGGCGTCCACGTCGTCCAGGGAGCGTGCGGTCTGGGCCGCCTCGACCTCCTTGAACGTGAGGTTCTTCGGGTTCTTCGCGATGTCCTGCGGGGTCGCCTCGCTGCCGGTGCCGTCCTTGAGGGTGATGAGTCCGTCGGCGGCGAGCAGCTTGAGGGCGCGCGCCTCGTTCACGGCGTCGTTGGGGACGGCGATCGTCGCGCCGCTCTTCAGCGCGTCGGTGCTCTTGACCTTGTGGGAGTAGAGGCCGAGCGGTTCCAGGTGCACGGTGACGACGGGCACGATGTGGGTGCCGCGCTTCTTGTTGAAGTCGTCGAGGTACGGCTGGTTCTGGAAGTAGTTGGCGTCCACCGAGCCGTCCTCGGTCGCCGTGTTCGGCGTGATGTAGTCCGTGAACTCCTTGACCTGGAGGTCGAGTCCGGCCTTCTTCGCCAGGTTGTCCTTGACGTAGTCCAGGATCTCGGCGTGCGGGGTCGGGCTCGCGGCGACGACCAGCGGTCCGCTGTAGTCGGAGGAGGCGGAGTCCTTCTGCGAGCCGCAGGCGGTGAGCCCGAAGGTGAGGGCTCCGGCGGCGAGGACGGCGGTGGTGAGCTTGGCGGTGTTACGCACGAAAAGTGCCTTTCCTTAAGGGTGGAGCGACCCCGCGGAGGGTGGTGCGGGGAAAACAGGGGGTGGGCTCAGGCGGTGTTGCCGGTGGCGGCCGACGCCTTCAGCAGGCGCAGCCTCGGGGCCGGACCGGACTGGCCGCCGCGGCGGTGCAGCGAGCGGGCCGCGTAGTCGCCGGCGAACTGGATGACCGAGATGACGACGGCGAGGATCGCCACGGTGATCCACATCAGCTCGGTCTCGAAGCGCTGGTAGCCGTAGCGGATGGCGATGTCGCCGAGACCGCCGGCGCCGACCGTGCCGGCCATGGCCGAGTAGCCGATGAGAGCGACGATCGTGGTCGTGGTGGAGGAGATGAGCGAGGGCAGCGCTTCCGGTACGAGGACCTTGCGTACGACGGTCCAGGTGTTGCCGCCCATCGACTGCACGGCCTCGACGAGTCCGCCGTCCACTTCGCGCACGGCCGTCTCGACCAGGCGCG
This sequence comes from Streptomyces sp. NPDC020958, assembly GCF_055562175.1. NCBI lineage: Bacteria > Bacillati > Actinomycetota > Actinomycetes > Kitasatosporales > Streptomycetaceae > Streptomyces > Streptomyces sp. NPDC020958. The sequence goes on along the minus strand of NZ_JBVHFU010000006.1, from coordinate 284,205 downwards.
CGAAGAACGGGACGGCCCCGATGGCGAGGGGCACGATGGCGGCCTCGCGGCCGATGGTGGTGCCGGTGATCCAGCGGGTGAAGCTCATCAGGGCGACCATCAGGATGATGAACGGCATCGAGCGGGCGATGTTCACGATCTGCCCGATGACCTTGTTGGCCAGCACGTTCTGGAGCAGGCCGCCCCGGTCGGTGAGGACGAGCAGGACGCCCAGCGGCAGACCGGCGACGACGGCGATCAGCGTGGACCAGCCGACCATGTAGAGGGTGTCCCAACACGCCTGGGACAACAGCGGCTGCATCTCGGACCAGCTCACTTGGCACCTTCCTTCACCAGCGCGGGCTCGTGGCCCAGGACGTCGATCCCCAGGCCCTGTTCGCGCAGGAAGCCGATGGGCACCACGTTGTCCTCGTAGCGGCCGGGCAGTTCGATGCGCATCCGGCCGATCTGGAGGCCGCCGACGGTGTCGATGGCCGCGCCGAGGATCGATATGTCGATGTTGTAGGTGCGGGAGAGCTGGGAGATGACCGGCTGGGTGGCGGCCTCGCCGTGGAAGGTGACGTCGAGGACGGTGCGGTCGTCACCGGAGGCCTCGCCGTCGAGCGGGAAGAGCGCGCCGGCCAGTTCGGAGCCGGGGGTGCCGAGCAGTTCGCCGACGGTCCCGGACTCGACGATCCGCCCCTTCTCCATGAGGGCGGCGGAGTCGCAGATCGTCTTCACGACGTCCATCTCGTGCGTGATGAGCAGGACGGTCAGGCCCAGCTGCCGGTTCAGGTCGCGCAGCAGCTGGAGGATGGAGCGGGTGGTCTCCGGGTCGAGGGCGCTGGTGGCCTCGTCGGAGAGCAGCACCTTGGGGTCGCCGGCCAGTGCGCGGGCGATGCCGACGCGCTGCTTCTGGCCGCCGGAGAGCTGGGCGGGGTAGGACTTCGCCTTGTCGGCGAGCCCGACGAGGTCGAGCAGTTCCAGTGCCTTGCGGGAACGTTCCTTCCCCGACCTGCCCAGGATCTCCAGCGGCAGTTCGACGTTGTCCTGAACGGTCCGCGAGGACAGCAGGTTGAAGTGCTGGAAGACCATCCCGATACGGCTGCGCGCCTGCCGCAGCTCCCTGCCCGCCCTCGGACCGCGCCCGGCGAGGGCGGTGAGGTCCTGTCCGGCGACGGTGACCGTCCCGGCGGTGGGACGCTCCAGGAGGTTGACGCAGCGGATGAGCGAGGACTTGCCGGCGCCGGACTGGCCGATGACGCCGTACACCTCGCCCTCGCGGACGTGCAGATCGACGCCGTCGAGGGCGGTGACCTCGCGGCCGCGCGAGCGGTAGACCTTGGTCAGGCCCGTTGTGGTGATCACGTGGGTTTCCGTCACTGTCGAGTGCGCGGGCGCGGGTGTGCCCGGGCGCACGGATGCGTTCGTGCAGGGACGCGGCACGGTTCTCGCGGAGGCGCTGAACCGGGGAGAACATGTGCGCGGGGGCGGCTTGCGTCACATACGCGCGTCGGGGCGTCGTACGGACATGCCACCTGTCTCGCTTCGGGGCGCGAGCTCTGGGGTGGTGCGGGGGCCCTCTAGAAGGCGCACATTCGACACATACAACGAGCACCGGGCGTCATGGTCGCCTCGGTCACCGGGGTGCGGTCGCTCGTCGTGGTCATGCGATCAGTAAACCAGACCGACGGTCCTGACAGGCCGCCGCTGTCCGCATGCTGGACAGCGGCGGACACCCGTCACACGCGTTCGGCGATCTCCACGCCCCGGTCGGTGACCAGCACCGACAAGGCCGAGAGGTCCTGCACCACGAGGTCCGCGACCAGCTCGTGCGGCTGGTGGGTTGTGGTCAACGCCACGGTGGTCATCCCGGCGGCGCGGCCCGCCCGGAGGCCGGCCGGGGCGTCCTCGAAGACGACGCAGTCGGCCGGATCGACACCCAGCTGCCGGGCGGCGAGGAGGTAGGGCTCGGGGTCGGGCTTGCCCCGGGTGACGTCGTCGGCGCAGACCAGCGTCTTCGGCCGTATCCCCACCGCGGCCAGCCGGGCCTCGGCCAGCCGGCGGGTGGCGGAGGTGACGACGGCCCAGCGGTCCGCGGGCAGGGAGTCGAGCAGGGCGGCGGTGCCGGGGAGCAGGTGGACGCCGCCCGGGACGTCGTCCACCTCCAGCTGTTCGACCCTGGCGACGGCCTCCGGCACGCGGGCCGAGGGCAGCAGGTCGGCGACGATCTCGGCGGCGGGGCGGCCGTGCAGCGCAACGCGGGCGAACTCCTCGGGGGTGATCCCGTACTCGACGGCCCATCGGGTCCAGCAGCGGTCGACCGAGGCGAGGGTGGAGACGAGGGTGCCGTCGTTGTCGAACAGCAGGGCTTGTGCGTGGATCGTCATGCTCCCGACCCTACGGCGTACGGCAGGGGCGACGGCATCGCGCCCTTTCGGCCGTAATAAGGTCACGGCATGCTCAATGCCCTGCTGCTGGCGACCGGTGTCGCCGCGCTGCTGCTCGCCGTGTGGTGCGGGTGGGCGGCGTACCGGGACCAGCCGACGAAGGACTGGCACTTCATCGGGATGGCCGTGGTGACGGTGCTGGCGCTGGTCCAGCTGGTGGCCGGGATCGTGCTGCTGGCCCGGGGCGGGAAGCCGGACCAGGGGACGACGATCTTCGTGGCCTATCTGCTGGGGGCGTTCGCGTGTGTGCCGGCCGCGGGGTTCATGTCGCTCGCCGAGCGGACCCGGTGGGGGTCGGTGACGGTCGCCGCCGGCGGTGTCGTGCTGGCGGTGCTGGAGGTGCGGCTCTATGACATCTGGGGAGGCTGAGATGACGGCTGTGGAAGAGAAGCCGAAGCGGCTCACCAGTGGGCCGGGCACGCTGCTCGTGTGGTTCTACGGGGTGATGGTGGTCGGGGCGGTGTCGCGGTCCGCGTACCAGATCGCCACCGAGTTCGACCGGGCGCCGCTCGCGTACTCGCTGTCGGCGGTGGCGGGGGTGGTGTACGCGTTCATCACGTACACGCTGGTGCGGGGCGGGGAGACGGCCCGCAGGGTGGCGCAGGCGTGCTGCGCCGCCGAGCTCGCGGGGGTGTTGATCGTGGGGACGTGGACCGTCGTCGACGGTTCCGCGTTCCCGGACGCGACCGTGTGGTCGGACTACGGGATGGGGTACGTGTTCATTCCGGTGCTGTTGCCGGTTTCCGCTCTGTACTGGTTGCGGAAGGGCGCCAAGGGGGCAGCCGCCTGAGGAGCGTGCGTCAAGCCGTTGTCGCGTACGTGGTGGCCGGCTTTTCCAGGACGATCATCGGGACGCCGTCCGCGCCCTTCGACGTGCCCACCGTCTCGTAGCCGACCCTCCTGTACAGCCTGAGGTTGCCCTCGCTGCGGTGGCCGGTGAAGAGGCGGAACTTCTTGGCGCCGCGCTCCTCGACCAGCGCCGACTCGGCCGCGCGCAACAGCCGCGCCCCGATGCCGTGACCCTGGAGGCGGGGGTGGACGCAGAGCTTCCCGATGGCAGCGGCGCCGTCCTCGGTGATCTTGCCGCGGACCGAGCCGACGACCTCCTCGCCGAGGCGCGCCACGAAGACGCAGTCGGCGGCGACCTCCTGGCGGACCGAGTCCAGGCTCTGCACGAGCGGGTCGATGCGGTAGTTGCCGTACAGCGCCGCCTCACTCTGGAAGCACAGGTACTGGAGCCTGAAGATCTGCTCCGCGTCATGCTCGGTCGCCACCGAGATGGTCACGCTCATGCCCATGTGCGCACGCCTCCCGCTCACCTGATCACCTGTCGTTCTCACTCCTATCCCCGCGCTTCGCGGGCCGCAACCTCCGGCGTCAACAATCGGCGCAGACATCCCAGACATCTGGAACGTTCCGGCCCAAGGTTGCCCTGTGAGATACCCAACTCCCCCGCGACCTCCCGGTATGTCAGGTCCCGCGGGGAGAACAGGGCCTGCAGAAGGCGGGGGCAGCGGCCGGGCAGACGGGCGACCGCGGCGCGCAGGGCGCGGCGGTGGGCGGCCGCGAGGGCGAGTTGCTCCGGGCCGGCCGCGGTGAGGTCGGCGGGTTCGGTGCCGTAGGGCCGTTCATGGCGTGCTCTGCGGCGGGTGCGGCGGGACTCCGCGCGGACGGCCCGGCGCAGCCAGTCCTCGGGGGCGCGGGGCGGGCCGTGGGCCTCCAGGCGCTCCAGGAGGCGGAGCCAGACGGTCTGTTCCAGGTCGCCGGGGTCGCTCCCCGAGGCATGCGCCTCGGCGCGGGCCTCGGCGGTGAGCAGCGGGCGCAGGGCGGCGACCAGGTCGTGCGTCATACGCGGAACGACGAGGCCGCCCCGGGGCAGGTTGCCGGGACGGCCGGGAGACACCCCGAACGGGGGGCGGTGGCTCAGCCGTTGACGAAGTCGGCGCGGGCCAGCAGGGCGGTGTCGGCGTTGTCGGTGAAGACACCGTCGATGCCCGTCGCGAAGTAGGCCCGGAAGACGGGGAAGACGTCGCCGTAGGCGTCCGGGGCACTGCCCTTGCGGAAGGCCGGCGGCAGGAACGGGTTCTCGTTGCGCATGGTGTAGGGGTGCAGGACCAGACCCACCTTGTGCGCGTCCGCGACCAGCGTGCTCGGCTCGGTGAGGTTGCCGCCCGCGTCCTTCGGGATGATCAGGTCGAGGGTCGGGCCGATGCCCTGCGCGTAACCGGCGATCTCCCGCAGGCCCTTCGGCGTGATCAGGTCGGCGACCGTGCGCGGGTCACCGGTGGCCACGAAGTCGTAGGGCCGGGTGTTCGCGGCGGACAGCAGCACGACCAGCGGGTTGTCGACCAGCGTGTTCAGGCGCTGGATGCTGGTCGGCTCGAAGGACTGCAGGATGACCGGCGAGTTCCGCTTGTCCTTGCCGTACTTGCGCAGCAGCTTGGCGACCCGCTCCTCGAGGCCGAGGCCGAGCCCGCGGAAGTAGGTGGGGTGCTTGGTCTCGGGGTAGATCCAGACCTGCTTGCCGCGCCTGCGGGTCTGCTCGTCCTGCCACTTGAGGACTTCCTCGAAGGTGGGGATCTCCCAGCGGCCGTTGTAGAGCGTGTTGTGCGGGCGGTTGGCGGGGATGCGCTCGACCGCACGCAGCGTCTTCAGTTCGGCGAGCGTGAAGTCCTCGGTGAACCAGCCGGTCGTGGGGACGCCGTCCAGCGTCTTGGTGGTCCTGCGGTCGGCGAACTCCTTGTGGTCGGCGACGTCCGTGGTGCCGCCGATCTCGGGCTCGTGACGGCAGACCAGGTGGCCGTCCTTGGTGGGGACCAGGTCGCCGGCCTCGACCACGTCGGCGCCGAGGTCGAGGGCCAGGTCGTAGGAGCCGAAGGTGTGCTCCGGCCGGTAGCCGCTGGAGCCGCGGTGGCCGATGACGGTCGGCTTCGGCAGGCTCTTGAGCCCGCCGCCGTGTCCGGCCTGCTGCGCCTCGGCCGCTCTGGCGGCACCGGGCAGTCCGAGGACCGCACCGCCGGCGCCGAGCACCGCGGCGCCGAGCAGCGCCCGCCGCCCGGTCATGCCGCCCGCCCGGGTCCGCTCGTTCGATTCGTTGCTGTCCATGAGCGCTCTCCTGCCGTCCGCCCTCTCGCATGCGCGCCGATCGTAGGGGTGCGGACGTGACCGACGGGAGACGGCCGGCCCAACGGCCGGGTGACGCCGTATGGCTGCTGGACGGCGGGGATGACGGACCGTCGGCGATTTCCGTCACATGGCCGCCGCCCGGTGGAGGCGTGCCGCCGGGGCACCACCGCAGGTAAACCAGCGTCAACACTACGTAAGACCTCGGTGAACCGGCCGTACCCGATGTGCGCTTCCCACGGAGCCGCGAGTAATGTCCTCACCTGCACAGACTCATACCGCCACTCGACATCGGAGGGCCCGTTGTCCCGCTTCGCGCTCATCAAGGCAGTGCTCGGACCGATCATGCGCCTGATGTTCCGCCTCCGGGCGGAGGGCGTGGAGCACATCCCGGGGGACGGTCCGGTCATCCTCGCCGGCAACCACCTGACCTTCATCGACTCGATGATCCTGCCGCTGGTCAGCAAGCGGCAGGTGTTCTTCATCGGCAAGGACGAGTACGTCACCGGTAAGGGCCTCAAGGGCCGGCTGATGGCCTGGTTCTTCACCGGTGTCGGCATGATCCCGGTCGACCGGGACGGCGCGAGCGGCGGGGTCGCCGCGCTGATGACCGGCAAGCGGGTCCTGGACGAGGGCAGGATCTTCGGGATCTACCCGGAGGGCACCCGCTCCCCCGACGGCCGGCTGTACCGGGGCCGCACGGGCATCGCGCGGCTGACGCTGATGACCGGCGCGCCCGTGGTGCCGTTCGCCATGATCGGCACGGACAAGCTCCAGCCCGGCGGCAAGGGCATGCCGCGGCCCGGCAAGGTGACCGTGCGGTTCGGCGAGGCGATGGAGTTCTCCCGGTACGAGGGCATGGACCGGGACCGCTACGTGCTGCGGGCCGTGACCGACTCCGTGATGGCGGAGGTCATGCGGCTGTCCGGTCAGGAGTACGTGGACATGTACGCCACGAAGGCGAAGGCCGCCTGAGCACGGGCGAGCGTCTGACACTCTTTCGAGGGATGGGCACGGACCGTTGGTCCGTGCCCTTTTGTCTGCCATCCGCCTGACATCCGGCCGGGGTTGTCCGGCGTCCGCCTGCCGGTGGAATCTGGTCCGACACATCGGTCATTCCTTCGCATTTACCTGGCATATGAGCACACAGCATGTCTTATTCAGATATGCAGAAACCTTCTCGGCGTACCCTGCTCCGTGCTCCGTTCGCTGCCGCAGGCGCGGGGCTCCTGGCGTCATGTTCCGGCTCCGGCTCCGAACCCCGCTCCGGCCCGCGGCACCCGGCCGGCACCGCAGCGTTCGTCCCCCAGGGACCCAAGGGGTATGTCAACCCGTCGGACCCGGAGGTGCTCGCGGCCGAGCGCAAGCGGGGCTCGGGGCCGGTGCGCATGGTCAGGTTGACGGCCGCCGAGAGCACGCTGGACCTGGGCGGACGGTCCGTGCACAGCTGGGCGTACAACGAGTCGGTGCCGGGGCCGCTGGTGCGGGTCACCGCCGGTGACGTCCTGAGTCTGACCCTCAGCAACCGGCTGGTCGAGAAGACCACTCTGCACGCCCACGGGGTGCGGCTGCGCTGCGACATGGACGGCGCCCCGGACCTGACCCAGGCACCCATCGCGCCGGGCACGGACTTCGTCTACCGCTTCACCGCCGCCCACCCGGGGACGTACCTGCTCCACTCGCACGTCGGCATGCAGCCCGACCGGGCCCTGTACGCGCCTTTCGTCGTCGACGACCCGAGGGAACCGCTCAAGTACGACAAGGAATGGATCGTCGTCCTGGACGACTGGCTCGACGGCGTCGAGGGCTCCAACCCCGAGCAGGTGCTCGAACAGCTCAAGCCGGGCGGCGGCATGAAGATGGGGACGGGCATGGGGATGGGCCCGGCCGGGCACAGCGCCGGTCCGCACGGATCGGCGAGCGCTTCCGCGTCGCGGTCCGGGTCGCCGTCGGCGTCGGCGGCGGCGGCGGCGTCCGGGGCCAGGCGCGCGGCGGGGCCGGACCGGGTGCTGCGCGACTCCCACAGCCGCCTGCTCCACGGTGAGGGCGGCAACGTCAACTACCCCCACTATTTGATCAACGGACGGCTGCGTACCGACCCCTCCGTCTTCCGCTGCCGCCCCGGCGACCGCATCCGGATCCGGATCATCAACGCGGGCTCCGAGACGGCGTTCCGGGTGGCGCTCGGCGACCACCCCATGACGATCACCCACACCGACGGCTATCCCGTGCAGCACACGCGCACCGACGCACTGCTCATCGGCATGGCCGAGCGGTACGACGTGCTGGTCACCGCCAAGGACGGGGTCTTCCCCCTGGTCGCGCTCGCCGAGGGCAAGAAGGGCAAGGGGGTGGCGATCCTGCGGACCGACAAGGGCAGAAACCTTCCGGCGCCGGACGCCCGTCCGAACGAGCTCGACCGCGAGATCGTGCCGGCGCGCCGGCTGCTGCCGGCCGACTCCGTCGCCATGGACGACCGGGTTCCCGACCGCGATCTGCGGATCAGGATCACCGGCTCGATGCAGCGTTACGACTGGGGGTTCGACCACAAGCCGTACGACGTGCGGGAACGGCATGCGGTGCGGGCCGGTGAGCGGGTGCGGCTGACGCTCGTCAACGCGACCGACATGTGGCATCCGATGCACCTGCACGGACACACGTTCTCGGTCAACGGGATCAGCTCGACCGGGGCGCGCAAGGACACCACGATCGTGCTGCCGCACCGCAAGCTCGTGCTGGACTTCGATGCCGACAACCCCGGGCTGTGGATGCTGCACTGTCACAACCAGTACCACTCGGAGAGCGGGATGATGACGGTGCTGGGGTACAAGAGGTGAGGTGCCGGTGGTTCACCCGGCGCCCTCCAGTCTCTGCCCCTTGAGCAGGAACCACGCCGCCGCGGCCGTCGCAAGGAGGACCGCCGCTCCCGCTCCTGACGCCAGGTGGAGGCCGTGGACGAAGGAGTCGCGGGCCGCTGTCAGCATGTCGGCAGCCGTCGGCGTGGGCATGGTCCGCGCCGCCTCCACCGCCGCTCCGAGGGACTCGTGGGCGGCGGCCGGGGTGCCCGTGGGGCCCGGGAAACCACGGTAGGCGCCCATCACGATCGAACCCAGCAGGGCGATTCCCAGCGCCGCGCCCAGTTCGTACGCCGTCTCGGAGACCGCGGAGGCGGCGCCCGCCTGGTTCTTGGGGACGCTGGAGAGGATCACGTCCGCCGTGACCGTGAAGGAGAAGCCCGCGCCGACGCCCACCACCAGGAGGGCGGCACCGAGAACCGGGTAGCCGGTGGACCGGGACAGGGTCGTCAGCGCGGCCAGGGCCACGCCCACGGCCGCCAGGCCGCCGGAGACCACCAGTCGCACCGAGTAGCGGCGGGCCGCGCGGCCGGCCACCAGGCCCGCCCCCACCGCGCCGACGGCGGCCGGGAGTTCGGCCAGGCCGGCCTCGAACGGGGGTCGGCCCTGCACCAGTTGCAGGTACTGGGAGAGGAAGAACACCAGGCCCGACATGCCGAGCACGGTCAGCAGGTCGGCCAGCACGGCGCCGCTGAAGCCGCGGCTGCGGAAGAGCCGCATGTCCAGCAGGGGCCTGGGCATGGTGAGCTGACGGCGCACGAAGCCGTGGAGGGCCGCGGCTCCGAGCACGGCGGCCGCGGCGGTGACCGCGGTGAGGCCGTGGGCCGCCGCCTCCTTCACCGCGTAGACGAGGGCGATCATGCCGACCAGCGACAGGGCGACGCTGATCAGGTCCCAGGGTCCGGGGTCGGGGTTGCGGGACTCGGGGAGCGTCCGGATGCCGACCAGGACCAGGACCACCATCACCGGCAGGTTGATCAGGAAGACCGAGCCCCACCAGAAGTGTTCGAGCAGGAAACCGCCCACGATCGGGCCGACGGCGGTACCGGCCGAGGCCGCCGCGCCCCAGACGCCGACGGCGAGACTGCGCTCGCGCGGGTCGTGGAAGAGGTTGCGGATCAGGGCGAGGGTCGCCGGCATCAGGGTCGCGCCCGCGACACCGAGCAGGGCGCGGGCTGCGATCATCATCCCGGGTGTGGTCGCGTAGGCGTTCAGTACGGATATCGCGCCGAACGCCGTCGCGCCGCAGAGCAGGATCCGCTTGCGGCCGATGCGGTCGCCGAGACTGCCCATGGAGACCAGCAGACCGGCGATGACGAACGAGTAGACGTCACCGATCCACAGCAGCTGGGTGCCGGACGGGTCGAGGTCTTCGCTGATGTAGGGGGTCGCGAGGCCGAGGACGGTGGCGTCGACGGCCACCAGCAGCACGGCGAGCACGAGCACGCAGAGCGCGAGCCACCGGCCCGGGCGCTTCTCCGTCTTCGTGGCGACCGCCGGCTGCAGGGCGCTGGTCATGGTTCCTCTCTTCTTCGTGCGCCGCCGAGCAGCAGCTCGACGATCATGTGGGTGAAGTCCTTGGGCGCGACGCGGCCCTCGGAGACCGCCCAGGCCGCGGAGGCCAGCAGGCCGTACAGCGCTTCGGTGAGCCAGGCCGGCGTGAGGTCGATGCGGAACTCGCCGCCGCGCTGTCCGCGCCGGAAGAGGGCCGCGATGCGGTCGTCGATCCGGGTCCAGCCCGCGTTCTGTCCGTCGCCCTCGAACAGCTGGTTCTCGGTGTACAGGAAGGCCAGCAGGCCGGCGGCCGGTTCGATCGCGCGGACCAGGCGGTGCACGGCGTCGGCCGCCGGGCCCTCGTCGAGGCGGGCCGCGTCCAGGGCCGCCTCGCACTCCGCGATACCGAGCGCCTCCAGCGCGCGGACCAGCGCGTCGCGGCCCGCGAAGTGGCGGTGCAGCGTGGCCCGGCTGATCCCGGCGGCCTTGGCGACCTCGTCCATGGTCGCCGTGGACTTACGGGTCAGCAGGGCCGCGGCGCTGCGGAGGACGTGGTCACGATCGAGGGGCATGAGACGAGAGTAGCGCAGATGAGACAGATTTGTCTCATGACGGGCATGCGTGACTCATGGGTGGTGGGCAGGGGGGCTCGCGGGGGTGGCGGGGAACTCCGCGGCTCAGTGCCAGGGCAGGCTGCCGCGGTGCTCCCAGTAGGCCCGGGGGTCCTCGGCGAGGGCGGCGAGGCGGGTCAGCTGGTCCTCGTCCAGGTCGACCACGGCCGCGTGCAGGTTGGAGGCCAGCTGGGCGAGTGTCGCCGCGCCGGAGAGGACGACTCCGGCCCAGGGCCGGCGCAGTACGAACGCGAGCGCCACGGCGTCACAGCCGAGGCCGGTCTCCTCGGCCACGGCGCGTACCGCGTCGGGGGCGTGCGGGGCGGCGAGCCGGCCGTTGGCCATGCCCTCCTTCACGATCACCGTCAGTCCGGCCTCGTGCGCCTCGGCCAGGGCGGCGGCCGCCGAGGTCTCCAGGACGTTGAACGTCGACTGGACCGCACGGAAGAGGGGCTCGCCGTCGACCGTGACGGCGAGGGCGGCCCGGATGGCGTCGGCCTGGGCGGGGCCGCTCGTGGAGAAGCCGACGGTGAGGCCGCCGGCCGCCGCTTCGGCGAGGCGGGCGTGGAGTTCCTTGTCGGTGAGGGCGGGACTGTCCGGGGTCACCGAGTGGATCTGGTAGAGGTCGAGCCGGTCACCGAGGAGTTCCGCGGTCTCGGCGCGCTGGCGGTCGTAGGTCTCGACGCTGTGGTCCTTGACCTCGTGCTTCTCGGCGTCCGTGGTCCAGTCGGCGGTGTAGGTGTAGCCCCACTTGCTGCCGACGACCACGTCGGTGAGCTCCGGTCGGGCCGTGAGCCAGCCGGCGAGGAACTCCTCGCTGCGGCCGTAGGAGCGAGCGACGTCGACGTAGCGGACGCCCTGGGCGTAGGCGGCGTCGAGGAGTTCGTGGGTGCGGGCGCGGAGGGCTTCCACGCTGCGGTTCTCGCCGAGGTCCGCCTCGCGGCCGAGGTTGATGTAGCCGGGGCGGCCGACCGCGGCGAGGCCCAGGCCGATGTGGCAGGTCGGCGTCGTTGCGGTCGCCAGGCGGGCGAGGGGCATCGCGGGCTCCGGTTCGGTCGGCTGCGTCGGGCTATTGACCAACGTAACCCGTGACGCCCTTCGGTTCGCCGTTCAGCTCGGGGGGTGCGGTGCGTCGGCGCGTGCGGGTGGGTGGGGCTGCTCGCGCAGTTCCCCGCGCCCCTTTCAGGGCGCGGGGAACTGAAGTTCTACTTCTTCGCGTCGGCCCACTCGTGCTGCCGGGCCACGTCCGCCTTGACCTCGGTCAGCTGCACCGCCACCGCGCTCGGGGCCGTGCCGCCGCGGCCGTTGCGGGAGGCGAGGGCGCCGGGGACGTTGAGGACCGTGCGCACCTCGGGGGTCAGGTGGGCGGAGATCTTCGCGAACTGGTCGTCCGTCAGTTCGTCCAGTTCCTTGTTCTCGGCTTCCGCGGCCTTCACGCACTCGCCGGCCACCTCGTGGGCCACGCGGAACGGCACACCCTGCTTGACCAGCCACTCGGCGATGTCGGTGGCGAGGGAGAAGCCGGCCGGGGCCAGTTCCTCCATGCGCTCGCGGTTGACGGTGAGGGTGGCCATCATGCCGGTGAAGGCGGGGAGCAGGACCTCCAGCTGGTCGCAGGAGTCGAAGACCGGCTCCTTGTCCTCCTGGAGGTCGCGGTTGTAGGCGAGGGGCAGCGCCTTCAGGGTGGCCAGGAGGCCGGTGAGGTTTCCGATCAGGCGGCCCGACTTGCCGCGCGCCAGCTCCGCGATGTCCGGGTTCTTCTTCTGGGGCATGATCGACGAGCCGGTGGAGAACGCGTCGTGCAGGGTCACGAAGGAGAACTCCTTCGTGTTCCAGATGATGACCTCCTCGGCGATCCGGGAGAGGTTCACGCCGATCATCGCGGTGATGAAGGCGAACTCCGCCACGAAGTCGCGGGAGGCCGTGCCGTCGATCGAGTTGCCGACGCTGCCGTGCTCGAAGCCGAGGTCGGCCGCCACCGCCTCCGGGTCCAGGCCCAGGGAGGAACCGGCCAGCGCGCCGGACCCGTACGGGGAGACCGCCGTGCGCTCGTCCCACTGGCGCAGCCGCTCCGCGTCCCGGGACAGGGACTGGACGTGGGCCAGCACGTGGTGGGCGAAGAGGACCGGCTGGGCGTGCTGGAGGTGGGTGCGGCCGGGCATCGCCACGTCCGGGTGGGCCTCGGCGAGCCCGATCAGGGCGTCCTGGAGGTCGGCGATCAGGCCGCCGATCACCCGGGCGTGGTCCCGGAGGTACATCCGGAAGAGGGTCGCCACCTGGTCGTTGCGGGAGCGGCCGGCGCGGAGCTTGCCGCCGAGGTCCGGGCCGAGGCGTTCCAGGAGGCCCCGCTCCAGGGCGGTGTGGACGTCCTCGTCGGCGATCGTGCCCACGAAGGAGCCGGCGGCGACGTCGGCCTGCAGCTGGTCCAGGCCCGCGATCATGCGCTGGAGCTCGTCCTCGGTGAGCAGGCCCGCCTTGTGCAGCACGCGGGCGTGGGCGCGGGAACCGGCGATGTCGTAGGGCGCGAGCCGCCAGTCGAAGTGGACGGACGCGGACAGCTTCGCCAGGGCCTCGGCGGGACCGTCGGCGAAACGGCCGCCCCAGAGCCGTACGTCACCGCTGTTGCTGCTCACTTGCGTTGCTCCTAGAGAGGGTTGACGGGTGGGCCAGATCCTCGCAGATCTGTGCCTGTCTGTGCCTGGTCTCGCTATGCCTGGTCCCGCTTGGCCGCGATCTTCGACGACAGGCTGTAGATGTCGATGAAGCCCTTGGCCGCGGCCTGGTCGAAGGTGTCGCCGGTGTCGTAGGTGGCGAGGTTGAAGTCGTAGAGGGAGGACTCGGAACGGCGGCCGGTGACGACCGCGCGGCCGCCGTGCAGGGTCATCCGGATGTCGCCGGTGACATGCTGGTTCGCCTCGTCGACGAACCCGTCCAGGGCGCGCTTGAGCGGGGAGAACCACTGGCCGTCGTAGACGAGTTCGCCCCAGCGCTGCTCCACCTGCCGCTTGTAGCGGGCGAGTTCGCGCTCGACGGTGACGTTCTCCAGCTCCTGGTGGGCGGTGATCAGCGCGATCGCGCCCGGAGCCTCGTACACTTCGCGGGACTTGATGCCGACGAGGCGGTCCTCGACCATGTCGATGCGGCCGACGCCCTGGGCGCCCGCGCGTTCGTTGAGTTCCTGGATCGCCTGGAGCACGGTGACCGCTCTGCCGTCGATCGCGACCGGGACGCCCGCGTCGAAGGTGATGACCGCCTCGTCGGCCTCGCGCGGGGTGGCGGGGTTCTGGGTGTACTCGTAGACGTCCTCGATCGGGCCGTTCCAGATGTCCTCCAGGAAGCCGGTCTCCACGGCGCGGCCGAAGACGTTCTGGTCGATGGAGTACGGGGACTTCTTGGTGGTCGCGATCGGCAGGTTCTTCGCCTCGCAGAAGGCGATGGCCCTGTCCCGGGTCATCGCGTAGTCGCGGACCGGGGCGATGCAGGTGAGGTCGGGGGCCAGGGCGACGATGCCGGCCTCGAAGCGGACCTGGTCGTTGCCCTTGCCGGTGCAGCCGTGGGCGACCGTGGTGGCGCCGTGCTTGCGGGCGGCGGCGACCAGGTGCTTCACGATCGCCGGCCGGGAGAGCGCGGAGACCAGCGGGTAGCGGTCCATGTAGAGGGCGTTGGCCTTGATCGCCGGGAGGCAGTACTCCTCGGCGAACTCGTCCCTGGCGTCGGCGACCTCGGCCTCGACCGCCCCGCAGGCGAGGGCCCGCTTGCGGATGACGTCCAGGTTCTCGCCGCCCTGGCCGACGTCCACCGCGACGGCGATGACCTCGGCGTTCGTCTCCTCGGCGATCCAGCCGATGGCGACGGAGGTGTCCAGCCCGCCCGAGTAGGCGAGTACGACGCGCTCGGTCATGGGTCCCTCCTCCCGTACATCCGCTTACTATGCATGAGTATGCAGAGCAATGCATGATTCGTCAATCCGCCGGGGTCGCGGACGGATTCTCAGAAAGGTTTGAACAAACGAAACCGCTTACCCGTACCCATCCCTGAACGCTGGCGCCGCGTTTGTAAACCCACCTCTGACCCAAGTGAGGCATCCGCATGTCCAGGGCTCTTCCGAAGTACAACAAGCGTCGTGTCGCGATCATCGGCGGTGCCGCCGCCGTGGCGCTGTCCGGTGCGGTCATCGCCGGTTCGGCCCTGGCCGGAACGCCGGACAACAGCAGCGGTACCGCCAACGCCCGCACCTTCGCCGCCTCGCCCGGCACGATCACCTGCCCGGACGTCGCCTCGAAGCTGCCGGCGATCCCCGCCACCGCACAGGCGGAGGTCACCCGCAACCTCGCGCTCCTCCAGACGCAGATCCAGGAGGCCAACAAGCGGCTGGTCGACACCGTGGGCCAGGGTGGGCCCAACTTCGTGAACAACGCGATCCTCGGTCCCCTCAAGGACAAGCGTGTCGCGACGGTCAACCGGATCGCGACGGCGATCGGCCGTACGGCCGCCAAGCCGACCGGTCTGGACGCGCTGGCGCCGTGCACCCTGAACGCGGGCGGCACGAACACGAACACCGGCGCCGGTACGGCGACGGGCTCGACGGCGGCCTCCGCCGCGCCGGGCAAGGCGGCCAACCAGCAGCAGTCGGCCGGCAACGCCGGGACGAACGCCGGCAACAGCGCGGTGGGCACGATCAGCTGCCCGGACGTCGCCTCGAAGCTGCCGGCGATCCCCGCCACCGCGCAGGCGGAGGTCACCCGTAACCTCACGCTCCTCCAGACGCAGATCCAGGAGGCCAACAACCGGCTCCAGAGCACGGTCGGCCAGGGCGGCCCGAACTTCGTGCAGAACGCGATCCTCGGCCCGCTGGCGGACAAGCGGAAGTCGACCATCGACCGCATCGCCATCTCGATCGGCCGTACCGCCGCCAAGCCGACCGGCCTCGACTCCCTGGCCGCCTGCACGCTCACCAAGTGACGTGACAGGCAGCCGTGGCCGCCCCGCGTACAGCGCCGGCCGGGGCGGCCACGGTGACGTCCGGCGACGCACGGCGCCCGGCGCCGTGGCACCCCGGACGGCCCACCCCGGCTGCCGGCGCCGCTGCCCGCGCCTACGGTCTGAGCCATGCGCCCAGGCCTCCCCGCCGTCCTCGTCTCCGCCTGCCTGCTGCTGCTCGGTGCGGCTCCCGGGACCGGGGACCCCGCGCCCCTGCCCGCCCTGATGGCCGACACGGGCGGCGGCAGCCAGCTGATCACCGCCGAGGCGTCCGCGCCGAGCGCGACCTCCGGGACCCTGACCTGGTGGGAGCGCCGGGGCGGCGGCTGGGTGAAGGAGGGCTCCGCCGCTGCCCGGTTCGGGGCGAAGGGCCTGGTCGAGGGGGCCGCACGGAAACAGGACACCAACACCACCCCTACGGGGTTGTACGACCTCCCGTTCGGCTTCGGACTGCGGGCGGCGCCGACCGGGACCCTGGTCGAGTACCGCGCGGTGACCGCGGGTTCCTGGTGGTGCCAGGACACCGGTTCGGCCTCCTACAACCGTTGGGTGGAGCCGTTGCCGGGCGACTGCCGGGCCGCGGAGTCGGAGCGGTTGTCGTCGTACCCGGAGCAGTACGCCCACGCGCTGGTGATCGGGTTCAACTACCGGAAACCGGTGCGGGGCCGGGGGGCCGGGATCTTCCTCCATGTCAACGGGGCGGGCGCGACCGCTGGATGTGTGTCGGTGCCCCGGGACGCGATGCGGCGGATCCTTCAGTGGGTCGACCCGAGGAAGGGACCGCACATCGCCGTGGGGACCGCGACCGGGAACACGGCGCTCACCCGGTACTGACCGCCCTGCCGCTAGGCGGCAGGGGTCGTCGGCAGTTCCACCGTGAAGGTGGTCGCGCCCGGACGGCTCTCCAGGGTCACCGTCCCCCCGTGCGCCTCCACCACCGCCGCCACGATCGACAGCCCCAGGCCCGCTCCTGCCCCCGTCGCGTCCTGGCGGCGGCGGTGTTCCGCCCTGGTGAAGCGTTCGAAGACGCCCGGCTGGATGTCGGCCGGGATGCCGGGACCGTCGTCGTGGACGTGCAGGACCGCCCGTCCGCCGTCCGTCTCCAGGGTCACCGTCACCTTCGTACCGGCCGGTGTGTGCAGGCGCGCGTTGGCCAGCAGGTTGGCCAGCACCTGGTGGAGGCGGTGGGTGTCGCCCGGGACCGTGACCGGGTCCTCCGGGAGGTCCAGGGACCAGCGGTGGTCCGGGCCGGCGGCGCGGGCGTCCGTCACCGCGTCCAGGACCAGTCGGGTGAGGTCCACCGGGGTGCGTTCGAGGGGGCGGCCCGCGTCCAGGCGGGCCAGCAGGAGGAGGTCGTCGACCATCTCGCCCATGCGCGCGGACTCGGCGGCGATGCGTTCCAGGGCCCGGGTGATCTCGGGCGGCACCGGGCCGGGATGGAACAGGGCGAGTTCCGCGTGGCCGCGGACCGAGGCGACCGGAGTGCGCAGTTCGTGGCTGGCGTCGGCGGCGAAGGTGCGCAGGCGTTCCTCGCTCGCGTGGCGTTTGGTGAGGGCGTCCTCGACATGACCGAGCATGCGGTTGAAGGCGGTGGCCACCCGTCCGACCTCGCCACGGGGGTCGGACTCGGGCGCCCGGGGCGGCAGTGCCACCTCACCGCTGGCGAGGGGCAGCTCGCTGACCCGGGTGGCGGTGGCCGCGACCCGGCTCAGGGGGCGCAGGGACCAGCGGACCCAGAAGGCGCCGGCCACCCCGGCCACGGCCAGGGCGAGACCGAAGACCACCGCGGCGACCAGTTCCAGCCGGTGCACGGTCGCGTGCACGGGCTCCAGGGGCAGCCCGGTCATCAGGACGTCGCCGTCGAGGCCGGTCCAGGCCACGATCCGGTAGTCGCCGATCGACCGCAGGCGGACGGTGTGTCCCCTGCCGTTCGCCGGCACCTCGGCCAGGGCCGTGCGGTCGCGTGCGGTGAGACCGACGGTCAGGTCCGGATCGTCGTCGGCGGGGATCAGGGCCGCGTTGGTGATCCGGCCGTTCACCAGGCGCGCGCCGAAGGTGCCGGCGGCCTGGCGGCGGGTGTCGCCGTGCTCGTCGCCGTCCCGGTCGCTGGGTTTGATCCTGCCGTGTTCGAGGGACTGCGGGAAGCTCGGGCCGCTCTGCTGGAGCTGCTGGTCGACGCGGCCGGTGAGGAAGCCGTTCAGTTCGACCACCGCGGCGACACCGACGGCCGCGCAGCTCACCGCCAGCAGCACCACCAGGCCCGCGGTGAGGCGGGCCCGCAGGGTGCGGGGGAAGCGGGGGCGGGGCAGGTGCCGTAGCCGTCGCAGAGGATTCACCTGGTCACCGGCTTGAGGACGTAACCCGCGCCGCGGACCGTGTGGATCATGGGATCGCGGCCCGCGTCCACCTTCTTGCGCAGGTAGGAGATGTACAGCTCGACGACGTGGGCCCGGCCGCCGAAGTCGTAGGACCAGACCCGGTCGAGGATCTGGGCCTTGCTGAGCACCCGGCGCGGGTTGCGCATCAGGAAGCGGAGCAGCTCGAACTCGGTCGGGGACAGCTCGATCAGTTCACCCGCCCGGGTGACCTCGCGGGCTTCCTCGTCCATGGTGAGGTCGCCGACCGTGAGCCGGGGCCCGTCCTCCTGCTGGCGGGCCATGCCGGCCCGGCGCAGCAGGCCGCGCAGCCGGGCGACGACCTCCTCCAGGCTGAACGGCTTGGTGACGTAGTCGTCACCGCCCGCGGTGATACCGGCGATCCGGTCCTCGACGGCGTCCCGGGCCGTGAGGAAGAGCACACAGACGTCCGGCTTGACCCGGTGCAGCGAGCGCAGCACGGCGAAGCCGTCGGTGTCCGGGAGCATCACGTCGAGGACCACCGCGTCGGGCATCAGCTCCTGTGCCGCGGTCAGCGCGGTGGCGCCGTCGCCCGCGGCGCGGACCTGCCAGCCCTCGTAGCGCAGGGCGCCGGTGAGCACCTCCGCGAGGTCGGGGTCGTCGTCGACGACGAGGACGCGCAGCGGGGTGCCGTCGGGGCGGGTGAGGGCGGGACGGCCGGAGCGGGTGGTGTTCATCGCGTCTACCAGCATCTCTCCTCCGGGCGGCGAGCAGTGCCCGGAGGTGCTCTGAGTTTCCTCTGAGTGGGCTGGGACGGGCCCGCTCAGAGGTCCCTCAGAGGTTCGCGCTGCACAGTGGGCGTCCTGACCGGAGAAAGGACGCCCCTCATGACGACCGTGGACGAACGGCGCACGGCCCCGGCCGCGCACGCCGTGGCCACGCGCCGCTCCCCCGCCGTCGCCGTGCTCACCCTGCTGTGGGCCGGGGCGGCGGCCGTGCTCGCGCTGTGGTGGTCCGACACCGGCTCGATCGTCGGTGCCGCGGGCTGGCTGACCGGGGCCGGGCGGATCGCCGGACTGCTGTGCGGGTACGCCTGTGCGGTGCTGGTCGCGCTGATGGCCAGGGTGCCGCTGCTGGAGGTGCGGGTCGGGTCGGACCGGGTGGCCCGCTGGCACGCGATGGCCGGCCGGTACACGGTGTGCCTGCTGGTCGCGCATGTCGTGCTGATCCTCACCGGGTACGCGGCCCAGGACCATGCCGGGGTCGTCCGCGAGGCGGTCGACGTCGTCCTGCACTATCCGGAGATGCTCAAGGCGACCGCCGGCACGGCGATCCTCTTCGCGGTCGGCATCACCTCGGCCCGTGCGGTGCGCCGTCGTACCAGCTACGAGTTCTGGTACTACGTCCACCTGCTGACCTACGCGGCCGTCTTCCTCGCCTTCGGCCACCAGCTGGCGCTCGGCAACGACCTGAACGGCAAGCCGGTCGCCACCGCCTTCTGGTACGCGCTGTACCTGGGGGCCGCGGCCCTGGTGCTGTGGTTCCGGGTGCTGGCGCCGGTCCGGCTCAACCTCCGGCACCGGTTGCGCGTGGAGTCCGTGCAGCAGGAGGCGCCCGGCGTGTACTCGGTCGTGATCCGAGGGCGGCGGATCGACGCACTGGGCGCCCAGGCAGGGCAGTTCTTCCGCTGGCGGTTCTTCGGCGGCGAGGGCATGGGCTGGACGTCCACGCCCTACTCGCTGTCCGCGCCGCCGCGCGGCGACCTGCTGCGGATCACCGTCAAGGCGCTCGGCGACCACAGCGCGGCCGTGCCGCTGCTGCGGCCCGGCACCCGGGTGTGGGCGGAGGGCCCGTACGGCTCCCTCACCGCCGACCGGGCCACCGCCCGGCGCTCCCTGCTGATCGCGGCCGGGGTCGGCGTCACCCCGCTGCGGGCGCTGTTCGAGACGCTGCCCGGCGAGGTCACCCTGCTCTACCGGGCCCGCACGGCGGAGGACCTGGCGCTGGGCGGCGAGCTGGAGGCGATCGCGCGGTGGCGCGGGGCCCGGGTGCTCTACGCCCTCAACGGCCCGCGGGGCGAACGCCCCGCCCTGACGGCCCAGGCGCTGCGCGCCACCTTCCCCGGTCTCGCCGCACACGACGTCTACATCTGCGGTCCGCACGGCTTCGCCCAGGAGATGTACGACGCGCTGCGGGCCGCCGGGGTGCCCGACCGCCGTATCCACCACGAGTCCTTCGAGCTGTGAGGCCGCTGCCGTGCACGCACTGAACAAGAACCGCCCCCTGCGCAGGGTCATGCTGGCGAGTGCCACGACCGTCTCCGGGATCGTGCTGCTGCTGGCACTGAAGCCGCACACCAGCCCGACGGTGATCACGGACTCGGCGGCTCCGGCGCCGTCGAGCAGCGCGAGCGCCACACCGGGCGCGACCGCCGGCTCCGGCACCGGCACCGGTTCCGGCAAGTCGGGCAAGTCCGGCAGCACCGGCACCGGCACCAGGACCGTCACCGGCAACACCGTGCAGACCCGCTGGGGGCCCGTCCAGGTCCGGGTGACCGTGAAGAGCGGCAAGATCACCGATGTGACGGCCGTCCAGTACCCGCAGGACAACCCGCACGACCAGCAGATCAACAGCTATGCCCTGCCGCAGTTGCGCAGCGAGGCGCTGGCGGCGCAGAGCGCGAGCATCGACACCGTCTCCGGGGCCACCTACACCAGCGAGGGTTACCAGCAGTCACTCCAGTCCGCACTCGACTCCGCGGGACTCTGAACAATCAGGCGGTACGGCACGTACCTGTGGGCCAAGGGTCAATTCCCCACGGAGGAACCGTGACCACCACACTCGCAGGCGGACGTGCCGCCCGCCGCCAGACGATGCGCCGCATCCGCCCGCGCCGCTCCCCGGCCGTACCGCTGCTGCTCGCCGTGTGGGCGGGCGCGGCGGCCGTGCTCTGGCTGTGGTGGCACAACACCCCGTCCATCGCCGACACCAACGGCAAGATACTCAACGCGGGCCGTATCACCGGTCTGCTGGCCGGCTACCTGATGGCACTGGTCGTGCTGCAGATGGCCCGGGTGCCGGCGCTGGAGCGGCGGGTCGGCTCCGACCGCGTCGCCCGCTGGCACGCGATGAGCGGCCGCTACACGCTCTGCCTGGTCTTCGCGCACGTGTTCCTCATCATGTGGGGCTACGCGCTGCAGGCGGGCAAGACGCTGAACGACATCGTCCAGCAGACGATCGACTCCATCAACCAGCTGCCCGACATGGGCAAGGCCGCCATCGGCACCGGTCTCTTCGTCGTCATCGGCCTCACCTCGATCGGCCCGGTCCGGCGCAGGCTGCCGTACGACACCTGGTACCACGTGCACGTGCTCACGTACGGCGCGGTGTTCCTGACGTTCTGGCACCAGATCACCACCGGGAACGACTTCGCCCTCACCCCGGCCGCCAAGACCTTCTGGTACGGCCTCTACGGCACCGTCACCCTGCTGGTCGTCTGGTACCGGATCCTCACCCCGATCCGGCTCAACCTGCGGCACCGGATGCGGGTCGAGGCGGTCATCGAGGAGACGCCGGGCATCGTGTCGGTGCTGATCGGCGGGCGCAAGCTGCACCGGATGGGCGCGGAGGCCGGCCAGTTCTTCCGCTGGCGGTTCCTGGCGCCCGGGATGCGGTTCAGCTCGCACCCGTACTCCCTGTCGGCGGCCCCCCGCCCCGACATGCTGCGGATCACCGTCAAGGCGATCGGCGACCACAGCGCGCGGCTGCGTGAACTGCGGCCCGGGACCAAGGTGTGGGCCGAAGGGCCGTACGGCGCGATGACCGCGTCCCGGCGCAGCCGCGGCAAGGTCCTGCTGGTGGCGGGCGGCGTCGGGATCACGCCCATGCGGGCGCTGTTCGAGACGCTGCCCGGCGCCGCGGGCGACCTGACCCTGCTCTACCGGGCCAACACCACCCAGGACCTGGCCCTGTGGGACGAACTGGCGAAGATCGCCGAGGAGCGCGGGGCCAGGCTGATGTACGCGGTCAACAGTCCGGAGGGCGAGCGTCCCGACATCTCCGCGGAGAACCTCCAGCGGAAGATCCCGGACATCGACGACCACGACGTCTTCATGTGCGGCCCGCCCGGGTTCGCACAGGGCGTGTACGAAGCACTGCGCGGCGCGGGGGTTCCCGCCCGCCGCATCCATCACGAGTCGTTCGAGATGTGAGCGACGGGACCACTCGGGAATCCAGGGAATCGGGAGTTCGGGAACGATGAGGAAGAGTCACCCCATCAGGCGGGTGGTGCTGGCCACCGCGGCGACCGTGTCCGGTGTCGTGCTGCTGCTGTCGCTGAAGCCGTCGTCGGACCCGGCGGCCGCGTCCGCGGCGGGCGCGGCGCCGTCGGCCGCGGCGGCCGGGCAGGAGTCGCCGCAGGGCGGCACCGGGGCCGCCGGCGCCACCACGGTGGACGGGGCCGCGACCCAGACGCAGTACGGGGTCGTGCAGGTCCGGCTGACCGTGGCCAACGGCAAGATCACCCAGGCCCAGGCGATCCAGGCGCCCAAGGGCGGCACCAGCGACCAGAAGACCGCGTTGTCGGTGCCGCAGCTCAACAAGGAGACGGTGGCGGCGCAGAGCGCGAACATCGACTCCGTGTCCGGGGCGACGTACACGAGCACCGGGTACAAGCAGTCGCTGCAGTCGGCGCTGGACAAGATGAAGCAGGCGGCCTCCTCGTCGTCCTCCTCGGGCTCCTCCTCCGGCTCCTCCTCGGGTTCCTCTTCGTCGGGGTCCGCGCAGGCGCAGGCGAAGACGGTGACCGGGCAGGTCGCGCAGACCCAGTACGGGGCCGTCCAGGTCCGGATCACCGTCGCGGGCGGGAAGATCACCAAGGCGGAGGCCGTCCAGGCGCCCAAGGGCGGTCTCAGCGACCAGAAGACGGCGCTGGCCGTGCCGCAGCTCAACAAGGAGGCGGTGGCGGCCGGCAACGCGAACATCGACTCCGTCTCCGGCGCCACCTACACCAGCACCGGCTACAAGCAGTCGCTGCAGTCGGCGCTGGACCAGGCAGGTGGCTGAGGCGGTGGCGGAGCCCGCGGAGGCTCCCGCCGCGGTGCGGCACGCGGAGGAGGTCATGGGGACCGTCTTCTCCTTCGACGTCCGCGGCGGGGATCCGGAAGCGGTACGGGCCGCCCTGGAGGAGGCGGTGGCCGGGCTGCACCGGGTCGACGAGGTGTTCAGCACCTACCGCGACAACAGCCAGGTGTCCCGGCTGGCGCGGGCGGAGATCGAGGTCGCGCAGTGCGATCCCGAGGTCGCCGAGGTGCTGGAGCTGGCGGCCGAGGCGGAGCGGGTGAGCGACGGCTGGTTCAGCACGCGCTACCGGGGCCGGCTCGATCCCACCGGCATCGTCAAGGGCTGGTCGGCGGAGCGGGCGGCCCGGGCGCTCGCCCGGGTGGCCGGGGTCAGCGGCGTCAGCGTCAACGGCGGCGGCGACGTGCAGATGCTCGGCGCGCCGGAGCCCACGCGGGCGTGGCGGGTGGGCATCGCGGATCCGCTGCGGCCAGGCGGGCTGGCGGCGGTCATCTCCGCGGCGGGCGTGCCCGAGTTGTCGGTCGCCACCTCGGGCACGGCGGAGCGGGGCGCCCACATCGTCGATCCGCGGACGGGCAAGTCGGCGGTGACGGACCTGGTGGCGGTGACGGTGGTGGGCCCGCGGCTGACGTGGGTGGACTGCTGGGCCACGGCGGCGTTCGCGATGGGGTCGCGGGCCGGGCTGGCCTTCCTGGAGTCGCTGCCGGACGTGGAGGGGCTGCTGATCACGGCCGGTGACGAGGTGCGGTGCACCGGGGGACTCGCGGCGCGGCTCGGCTGAGCATGCCGAGCTTTTTTCACTTTTGTCCCGCGGACCGCCATCCATATCGCTTCCTCCCCCGTATCCCCTATGAAGCAAGTTTCGGGAGGAACACCATGGCCATCTTCAGCAATCTGTTGCCTGCGATGCGCCGCGACCACAACCACGGCTCGTCCGGTCACGGCGACCACGGGTTCGGGGACCGGCACGGCGACCGGCACGGCGACGAACACGGCGACTTCGGCGGCGACCACCACGAGGGCGGCGACCGTCACGGCCACAACGGCTACTGACCGCAGAGGGAAGGGTAAGCGGACCGGCTACCGGGGCAGCCGGTCCGCGCCGCCGCCTGCTCACGAGGAACTCCCGCCATGGCGCATGTCCTGCGGCGTCTGCTGTCCCCCGCCGTCCCCTCCGAGGACGTGGTCGCGGCCGCGCCCGCGGTCTCCCCGCGCGAGGTGTTCCGGCGGTTCTGGCCGTACACGCGCGGCGGCCGCCGCTGGCTGGTGCCCGTCGTCCTGCTGAGCCTGACCGCTCCCGCCGTCGACGCGGCCGAACTCTGGCTCTTCAAGCTCGTCATCGACGACGTGCTGGTCCCCCGCGACCTGCGGCCCTTCCTGTGGATCGCGCCGGCCTTCCTCGCTCTCGTCATCTGCTCGGGCATGCTCGGCTTCGCCGACGACGTGACGTCCACCTGGGTCGGCGAACGCTTCCTGCTCGCGCTGCGCTCCGACGTCTTCCGGCATGTCCAGGGGCTGTCGCTCGGCTTCTTCGAGCGCCGCAGGCTCGGGGACGTGCTGTCCCGGATCACGGGGGACGTCGACGCGGTGGAGACCTTTCTGCTGTCGGGTGTCGCCGACGTCCTGTACTACGTGATCCGGCTCGCCGTCTTCGTCGGTCTGCTGTTCTACCTGCGCTGGGACCTGACCCTGCTCTCGCTCGCGGTGGTGCCGCTCTTCTGGGGCTGTGCCCGGCACTTCTCCCGGCTCATCAAGGACGCGTCACGGGAGCGCAGACGGCGTTCGGGTTCGCTCAGCGCGGTGGCCGAGGAGTCACTGGGCAACGTCGCGCTGGTGCAGGCGTACAACCGGCAGGGCTGGGAGGCGCGCCGGTTCGAGCAGGAGAGCGTCGGCAGGTTCCGGGCGGCGATGGCCTCGGCGCGGATCCGCGCCGTCTACCGGCCCGTCGTGGAGATCATCGAGGTGTCAGGTGGTCTCGTGGTGCTGGGTCTCGGCACCTGGAAGCTGGCTCAGGGCCAGCTCACGCTCGGCGGGCTGCTGGTGTTCCTGGCCCTGATCGGCAAGCTCTACGGCCCGGTCCACGGCCTGTCCGGACTCGGCACCACCTTCTACGCGGCCTCCGCCTCCGCGGAACGGATCATCGAACTCCTCGACCAGCGGCCCCAGGTGGCCGAGTCCCCCCACCCCCGGCGGATCCGGCGGGCGGCCGGCGCCGTCGAGTTCGACGGGGTGTGGTTCCGCTATCCCGGGACGGCGGCCCACGCGCTGGCGGACGTGTCCTTCCGGGTGGCGCCCGGGGAGACGCTCGCGCTCGTCGGGGCGAGCGGGGCGGGCAAGTCCACGGTGGCGAAGCTGCAGTTGCGGTTCTACGACCCCGACCGTGGCGCGGTCCGCCTCGACGGCACCGACCTGCGCGAGCTGAGCCTCGCCGACGTGCGGGAGAGCGTGGCGGTGGTGCTCCAGGAGACGCTCGTCTTCCACGGCACCGTGCGGGAGAACATCGCCTACGGCAGGCCCACGGCCACCGACGCGGAGATCGTCGCGGCGGCCCGGGCGGCGGACGCGCACGAGTTCGTCGAGCGGCTCCCGGAGGGCTACGACACCCTCGTCGGCCAGCGCGGCCGGACGCTCTCCGGGGGCCAGTGCCAGCGGCTGGCGATCGCCCGCGCGATGATCCGCAACGCTCCGGTGCTGCTGCTGGACGAGCCGACCGCGGGGCTCGACGCCGGGTCGGGCCGGCGGATCATGGGGCCGCTGCGGCGGCTGATGGCCGGACGGACGACCGTGGTCATCTCCCACAACCTGCTCACCGTCCGAGCCGCCACCCGGATCGTGGTGCTCGACCACGGCCGTGTCGTGGAGGACGGGGCGCACGCGGAGCTGCTCGGGCACGAGGGGCCGTACGCCCGGCTGCACCGGCTGCACGCGGGAGCGGTGCTGTCATGAGCTTCGCGGGCCAGGTCCCGCCGCTGGCGCCGGGCACGGAACCGGTCCCGGGGTACGAGGTGCTGGCCCATCTCACCCGGACCGGGTGGCTGGACGTCCACGACGCCTGGAGCGCGGAGCGGTACTGCCGTTGCGTGATCAAGGTGGTGCGTCCCGACCGGCGGGACGAGCGGGGGCTGGGCGCGCGGCTGCTGCGGGAGGGCCGCCGGCTGCGGGAGTTCAGCCATCCGCATCTGGTCCGCGGCTACGACGTCTTCGGCTCCCCCGAGCCGCTCGTCGTCCTGGAGACGCTGACCGGTGAGACCCTCTCCCATCTGCTGCACCGGCTGCGGCGGCGGCCGTCCGCCGCCGACGTGGCGCTGCTCGGGGTGCAGTTGTGCTCGGCGGTGCACTATCTGCACGGGCGGGGCCTGCTGCACCTGGATCTCAAGCCGTCCAACGTGGTGGTGGAGCGCGGTCACGTCAAGGTGCTCGACCTGAGCGTGGCCCGGCGCCCCGGACCCGCGCCCGCGGGTCTCGGCACCCACGGCTACCGCGCTCCCGAACAGACCCGGGACGGGGTCCTGACGCCCGCCGCCGACGTGTGGGGCATCGGCGTCGTCCTCCACGAGGCGGCTTGCGGGACCGGTTCCTCGGAGCCCGGCGGGAGCGGTCCGCAGTGCCCGGCGCGGCCGGCGCCGGTCTCCTCGCTGCGGCGGCTGCCCCGTGCTCTCGCGGCGGCCGTCGACGGGTGTCTGCGGGCGGATCCCGCGAGCCGTCCCGGGGTCGCCGAGCTGGCCGCCGAGCTGGCGGCGGTCCTGCCGTCGCCGGCTCGTGGCCGGTGAGTCACGTCACGGGTGTCACCACCTTGCCCCGCTGCAGCTGGGCGGTGGCGAGGACGGTCCCGTCGGCGGAGGTCAGGCGGGCGCCGGAGTACCTGGTGAGGTCGACGGGGACCGCCACGCCCCAGTTGGCGCGTCCGTGGCGCAGCGGGAAGTCACCGACCCGGGTGGTGGTCCCGTCGGCGCGGGCGAGCAGGCAGGTGACCCGGCCGGTACGCGCGGGCCCTTCGAGGGCGACGGACACGAACATCCAGGCGGGGCTGCCCGGATGGGCGTAGACCTCGCCGACCGGCTGCCCGCCGCCGGCCGGGATCATGTCCCCGACCAGGACGGGTTCGGACTCGACGGCGGCCGAGGGCGGGGCGGTGGCCTCCTCGACGACGGTGCCGATCCCCCAGCCGGCGAATCCGACCGCGACGGCGAGGGCGGCGGCGGCCGTGGCCAGTCGCAGCCGGGCCCGCCGGGCGCGGCCGCGCAGGCGCTGGGGGGCGTGCCGGTCCCCTTCCTGCCCTGTCGCCATCTCGGCGAGGCTGCGCGCCACCCGGGTCTCGAAACCGGACGGTGGCTCGGTCTGCGGCAGCAGGCCGATCAACCGGTCGCCGATCCCGGTCAGTTGGCGAACGTGTTCCCGGCAGTCCGCACACCCGTCGAGATGGGCGAGGGCCTCGGCCCGTTCACGGCCGGGCAGCACGCCCAGCGCCAGCTCGGCGCCGTTCTCCCGCAGCTTCTCGCAGGGTGCGTCACCGGTCATCGCCGCCTCCCTCCGAAGCCGTGAGTGCGGTGCGGAGCCTTGCCATCGCCGTCCTGATCCGGGTCTTGGCGGTGCCCAGCGGGATCTGCTCCGCGTCGGCGACCTGCTGGGCCGTCATGCCGTAGATGCCGGCCATCATCAGGGCCCTGGCCTGTTCCCTGGGCAGCCGGCCGAGGGCGGCCCGGAGCTGGGTGGAGGCCTCGTCGGCCAGTGCCCACCGTTCGGGGGTCTCGGTGACGGCCTCCAGGAGGGGGTCGAGGTCCTCGGGGGCCATCGGCTCCGTCCGGCGGGCGCGGACGGCGTCGACGGCGAGGTTGTGCGCGATGGTCGTCAGCCAGGTGGTGACCGAGCCACGGCGCGGGTCGTAGATCTGGGCGTGCCGCCAGGCGCGCTCGAAGGTCTGCTGGGCGATGTCCTCGGCGAGCTGCTGGTCCCCTGTGACGGCCATGGCGACGCCGAAGACCCGCTGCTGGAACCTCCGTACGAAGATCACCGCGAGCTCCGGGTCGCCGGTCGCCAGCCCGGACAGCAGAGCCTCGTCCGGCAGTCGGCCGACGGGGAACCGGAAGCCCGTCACACCTCTGTATACGTTGGACGGCCGCCAAGGGATTGCCCGCCCGCCCGACCGCTCGCCGCGGAAGATCACATACTCATTCTCCGTCGGCGGGCCGGAGCCCGCACGCGGGTCAGTGGCCGTTCTGGGCGAGCCGCAGCAGGTGGTCCGCGAGGGCCTGGCCGCCGGTCGGCTCACGGCTGATGAGCAGCAGGGTGTCGTCGCCCGCGATGGTGCCCAGGATGTCGTGCAGCTCGGCCTGGTCGATCGCCGAGGCGAGGAACTGGGCCGCGCCGGGCGGGGTGCGCAGGACGACCAGGTTCGCGGACGCCTCGGCGGAGATCAGCAGTTCCTGGGAGAGGCGGCGCATCCGCTCCTCCTTGGCCGACCCCCCCAGCGGGGCGCGGGGGGTGCGGAAGCCGCCCTCGCTGGGCACCGCGTAGATCAGCTCCCCGTCGGTGTTGCGGATCTTCACCGCGTTCAGCTCGTCGAGGTCCCGGGAGAGCGTCGCCTGGGTGACCGTGAGCCCGTCGTCGGCCAGCAGCTTGGCGAGCTGGCTCTGCGAGCGCACCGGCTGCCGGTTGAGGATGTCCACGATCCGGCGGTGCCGGGCGGTCCGGGTCTGCGGCACCGCGGCCCCCGTACCGCCCGACTGGTCGAACTCCTGCGCCTGGCTCATCGTCGTCTCATTCTCCGGATCGTCCGTCCCCGCTCGCTGCGTCGAGGATGCCGGGCAGGGCCCCGAGCAGCGCGTCCGCCTCGGCGTCGCGGAGATTCAGCGGCGGCATCAGCCGTACGACGTCGGGAGCGGGCGCGTTCACCAGGAACCCGGCCTCCTGAGCCGCCTGCTGCACCTGCGCTGCCAGCGGCTCGGTGAGCACGATACCCAGGAGGAGACCCGCCCCCCGGACATAATCGATCAACCCGTGGCCGAGGCCCTCGATTCCGTCGCGCAACCTGCCGCTCTGCCGCTTGACGTTCTCCAGCAACCCCTCGTTCTCGATGGTGTCGAGGACGGCGAGCCCGGCGGCGCAGGCGACCGGGTTGCCGCCGAAGGTGGTGCCGTGGTGGCCGGGCCGGAGCAGGTCGGCGGCGCGGCCGAAGGCCACGGTCGCGCCCAGCGGCAGTCCGCCGCCGAGCTGCTTGGCAAGGGTGACGACGTCGGGCAGCACGCCCTCGTGGGCCTGGTACTCGAACCAGGTGCCGGTGCGGCCGACGCCCGTCTGGACCTCGTCGAGGACCAGCAGTGCGCCGGTGGCGGCGGTGATCGCGCGGGCCGCCTTCAGGTAGCCGGCCGGGGGCACGACCACGCCGTTCTCGCCCTGGACGGGCTCGATGACGACGAGGGCGGTCTCCTCGGTGACGGCGGCGGCCAGCGCCTGCGCGTCGCCGTAGGGCACGTGGGTGACGTCGGCGGGCAGCGGGCGGAACGGGTCCTGCTTGGCGGGTTGCCCGGTGAGCGCGAGGGCGCCCATGGTCCGGCCGTGGAAGCCGCCGTCGGTGGCGACCATGTGGGTCCGCCCGGTCAGCCGGCCGATCTTGAAGGCGGCCTCGTTGGCCTCCGCGCCGGAGTTGCAGAAGAAGACCCTGCCGTCCCGGCCGAAGAGCTGGATCAGCCGTTCGGCGAGGGCGACGGTGGGCTCGGCCATGAAGAAGTTGGAGATGTGGCCGAGGGACGCGATCTGCCTGCTGACGGCCTCGACGATCGCGGGGTGGGTGTGGCCGAGCGCGTTGGTGGCGATGCCGCCGACGAAGTCGAGGTACTCGCGGCCCTCGGTGTCCCAGACCTTGACGCCCTCGCCGCGCACCAGGGGCAGCCGCGGGGTGCCGTAGTTGTTCATGAGCGTGCCCTGCCACCGGGCGGTCAGTTCCTGGTTGCTCATGACTCCCCCTCCGCGTCCGGCACGACCATCGTGCCGATGCCTTCGTCCGTGAAGATCTCCAGCAGGATCGAGTGCTGGACCCGGCCGTCGATGACGCGGGCGGTGGTCACGCCGTTGCGTACGGCGTGCAGGCAGCCCTCCATCTTCGGCACCATGCCGGAGCTCAGGTCCGGCAGCAGCTTCTCCAGTTGGGAAGCGGTGAGGCGGCTGATCACCTCGTCGGAGTTCGGCCAGTCCTCGTAGAGGCCCTCCACGTCGGTGAGGACCATGAGGGTTTCGGCGCCCAGAGCAGCAGCGAGTGCCGCAGCCGCCGTATCAGCATTGACGTTGTAGACATGCCCGTCGTCCTGGGAGCGGGCGATGGAGGAGACGACCGGGATCCGGCCGTCGGCGAGCAGTGCCTCGATCGCGCCCGTGTCGATCGCGGTGATCTCGCCGACCCGCCCGATGTCGACGAGTTCACCGTCGATCTCGGGCGTGTGCTTGGTGGCGGTGATGGTGTGGGCGTCCTCGCCGGTCAGTCCGACGGCGAGCGGCCCGTGCTGGTTGAGCAGGTTGACCAGCTCCCGCTGGACCTGCCCGGCGAGCACCATCCGTACGACGTCCATGGCGTCCTCGGTGGTGACCCTGAGCCCGGCCTTGAACTCGCTGACGATGCCGTGCCTGTCGAGGGCGGCGCTGATCTGCGGGCCGCCTCCGTGCACGACGACCGGCCTGAGACCGGCGTGGTGCAGGAAGACGACGTCCTGGGCGAAGGCGGCCTTGAGGTCCTCGTCGATCATGGCGTTGCCGCCGAACTTGATCACGACGGTCCTGCCGTTGTGCCGGACCAGCCAGGGCAGCGCCTCGATGAGGATCTGCGCCTTGGGCAGCGCGGTGTGCTTACGCGTGGTGCTCATGACGAATAAGCGCTGTTCTCGTGGACGTAGTCGGCGGTCAGGTCGTTGGTCCAGATGGTGGCGGTCTCGGAGCCGGCGGCCAGGTCGGCGACGATGTGCACCTCGCGGTAGCGCATGTCGACCTTCTCCCGGTCCTCGCCGACCCCGCCGTTCTTGCACACCCACACGCCGTTGATGGCGACGTTGAGCCGGTCCGGCTCGAAGGCGGCCTTGGTGGTGCCGATCGCGGAGAGCACCCGGCCCCAGTTGGGGTCCTCGCCGTGGATGGCGCATTTGAGGAGGTTGTTGCGGGCGATGGACCGGCCCACCTCGACGGCGTCGTCCTCGGAGGCGGCGTTGACCACTTCCACCCTGATGTCCTTGCTGGCGCCCTCGGCGTCCCGGATCAGCTGCTGGCCGAGGTCGTCGCAGACGGCGCGGACGGCCTCGGCGAACTCCGCGTACTCCGGGGTGACACCGGCCGCACCGGAGGCGAGCAGCAGCACGGTGTCGTTGGTGGACATGCAGCCGTCGGAGTCGACGCGGTCGAAGGTGGTGCGGGTCGCGGCCCGCAGCGCCTTGTCGAGGACCTCGCTCTCGACGGCCGCGTCCGTGGTGAGGACGACCAGCATGGTGGCGAGGCCGGGGGCGAGCATGCCGGCGCCCTTGGCCATCCCGCCGACGGTCCAGCCGTCCTTGGTGACCACGGCCGTCTTGTGCACGGTGTCGGTGGTCTTGATGGCGATGGCGGCCTTCTCGCCGCCGTGCTCGCTCAGGGCGGCGGCCGCGGTCTCCACGCCCGGCAGCAGTTTGTCCATGGGCAGGAGCACGCCGATCAGGCCGGTCGAGCAGACCGCGACCTCGATGGCACCGCGCCCGAGCACCTCGGCGACCTTCTCGGCGGTCGCATGGGTGTCCTGGAAGCCCTTGGGGCCGGTACAGGCGTTGGCGCCGCCGGAGTTGAGGACGACGGCCGAGACCTGGCCGCTCCTGAGCACCTGCTCGGACCACAGCACCGGCGCGGCCTTGACGCGGTTGGAGGTGAACACGCCCGCGGCGGCGCGGCGCGGCCCGTTGTTGACCACGAGGGCCAGGTCCGGGTTGCCGTTCTGCTTGATCCCGGCGGCGATGCCCGCGGCCGTGAATCCCTTCGCTGCCGTCACGCTCACGGCGCAACTCCGATCGTGGTCAGCCCCGTGGTCTCGGCGAGACCCAGGGCGAGGTTCATGCTCTGGACGGCACCGCCCGCGGTGCCCTTGGTCAGGTTGTCGATGGCACTGATCGCGATGATGCGGCCGACGGCCTCGTCGTACGCGACCTGCACCTGAACGGCGTTGGAACCGTGGACGGACGCCGTGGCCGGCCACTGTCCCTCGGGGAGCAGGTGGACGAAGGGCTCTTCCGCGTAGGCCTTCTCGTAGGCGGCGCGCAGGGACTCGGCGGTCACCCCGTCCCTCGCCACGGCGGTGCACGTGGCGAGGATGCCCCGGGGCATCGGCGCGAGCGTCGGGGTGAAGGAGACGGCGACCCGCTCCCCCGCCGCCGCGCTCAGGTTCTGGATCATCTCGGGGGTGTGCCGGTGGCCGCCGCCGACGCCGTACGGCGTCATCGAGCCCATGACCTCGCTGCCCAGCAGGTGCGGCTTGGGCGCCTTGCCCGCGCCGGAGGTGCCGGACGCCGCGACGATCACCGCCTCGGGCCCGGCGATCCGGGCCGCGTAGGCCGGGTAGAGGGCGAGGGAGACGGCGGTGGGGTAGCAACCGGGTACCGCGATGCGCTTGGACCCCTCCAGCGCGGCGCGGGCACCCGGCAGTTCGGGGAGGCCGTAGGGCCAGGTGCCGGCGTGCGGGGAGCCGTAGAAACGCTCCCAGTCGGCCGGGTCCTTCAGGCGGAAGTCGGCGCCCATGTCGACGACGAGGACGTCCGGGCCGAGCTGCTCGGCGACGGCGGCGGACTGCCCGTGCGGGAGCGCGAGGAAGACGACGTCGTGCCCGGCGAGGGCCTCGGGGGTCGTCTCCGTGAGCACCCGGTCGGCCAGCGGCAGCAGGTGCGGCTGGAGCGCGCCCAGGCGCTGGCCCGCGTTGGAGTTGCCGGTCAGGGTGCCGATCTCGACCTCGGGGTGCGCGAGGAGCAGCCGCAGGACCTCTCCGCCCGCGTATCCGCTCGCTCCGGCCACCGCCGCACGTACCGCCATGTCCATCCTCCTCTGGATGGCATGACTATACGGTTCGCTGCACGTTTATGCAACAGTGCGCAGGGCTATGCGGCCTCGGCCTTCGGCAGCATGACCCACCGCGACACCACGAACGTCACCGGGATCGCCGCCGCCGACGCCAGCAGTGGCGCGAACTCGCTGCCCACGTGGAGTACGTCGACGATCACGTAGACCCCCGCCGTGGTGATCACGAAATTCGTCGCGTTGGTCAGCGGGAAGAGCAGGAATTTCCGCCAGGTGGGACGGATCCGGTAAGTGAATCGGGCATTGAGAAAGAACGAGCCGACCATGCTGAGCAAGAAAGCGATAACGTGCGCGGCGAGATATGGCAAATACCTGAGAAAAAGCAGGTAAAGCCCGTAGTAGGTCGCGGTGTTGACGACGCCCACCGCCGCGAAGGTGATGATCTGCCCCGATATCGGGCGCGGGGGTCGGGTGGTCGTCGGGGCGGTCGACAGGGCGTTCGGCATCAGGGGATGAGGTCCTTCGTCGTGCCGCGGGTGCGGTCTTCCGTACGGTCCACGTTCGTCGCCTTCACCAGGAAGTGCGGGCGCCCCTTGACCTCGTAGTAGATCCGGCCGGTGTACTCGCCGATGACCCCGAGCATGATCATCTGGACGCCGGCCAGGGCGGTGACGGCTGTAATGATGGTGACATAGCCGGGCGTCTGGACGCCGTTGATCATCGCGGCGCCCACGATCCACGCCGTGTACGCGCCGGCGAGGGCCAGCAGGGTCATGCCGAGGTAGAGCGCGGCGCGCAGCGGACGGTTGTTGAAGGAGAGCAGCCCGTCGAGGCCGTAGTTGAGCAGGCTGCGGAACGACCAGGAACTGCTGCCGTGCTCACGCACCGCGTTCTCGTACTCGAAGGTGGTGCTGGGGAACCCGACCCAGGCGAACAGGCCCTTGGAGAACCGGTTGTACTCGGTCAGGCTCACGATCGCGTCCACCACCCGGCGCGACATCAGCCGGAAGTCGCCCACGCCGTCGACGAGTTCGACGTCGACCAGCCGGTTGATGAGCCGGTAGTAGAGGCGGGCGGTGAGGGTGCGGGTGAAGCGGTCGCCCTGCCGGGTCCGCCTGGCGATGACCTGGTCGTAGCCCTCGCCGCGCAGCTCCACCATCCGCTTGATGAGCTCCGGCGGGTGCTGGAGGTCGGCGTCCATGACGATCACGGCGTCGCCGGTGGCGTGCTTCAGGCCGGCCAGCAGGGCCGACTCCTTGCCGAAGTTGCGGCTGAAGGACACGTACCGGACGCGCGCGTCGCCGTCGGCGATCCGGCTCAGCAGGGTCAGCGTGCGGTCGCGGCTGCCGTCGTCGACGTAGACGAACTCCATGTCGTGGCCGAGCGGCAGGAGTTCGTTGGCGATCTTCTGGACCTGCTCGTGGAAGCGCTCGATGACGTCTTCCTCGTTGTAGCAGGGCGCGACGATCGATATCAGCATGGGTTCTTCTCCCCTGGGGACGGGTCAGTGAGCGGTGGCCGTGCGCTCGCCGCGGCGGGCGGCGGTTCTGCGGCGGACGGCCGGGACGGCGCCGATCAGCAGCAGCGCCAGCAGCGAGGCGCCGCCGACGGCGGTGCCCAGGCGCAGGCCGGGAGGGTGGAAGGTGCAGGTGAGGCTGGTGGCGGAGCCGTCCAGAGGGACGGCGATCAGGCCGTAGAACTCGCCTGCGGGCGTCTCGCGGCCGCCGGCGGAGCAGCGCCAGCCGGCGATGCGCGGGGCGGCCACCACGGCGGTCCCCCTGCTTCCTGCGGGCAGCTGGGCGTGCACGGTGCCGTCGGAGACCGACACCTCCGTCGCGCCCGTGGACCTCAGATGCTGGACCGCGGCGCGCAGCCGCCCGGTGGCGAGACAGCCGACCGCCCCCCGGGCCGGGACCCGGCCGGGAAGGTCGGGCCGCAGCTCGATCCGGACCCGCCCGGTGGCGGGAACCGTGCCGAGCGGCTGCATCGCGGCGATCTTCGTGTTCTCGGCGTCGGACCGGTAGAGCTTCGGGCCGCCGCCACCGGGCAGCCGGGCGGTGCCGGAGTAGTGCGGCGCCCACAGGAAGACCTCACTCCCGGGCCGGCAGCGGGCGGTGAGCGTCCCCGCCGCGTCCACCGGCAGCTCCCGCACCCGGTCGCCCGGCCGGCTGCCGCTGAGGGTGGTGCGCGGCAGGGTGTAGACGCGGGCGCCGAGCAGCAGTTCCTGGTTGCGGTAGGGCGAGGGGCCGAAGGCGGCGGGGGTGGTCCGGGGCGCGGCCGGCCGCACGGTCACCAGCGGCGGGACGTCCTGCCGGGTGACGGTCGACGTGCCGCCGTCCTGGGGCAGCCACTTCTGGTGCGGGTCCGGCGGGTTGTGCAGCCGGGCGCCCACGGAGAACAGCGCGTCGGTGACCGGGTTGTCGAGGCTCTGCAGACTGCGTCCGCGCGAGGTCCAGCCGTCGCCGAGCGCGGTGAGGGTGCGGCCGAGGACGTCGGAGGTGAGGCTGCTGTAGTACTGGGCGCCCTGGCCGCCGACCACCATCGGGTCGTTGCCGACCGTCTGCTCCCGGCCGGGTTCCGTGCGGTACCGCGGCCAGGCGTCGGCCCGGGCGACGGCGTCCGCCTCCACCTGCTGGCGGTCACCCCAGGGGGCGTAGTCGTCCATCTCGTTGAGGCGCCTGTGGGTGGCCACGGCGGAGGTGGCGGCGGCCTCGCCGAACTGCGCGCCGATCAGCAGCAGCGCGGCCAGCCCGACCAGCGCGGGCCGGCCGTTCCCGAAGGTGAGGAGGGCGAGGCCGCCCAGCGCACCCGCGGCGGCCAGCGCCACGATCGGCCAGGTGAAGTGGGGGTGCCGCAGGACCAGCGGGCTGCGGCCGGCCACGGCGGCGATCAGGACCAGCAGCACGGCCGCCGCACCGAGGGCGCGCCGGTCCGGCGTCCCGTGGGCGAGGGCGTGCCAGGCGGCGATGACCAGCAGGGCGCAGCACACGAACGCCTGGCGGTAGAAGCTGCCGTTCGGGACGGCGAAGGCGTGCCAGGCGAGGCTGGTCGGCGCCCATTGCAGGGAGAGGACGGCCGCGAGCACGAGCCCGGTCCAGCCCGCCCGCACCTTGGCCGGGACCCCGCGGTGGAACGGCAGGGCCAGGGCGAGGACGAGCGCGGTGACGCCGACGTAGAGGGCCGGGGAGCCGTAGCTGTAGGTGGTCGGCAGCAGCCGGGCGAGCAGGTCCTCGGTGCTGACGGGGGCGAACTGGCCCTCGCGGCCCGGGTAGGCGTGCTTGGTGCCGGCGTACACGACGACCACCAGCGGCGCGGCCAGTCCGATGCCGAGCCCGACGGTCACCGCGGCCCGGCCCAGCACTGCCAGGGCGCGCCGCCAGGGCAGTTCGGCCAGCACCAGCCGGAGCAGCAGCACCAGGGCGGCGCCGAGGGTGGCCATGTAGGCGGTGTAGAAGTTGGCGATCCAGGCCAGCGCCACGATCACCACGCCGAGCAGCGGACGCCGGCCGGCCATGAGCCACTCGCCGACCAGGCAGAGCAGCGGCAGCGCGATCAGGCCGTCCAGCCACATCGGGTTGTACGAGGCGAGCGCGAGGCTCCAGCCGCACAGCGCGTAGGAGGCGCCCAGCAGACCGGCCGCCCACCAGCGGCCCCGGCGCAGGCTGAGCAGCAGCCAGGCCATGGCGGCGCCGGCCGTCGCCGTCTTCAGCACGGTGATCGTGTACACCGCGAGGTCGATCTCGTCGCGCGGGAACACCGCGACCAGTAGGGCGAACGGGCTGCTGAGGTAGGTGCCGACGTCCGGCAGGAAGCTGGAGCCGTAACCGGACTGCCAGTTGACGAGGAGCCCGCCGTCGGCCCTGCCGTGCAACAGGTCCCAGAGGTGGGCGTGGAAGGGCACGTACTGGTTGCCGAGGTCGTTGACGTCGCGGGTGCGGGGGCCGAAGGGGTAGCTGCGGGCGGCTGCGTCGGCGGCGCAGAACGCGACGGTGGTGAGGAGGGCCGCGAGCAGGGCGGCGGACGTTCTCGGACGATCGGCGAGCCGCCGCGCCGGACCGGTCCTCGTCTTTGTGTCGCCTGCCGGTTTCACCCCCTGTTCGCGCTCCGTCAGGGTAGTGCGAGTCATTCTGTGCGGCCCCCAGAGAAATAACGGGGGCGTTACTCCCCGCTGGTCTTTGTTTCGCCGACTTAGACGGGTTGAGGTTCGTGATGGTTGTGTCTCGCATATGAACTGACAACTCCAATTCCGAAACCACGTGCCCCGGGGAAAGAATTCACGACTTCACAGGAAACAAAAGCTTTCGGAGAAATGTTTTTCAGGTTAACGCGCTCGTGAGAGGTCCCCGGTGACCCCCATGGGTCGCGCGTGCGCAGACGCGGCCCGTTGGGCACTTTCGATCGATCTACCCCAGTACGTCCCTGCCACGATCAGTGCGGCGCCCAGCGCGGAGAGCACGGTGAGGCGTTCGCCGCCGAACCCGATGCCGACCAGCAGGGCCCACACCGGCTCGGTACCGAGGAGCAGCCCGGCCCGGGTCGCGGAGGTGCGCTGGATCGCCCAGGTCTGGGCGAGGAACGCGAACAGGCCGCAGCCCAGCGCCAGATAGAGGAGCTGCGCCCAGGTGACGGCGCCGGTCCTGGTGAGCGCCGGCAGGCCGGACGCCGCCGGCCCGAGGAAGAGGACCGCACCGGCCACGCTCTGCACCGCCGTCAGCGGCAGCGGACGCAGGATGCGGCCCGAGGTCACCCGCCCGACCAGCACCACGTGCCCCGCCCGGGCCACCGCCGCCGCCAGCATCAGCAGGTCACCCGCGCCGGGGGCGTGCAGCCCGCTGCCGCACACGAGCAGCCCGACCCCGGCTACGCAGACAGCGGCGGCGAGGAAGAACCTCCCCGGCAGCCGCGCGCGATCCAGGACCGGGGTGAGCACCAGGGTGAGGCTGATGATCAGACCCGCGTTCCCGGCGCTGGTGTGGGCGACGCCGTAGGTCTCCAGGACGAGGACGGCGGACTGGGTGAGCCCGAGCAGACCGCCGCAGAGCCTCTCGGCACGGCTGGGGGAACCGGGTCCGCACAGCACGGGGAGGCAGGCGAGCGCGGCGACGGCGTGGCGCACGAGGAGGACGGTCAGCACGGGGAGGGCGTCCGTGGCCGTCTTCGCCGTCAGGTAGCTGGAGCCCCAGACGACGGCGACGGCCAGCAGCACCCCATCGGTACGGCGGGTGGTCGGCATGCCGTTCACGATCCCGGACCTGCATGTTGAAGTAAACGCCGACTTTGTGAACCAACCCTTTAGCAGAGCTACACTCTGGTCGTGGACGAGCGGCAGTTGCGGGTTCTGCGAGAGCTGGGCGAGCTGGGCAGCGTCACGGCGGTCGCCGAGGCGCTGCGGGTCACGCCATCGGCGATCTCGCAGCAGCTGCGCCTGTTGCAGCGCTCGATCCCGGTCCCGCTCACCGAGCGGGCGGGGCGTCGGCTGGTCCTCACGGCGGCCGGGCAGGCGCTGGCCGACGCGGCGATCGGTGTGGAGACGGCACTGGCCCGGGCCCGCCACACCATCGAGGAGTACGTCGAGGAGCCCGCGGGCACGGTGTCCCTGGCCGCCTTCCACAGCGGGGCGGCCGCCTTCTACCCCCTGTTGCTGCGACGGCTGCGGGCACCGGACTCCCCCCGGCTCGCCCTGCACGACGAGGACGTGGCGCAGGCCGGCTTCCCGCCCCTGACCCGCGTCTACGACCTGGTCGTCGCCCACCGTCTCGAACACGCCCCGCCCTGGCCGCGCACCGCGACGGTCACCCCGCTGCTGCGCGAGCCCCTCGACATCGCCCTGCCCGTCGGCCACCCCCTGGCGGCCCGGTCCGCCCTGACCGCCGAGGACGTCGCCGGCGAGCCCTGGATCAGCGTGCACGACGGTTTCCCGCTCCTGGCGACCGTCGACGCCATCTCCGCCGCGGCCGGCCGCCGGGTCGAGATCGTCCACCGGGTCAACGAGATCGCGGTGGTCGCGGAGGTGGTCGCGGCGGGCGGCGGGATCGCCCTGATGCCCCGCTGGACGTCCCGCCCGCACCCGGGTGTCGTCCTCAGAGCACTCGACGGTATCGAGGTCCACCGCCACATCGACGTCCTTCACCGCCCCGAACGCGCGGCGCGCCGGGCGGTGCGGACCGTTCTCGGCGAACTCCTCGCCGCCGCGGACACCGTCCGGGGCCGGGGCGCGGGCTGAGCGGATCGCCGCGCTGCGGATGCCGGGTGAGCGCTAGCACCGGCTTGACCTGGAGCACGCTCCGACTCCTAGCGTTCTCGTCGTGACCGTCGCCGAGGAGAACGGAAGAACCGGCATGAGCGAGAGCACGACCCGTGAAGAGCGTTTCGCCCAGGGCCTGGAGGTCATGGGCCAGGTCGCCGGCGGCGCCGCACCCCAGGTTCTCGACGCCCTGGCCGACACCAGTCCCGAGCTGGGCCACCAGGTGGTCGCCTGGGGCTTCGGGGAGATCTACTCCCGCCCCCAGCTGCCGCCCCGCGACCGGCAGCTGGTGACGCTGGGCATCCTCACCGCGCTGGGCGGCTGCGAGCCCCAACTGGAGGTGCACGTCAACTTCTCCCTCAACGCGGGCCTCAGCCCGGAGGAGATCGTGGAGGCGCTGCTGCACTCCGCCGGGTACTGCGGTTTCCCGCGGGCGCTGAACGCCACCCTGGTCGCGAAGAAGGTGTTCGCCGAGCGCGGTCTGCTCCCGGTCGGGGAGCGGCCCGCCCCCGGTACCGACGTCGCTTAGGGTCGAGAGGGGCGCGGACACGGCGGGGCGCCGTGCGCTGTGCGGGGTGCGCGCCGCGTGCGAGGAGGTGAGGGACGTGGACGGGTTCTGGCCGGTGCCGGACGCGCTGGCCCATCTGGCCGGGCGGTGGCGGGTCGAGCGGACCGTGCGGGACCTGGCGGGCGGGGACGAGGGGCGGTTCGAGGGGACCACCGTGTTCCGGCCGCTGGACGGGGGCGGGCTGCTGCACGAGGAGTCGGGGACGTTCACCTGGCAGGGGGTGGCGCGGCCCGCCGAGCGGACGCTGCGGTTCCTGCCG
The DNA here is from genome assembly GCF_055562175.1 of Streptomyces sp. NPDC020958. Classification (NCBI taxonomy): domain Bacteria; kingdom Bacillati; phylum Actinomycetota; class Actinomycetes; order Kitasatosporales; family Streptomycetaceae; genus Streptomyces; species Streptomyces sp. NPDC020958. The sequence goes on along the minus strand of NZ_JBVHFU010000006.1, from coordinate 244,216 downwards.
GGCGCGCGGCCGGGCACGGTGGACGTGCGGTTCGCCGACGGGCGGCCCTTCCACGACCTGGACCTGACGTCGGGGCGGCACGTCGCGGACCACCCCTGCGCGGCCGACCTCTACCGGGGCGAGTTCACGGTCCGGGACGCCGACCGCTGGCGGACGGTGTGGCGGGTGGGCGGTCCGGCGAAGGACCTGCTCCTGACGACCGACTACACGCGCGAGGGGTGACCGGGGCCGGGCGCACCGGCGCCGGGCGGGCTACGTACGCGGGGGCTGCGGCGGCACGGCGTCGAAGCGGAGGTTCCAGCGGCCGGCGAGGCCCGTGACCGTGGTCGTCGACAGCGGGCGGACGTCGATGTTCCAGTAGGTCGAGGGCGGCGCCTTGAGGGCGTAGACGACGGCGGCGCGGATCACCGAGGGTTCGGCGACGGCGACGATCCGGCCGCCGTCGCCCACCGGGCGGGTGTCCAGCCAGCCGCCGACCCTGGAGATGAACCCCAGCAGCGACTCGCCCCCGTGCGGGACGGCACGCGGGTCGGCGAGCCAGGCGTCCACCAGGTCCGGCTCCCGTGCCATCGCCTCGCCCAGCGTCAGCCCGCGCCAGCGGCCCATGTCGCAGTCGCGCAGGGCGAGCTGGACCAGCGGGGCGTACCCCAGGCCCTCCCCGGTCGCCCGGCTGCGCGGGGTCGGTGAGCAGTAGCGCAGCTCGGCCGCCGCCAGCGGCAGCAGCTCGGGGACGACGCGCTGCACCTCCTGCCAGCCCGCCTGGTCCAGCGGGCGGTCGTCCTCGAAACGCTCGGCGAGCATCGGTGAGCTGCGCGCAGCCGCGACAAACGTGACCCGTAGTGACATGCGGCGATGGTGGGACGCCCATGTGCGCAGGTCAAGAGCGTTCGGTCGGTTGGTTGCCGGAGGTGGGGGAAACGTTACCCAGTGGTCAGGAGGTGTCCGACAAGTCGGCCGTCATGTCACTCCGGTACCGGGTAGTGGAACGCCATCCACTGGTCCGGGTGTTCGAGCGGGGCGAATCCGAGCTTCGCGTAGACGCCGTGGGCGTCGTGGGTGGCCAGCAGCACCCGGCGCACCCCGGACGGCCGCAGGTGTTCGCGGATCGACTCGACCATCGCGGTGCCGACGCCCTTGCCGCGCACCGCCGGGTCCACGTACACGTCGGCGAGCCAGGCGAACAGCGCGTGGTCGGTCACCACGCGCGCATACGCCACCTGCTCGCCGGTGACGGTGTCGTACACCCCGAAGTTGAGGGACCCCGCCATCGCCCGGCGGTGCTGTTCCAGCGGGCGGCCGGTCGCCCAGTACGCGTCGGTGGACAGCCAGCGGTGGACGCGGTCGACGTCGACCCGGTCGGTGTCGGCGGAGAACTCGTAGCCCTCGGGGAGGCGGGGTGCATCAGTCATGCGGGGATCCTCGCCGCTGGGGCGCGGCGGCGTCGATCGGATTTCAGGGTCAGGTCAGGGGCAGGTCAGGGGGCAGGTCAGGGTCCGGGGCGCAGCACCTCGTCGCAGGCGGCGCGGAGCCGTCGGACCCCTTCGGTGAGCTCGCCCGCCCCGGCGACCGCCGCGAAGCTCAGCCGGACGTGGGCGGCGGGGGGTTCGGCACTGAAGTAGGGGCGGCCGGGGGTGATGGCGACGCCCGCGCGAAGGGCGGCGCCGGTCAGGGCCGCGTCGTCGACGCCCTCGGGCAGCCGCAGCCAGAGGTGGTAGCCGCCGGACGGGACGTGCGGGAGGGCGAGTTCGGGGAGGTGCTGGGCGAGGGCGCCGGTGAGCGTGGACCGGCGGGTCCTCAGCTCGGCCGACAGGGCGCGCAGATGGCGGGGCCAGGCCGGGGAGCCGACGAGTTCGAGGGCGGCCTCCTGGAGCGGGCGGGGCACGAAGAAGGTGTCGACGATCTGGATGGCGCGCAGGCGTTCGAGGACCGGGCCGCGGGCGGCCAGGGCGGCCACCCGGAAACTGGGGGACGTCGCCTTCGTCAGCGAGCCCACGTAGACGACCACCCCGTCCGGGTCGTCGGCCACGAGCGGGCGGGGCACCGGGCCCGCGTCCGCGTGCACGAGCCGTCGTACGAAGTCGTCCTCGACCACGAACGCGCCGGCCTCGCGGGCGATGCGCAGCACCTCGGCACGGCGGTCGGGGGCGAGCACGGCGCCCGTCGGGTTCTGGAAGAGGGGCTGGCAGACGAAGACCCGGGCCCCGGTGGCGCGGAAGGCGTCGGCGAGCAGTTCCGGCTTCACGCCGTCGGGGTCGACCGGGACGGGGACCGGGCGCAGGCCGGTGGCACGGGCGATGGCGAGCATGCCGGGGTAGGTGGGCGACTCGACGAGGACGGGGGCGCCGGGCGGGGCGAGGGCGCGCAGGGCGGTGGCGAGCGCGGACTGGCCGCCGGCCGCGATCAGCACCTCGGCGGCGGTGACGGCGCCGCCGATGTCCCGGGCGAACCACTCGCGCAGCTCGGGCAGCCCGTCGAGCGGCGGCCGACCCCAGGCGCCGGGACGCCGGCCGGCCCGGGAGAGCGCCGCCGCCAGGGCGCGTTCCGGCTCCAGGGAGGCGTGCAGGTAGCCGCCGCTGAGTTCCAGGACGCCGGGCGGCGGGGCGGCCAGGCAGACGGTGACCCCGGAGGCGTCGACCGTGCGCGGGACCACGTCGAGGGCGCCCTCGGCGCTGAGCGCGACCTCCTGCCAGGAGGTGTCGCCGGCGGGCTCGGCCGCGGCGCGCGGCCGGGCCTTGAAGACACCGGCGCCGGGCCGGGTGACGACCAGACCTTCCGCGACCAGCTGGGCCAGCGCCCGCGAGACCGTCACCGGACTCACCCTGAACCGCTCGACGAGCACCCGACTCGACGGGAGCTTTCCACCCGATGAGTAGCGGTCGAGCTCCCGCCGCAGATGTTCCGCCAGTTCAACGGCGCTGCTACGCTCTTGCATGAGAGTAAAGAGTAGCGTTACCGAACCGCATTCGATAGCGGTCAACGGTTCCCCGACAGGTCCCGGGACCACCGCTCCCGCCTCCCGCCGGCTGGGCACCGTGCAGGCCGCCCTCGGTGTCGTCACCTTCTCCCTCACCTTCCCCGCCACCGCCTGGGGCCTGGAGGGCTTCGGCCCCTGGGCCCTGGTCGCGGTGCGCAGTGTGCTCGCGGCGGCCATGGCGGGCGCCTGCCTGCTGTTCCTGCGGGTACGAGCGCCCGAGCGGCGGCACTGGGCGGGGCTGGCCGTGGTCGCGGCCGGCGTCGTGCTGGGCTTCCCGATGCTGACCACGCTCGCCCTGGAGACCTCCACCACCTCGCACGCGGCGGTCGTGGTGGGCCTGCTCCCGCTGACCACCGCCCTCTTCTCGGCCCTGCGCACGGGCGTCCGCCCCTCCCGCACCTTCTGGGCCGCGGCGCTGGCGGGCGCGGCGGCCGTGCTGGCGTTCACGGTCGCCCAGAGCGGCGGGGCGCTCACGACCGCCGACGGATACCTCTTCGGGGCGCTGGTGGTGTGCGCGGCCGGCTACACCGAGGGCGGCCGGCTGGCCCGGGTGATGCCGGGCTGGCAGGTCATCGGCTGGGCGCTGGTGCTCTGCCTGCCGCTGACCGTCCCCGCCGCGGTGGTCGCGCTGTCGTACGAGCCGGTCGTCTGGAACGCGCACGGGATCGCCGGTCTGCTGTGGGTGGCGGCGGGTTCGCAGTTCCTCGGGCTGATGGTCTGGTACCGGGGCATGGCGACCATCGGGATCCCGAAGGCCAGCCAGTTGCAGTTGGCCCAGCCCCTGCTCACACTGGTGTGGTCGGTGCTGCTGCTGGCCGAGCACCTCACCGTGGCCGCTCCACTCACGGCCGCCGCAGTGCTCGTGTGCATCGCCGTCACCCAACGATCGCGATCGTGAGGAGGCCCTGGAGATGCGTGCATCTGAGGGCGACCAGCTTGTCCAGCACGGCAGGGTGGTCGGACAGCACGACCAGGTCTCGACCGTCGTCAAGGTGCTGGGCCCCGAGGGCAACCCGCCCTACCGGGTCCGCTTCGAGGACGGCCACGAGGCCATCATGTCCCCCGGCCCCGACTGCCAGGTCAGGCACCGGGAGATCCACGAACAGCACTAGGCGCTCCGCCCTCGCGGGGCGCGGGGAACCGTGACGGACCTGTCAGCCCGGTGGGGCCGCCGGCTGCTTGTAGTGGTCGGCGACCACCCGGGCGAACGCGCCGATCCGGTCCGCGGCCACGTCCTTGGCCGCGAAGTACACGTGCCCGCCGACCTGTGGGTACCGGTCGGCCAGGGTGAGGTGCCGGGACAGCTCGGCCGGGTCCTGCCAGGCCGCGGCCGCACCGGCGGCTCCCGCCTGGTAGAGCGCCTCGCCGATGTACAGCCGGGTCCCGGACCCCTCGGCCACGCCCGCCCACCAGTCGACGACCTCTGCGTAGTCGGCGGCGGCGTTCCCGATCTCCCAGTACGCCTGCGGGACGATGTAGTCGATCCAGTTCTTCCGCACCCACGTCCGGGTGTCGGCGTACAGGTCGTCGTACGTCTCGACGCCCGCGCTGGTGTCCGAGCCGCGGGAGTCGGTGGCGGCGTTGCGCCACACCGCGAACGGGCTGATCCCGAACCGGGTGCCGGACCGCAGCTTCCTGATCCCGGCGGCGGTCTCGGTCACCAGCTTGTCGATGTTGTCGCGGCGCCAGGCCGCCCGGGAGGAGAAGTCGCCGCCATGGGTGTCGTAGGCCTCGTCGTCGTCGAAGCTCTGGCCGGCCACCGGGTACGGGTAGAAGTAGTCGTCGAAGTGGACCGCGTCCACGGGGTACCGGGCGACCGCGTCCAGGATCGCCTGCTCCACGAAGGCGCGGACGGCCGGGAGCCCCGGGTTGTAGTAGAGCCTGCCGCCGTAGGGCACCACCCAGTCCGGGTGCTTGCGCGCCGGGTGCGAGGAGACCAGCTTGCCCGGGTCGGTGTGGTTGGCGATCCGGTACGGGTTGAACCAGGCGTGCAGGTGCAGACCCCGGGCATGCGCCTCCTCGACGGCGACGCCCAGCGGGTCCCAGCCGGGGTCCCTGCCCTGGGTGCCGGTGAGGTACTGCGACCAGGGCTCGTACGGCGAGGGCCAGAACGCGTCCGCGGTGGGCCTGACCTGGAACATCACGGTGTTGAGCCGGTGCTGGACCGCCTTGTCGAGGAGGGCGGTCAGCTCCTGGCGCTGGTCCCCGGCCGTGAGTCCGGCACGGGAGGGCCAGTCGCGGTTGGAGACGGTGGCCAGCCACATGCCGCGCATCTCGGTGGCCGCCCGGGGAGGACGTCCCGCGCCGGCCGCCGCGCCCGGTGCCCCCGTCGTGAGCGTGGCCAGCGCCGCCATCGCGAACGCCCTGCGGGACACTCGTGCCATCGTGAGACCTTCCGACGCTGCGGATCCGCGCGATCACGGATCGCTTCCGCGCACAGGATGCCCCCACCCGGACGATCGATCATCGATACTTACGGGTAACGTGCACGAACGGAGCAGGCACCGGATCCGGAGGTCCTGCCGGCCGCCCGAAGATCAGCGAAAGGGACGATGTGACCGACATCGAGAAGGTCGGAGTCGTGGGCTGCGGCCAGATGGGAGCGGGCATCGCCGAGGTGTGCGCCCGCGCGGGTCTGGACGTGCGGGTCGCCGAGACCACCGGCGAGGCCCTGGAGATCGGCCGTACCCGGCTGTACAACTCCCTGGCCAAGGCCGCCGAGCGCGGCAAGATCAGCGAGGAGGAGCGGGACGCCACCCTGGCCCGGCTGAGCTTCACCACGGACCTCGGCGAGTTCGCCGACCGTGACCTGGTGATCGAGGCCGTCGTGGAGAACGAGCAGGTGAAGACGGAGATCTTCCAGGTGCTCGACCAGGTGGTGACCCGCCCGGACGCGATCCTGGCCTCCAACACCTCCTCGATCCCGCTGGTCAAGCTGGCGGTCGCGACCTCCCGCCCCGACCATGTGATCGGCATCCACTTCTTCAACCCGGCGCCGGTGCAGAAGCTGGTCGAGCTGATCCCGGCCCTCACCACCTCCGAGGGGACCCTCAGCCGCGCCCAGATGTTCGCCGAGAAGGTGCTCGGCAAGCACGCGATCCGCGCCCAGGACCGCTCCGGGTTCGTGGTCAACGCGCTGCTGGTGCCGTACCTGCTCTCCGCCATCCGGATGTTCGAGTCCGGCATCGCGGGGCGCGAGGACATCGACAACGGCATGGAGATGGGCTGCGCCCACCCGATGGGCCCGCTGCGGCTGTCCGACCTGATCGGCCTGGACACCATCGTCTCCATCGCGAACAGCATGTACGCCGAGTACAAGGAGCCGCTGTACGCCGCTCCCCCGCTGCTCCAGCGCATGGTCGAGGCGGGCCGGCTGGGGCGGAAGACCGGCTCGGGGTTCTACACGTACGGCTGAGCACGCCCCGTTGGTCACAGGGAGCGACGCTCCACGGGCCCGGCACCTCCTTCGGTGCCGGGCCCGTGCGTTTCACACACCGTGTGTACCCCGGGCACGCATATGCCCTTCGCACACTCTCCCCACGCGCTCACCAGGCGAGTTCACTCTTCATGCGCATGCAAAGGGATGCGGAGCAACGACTTCGACTACGCAAGGGAGTGGACCCGTGACCACCGAACCAGAGCATCCCGTGGTCCAAGGAGAACTCGCAGAGTTACGTCGCCGCCTCGATGTGGCCTACGCACAGGTCGAGGGAGGGCTGAACCTGCTCAGCCACCGCACCAAGGAGACGGCCAAGGAACTGGACGAGCTGAACATCCGCCTGTCCTCGCTGGAGCACGCCCGCTGGCCGCTGCCCTCACTCGCCGCGCTCACCGCGCTGGGCGCCCTGGTCGTCACGGTCTGGCAGGCGCTGGCCCGCTGACCTACCGGTCGTCGGCGAGCCTCATGTGATGCAGCAGGAGTAACGCGGCCGCCATGTTGGCGGCCGGGACCTCCCCGCGGGCGATCAGATCCGGGACGAGCTTGAGGGAGACCCACTCCCGACGGTCCGACTCGAAGTCGTCCACGGGGTGTCCGACGTACTCGCCCTCGTCCGACCAGTAGATGTGGTGCCGGGCGTCGGTGAGGCCGTTGGACGGCTCCACGGTCATGAGATGGTGCAGGGTCCCCGGCCGCCAGCCGGTCTCCTCCTCCAGTTCCCTGGCGGCCGCGACGGCGATGTCCTCGCCGTCCTCCACGACTCCCGCCGCGAGTTCCCAGCCCCAGCTGTCGGTGATGAAGCGGTGGCGCCACAGGAGCAGGACCTCGCCCGCCCCGTTGACCACCGTCGCCACGGCCACCGGCCGCAGCCGTATCAGGAAGTGGTCGAGGTGCCGGCCGTCCGGCAGCTCGACATCTGCGAGATTGACACTGAACCAGCGGTTTTCGTACACAGTTTGTTCGTTCTGTTTCGCCCACTGCATGGTTCTGCCACCTTCCGCCGAGTAAGTGGCAATATCGCAGCAGGGGCTCCTCAGGCCTACAGCACGCCTAGAGCGGTACGCGCAGTGCGCCGTCGATGAGTTCGGCGGCCTCGGCGGTTCCGGTGCCGCCGCTGCGCACCAGGTGCTCGCGTACCGCGCGCAGTCTGTCGCGCAGCCGCTGGGACTCCATCCCGCGGGCCTGCTCGGCCATCAGCACGGCCGTGGCCACCGCGTTGTCGGCGTTTCCCTGACGCAGTTCGATGGTGCTCAGCATCGCGAGCCGGTGCACCCGCCCCCGGTCGTGGGCCGGGTTGTCGACGGCGGCCGCCGCGTGCTCCCGGGCGGCGGCGAGTTCGCCGAGGCTGAGCAGCGCCTCGGCCACCTGCACGTTGACCAGGCCCGGTTGGACATAGCCGGTCTCGTCGGGTTCGTGGACCCGCCGGATACGATCGGCGGCCGTCTCGGCCAGCCGGATGCAGGACAGCGCGCTCGTGCCGTCGCCGAGATGGGCGTACGCCTTGGCCTGCATCGCATAGAGGTCGGAGGCGAGGGCGGGGGTGATGTGTTTGCCCGCGGTGCGCAGCGCGGCCTCCGCGAAGGCGACGGCCTGCCTGAACTCCCGCATGAACAGGGACTGGTTGACGAGCAGCGCGATGACGTACGCGCCGAGCCCCCGGTCCCCGCTGGCCTTGGCCAGGCGCAGGGCCTGGTGGAAGTAGCGCTGGGCGAGACCGTGGGCGTCGGAGTCGTACGCGCAGATACCGGCGATGGCCACCAGCCCGCCGGTCGCCCGGTGCAGTTGGCGTCCGGTGGCGTCCGTGTAGCTGCCGCGCAGCAGCGGGGCCGCCTCGGCGTTGAGGAAGCCGACGATCCGGGTGCGGGTCGCCATGCCGCCGGCCTTGCGGTACATCTGCTCGTAGTGGGCGCGGGCCGCGCGCAGCATCTCCAGGTCCGCGGGGGTCACCCGGTGCCGTCCGCCGCGCGAGACGTCGACGTCCTCCGGGGGGTTCTCCCACTCCCACACCGGCATCACGGCGGGCGTGCCGGTGACCGCGGGGGCGCCGAGTACGTGCGGGCGCTGCTGCTCGTCGGAGCGCCACAGCGCGGTGGCCCGTTCGACGAAGCCGGAGAGCGAGGTGGCGCCCGTGGCGCTGGGTTCGCCGGGGACGCCGAGGCCGATGTCGTCGAGGGTGACCGGGCGGTGCAGACGGCCCGCGAGCACCTCGCAGATCAGGTCGGGCACCTGCCCCCTGGGCCGCTGCCCCTTCAGCCATCGGGCGACGGCGGTGTGTTCGTAGCGTAGCGAGAGTCCACGGGCCCGACCCGCCTGGTTGACGTGGGCGGCGAGACCCGCGTGCGAGATCCCCGCCTCGTCCAGGATCGCGTCGAGCAGTGAGTTGGGCTGCATGGATGCCCCCCGGGTGGCCTGGTGCCGTCAGCGTAGTGCGTGCGCGTTCACACGGGGTGTGAACCGAGTGCGCACATCCCCAGCGTGCGCGCGCTGTCGCGGAGAGTGTCGGTCCGGTTGACTGAACTGCCTCGCAAGAGGCCGGCCCGGCCACCGGCTCCCCCTCGAACGACGCGGTGGCCTGGCCGTCGCCCGGCCGACGACTAGAGAAGGGGACGCTCGAAGTAGTCGGTCGGCCGCGGGTGTGTCGGGGTTGCTCGCGCAGTTCCCCGCGCCCCCGAGGGGGCATGGTGATGCGTGCGTCCGTTGTGGATCACCAGGAGGGCGATGTCGTCGGCCGGGCGGCCGTTCGTGTGGTGCAGCAAGGCCGTGAAGACCGTGCGGAGCACGGCCTGGGGGGAGACCGGGCGGTCCCCGACCGCTTTCCCGAGCGCTTCCGGCAGGGAGAAGAAGCGGCCTCTGGCGTCTCTCGCGTCCTCCGCTCCGTCCGTGAAGAGGACGAGCGACTCGCCGTCGGACAACTGGCCGCAGTCGGTCGCGGCCAGGTCCGTCGGCAGGGGGAAGGGCCCGAGAGGCGGCAGTGGATCGGCCGCCGAGAGGGGCGCCACCCGCGCACCGCTCAGCACGTACGGCCAGGGATGACCGCAGTTGATCGCCCGTACCTCGCCGTCTCCCGCGATCTCCAGGAGCAGCAGGGTGACGAACTCCTCGGCGACCGGGTCGTCCGGGTCGAGGCCGCTGGAGGGGTGTTCCGTCCTGGCCCGTTCTCGCAGGTGCCGGGCGAGGGCGCGGTCCAGGCGGCCCAGGACCCGGCCCAGCTCGGGTTCGTCGTGGGCGGCCTCGCGGAAGCTGCCGAGGACGGCTGCGGCCGTGGCGACGGCGGCCAGTCCGTGTCCGCGGACGTCACCCATCACGACCCGTACGCCGTGTTCGGTGGCGACGGCCTCGTAGAGATCGCCGCCGATGCTCGCACCCCGGTCGGCGGAGAGCTGGGCGGCGGCCACGTGCAGCCCGGCGAGGCGTGGAGGCAGCGGCCGCAGCAGCACGCTCTGCGCGGCACCGGCGACCTTGCGGGCCTGCCTCAGCTCCTTGAGCAGGGTCCGGCGGACATGGAGTATCAGCCCGGTGCCGACCGCGAAGAACACCGCGCTGGTGACGATCCGTGCGCCGAGCGCGTTCTGCTCGGCCAGCGGGCACCCGAACCGGTAGCCGACCGCGACGGCACCCCATGCCGTGGGGAGCGCCAGCGGGAGGCCCCGGTGCCTGGGCCGTGCGTGCGTCCGGGACCGCCCGCTGCGGGGAACCCCAGCCTTGATGCGGATCATGCCGATGGCCCCCATGTAGGCCCTGACAGACAGATAGGCCCCGACAGACAGAATCGGACCGACCCCGAAAGGCCGGTCCGATTCTGTCGACGGCATGCCCACGAAGGGCCATGTCCAGGTGGATCTCACTCAAATGAGTGAGCACTCACCAGACCCCGCATGTATGCAGGTAGCGGGGCCTAGCCGCGCAGCACCGCCCCCGTGCGCTCCCCGGCGAGGGCGACCGCCGCATCCCGCGCGGCCGAGGCCTCGTCCACGGTCAGCGTGCGGTCGGGCGCCCGGAAGCGCAGCGCGTACGCCAGCGACTTCTTGCCGTCGCCGAGCTGCTCGTCGTTGACGTACACGTCGAACAGCCGGATGGCCTCGAGGAGTGCACCCGCGCCCTCGCGCAGCGCCGCCTCGACCTCCGCGGCCGGGACCGGCTTGTCGACCACGAGCGCGACGTCCTGCGTGGCCACCGGGAACGTCGAGATGCTCGGCGCCTGCGGGGTGCTGTCACCGGCCTGCTCCACCGCGTCCAGGTCCAGCTCCATCGCACAGGTGCGGGCCGGCAGCCCCAGCGCCTTGACGACCCGCGGGTGCAGCTCACCGGCGTGGCCCACGACCCGCTCGGTCCCGTCGGCGACGACCACCAGCTCGGCGCACCGGCCGGGATGCCACGGCCCGTACTGGCCGGCCCGCACGATCAGCTCGGCCCCGACCTCGCGCGCCACCGTGCGCCCCGCCTCGATCGCGTCGGCCCAGTCGGCCGGACGGCCCTTGCCCCACCAGCCGGCCTGCTCGCGGGCGCCCGCGAGGACGACGGCGACATGGCGCGGCTGCTCGGGCAGCACGGCGTTCAGCGCGGCGATCTCCGCGTCGGTGGGGCGGCGGTCGACCGGGAGGTGTCCGGCGCTGCCCTGCTCCTCGCGGGGCAGGAAGACCAGGCCGGTCTCGAACAGCGCCAGGTCGTGCGCCCCGCGCCCGTCGTTGCGCCGGAGCGCCCCGAGCAGGCCCGGCAGCAACGACGTACGGAGCGCGGGCTCCTCGTCGTTGAGCGGGTTGGTGAGCCTGACGACGCGGCGGGCGGGGTCGTCGGCGGCCAGACCGAGCTGGTCGAAGACGCTCTCGCCGACGAACGGGTAGTTCAGTGCCTCGACGAAGCCGGCCCCGGCGAGCGCGCGGCCCACCCGGCGGTGCAGCCGCTGCCGGGCGGTCAGGCCCCGGCCGGCCGACGGCTTGGGCAGCGTGGAGGGCAGGTTCTCGTAGCCCTCCAGCCGGATGACCTCTTCGGCCAGGTCGTTCTGCTCGTACAGGTCCGGCCGCCAGGACGGCACGGTGACGATCAGCTCGTCCTGCCCGTAGACGTCGCAGCCGACCTCCTGGAGACGGCGGACGACGGTCTCCCGGCCGTACGCGACACCCGCGACCTTGTCGGGGTGGTCCGCCGCGAGGGTGATGGTGTGCGGCGCCGACGGCGCGATGACCTCGGTGACCCCGGCCTCGGCGGTACCGCCGGCGAGCAGCACCAGCAGGTCGACGGTGCGCTGTGCGGCGGCGGCCGCGGCCTGCGGGTCGACGCCGCGCTCGAAGCGGCGGGAGGCCTCGGAGGACAGCTTGTGCCGACGGGCGGTGCGGGCGATCGCGACCGGGTCGAAGTGGGCCGCCTCGATCACCACGTCGGTGGTGGAGTCGGCCCCGTTCTCGGCGGCATCGTGGTCGGCGATCTCGGTGTCGGCGCCGCCCATGACGCCCGCGAGGCCGATGGGCCCGCGGTCGTCGGTGATGACCAGGTCCTCGGCGTGCAGCTTCCGCTCCACACCGTCGAGGGTGACGATCTTCTCGCCCTCGGCCGCGCGGCGGACGCCGATGGTGCCCTGGACCAGGTTGCGGTCGTAGGCGTGCAGCGGCTGGCCGAGCTCCATCATCACGTAGTTGGTGACGTCGACGGCGAGGGAGATCGGGCGCATGCCGACCTTCTGCAGACGACGCTGGAGCCAGATCGGGGAGCGGGCCTCGGGGCTCAGACCGCTGACGGTGCGGGCGGTGAAGCGGTCGCAGCCGAACGGGTCCGAGACCTGGACCGGGTAGCCGAAGGCGTTCGGTCCCGGCACGTCGAGGAGGGCCGGGTCGCGCAGCGGCAGACCGTAGGCGATGGCGGTCTCGCGGGCCACGCCGCGGAGGGACAGGCAGTCGCCGCGGTTGGCGGTGACGGCGATGTCCAGGACCTCGTCGACCAGTTCGAGCAGCTCGACGGCGTCCCTGCCGACCTCGGTCTCCGGCGGCAGCACGATGATGCCGTGGGTGCCGTCGTCGCCCATGCCCAGCTCGTCGCTGGAGCAGATCATGCCGTGGGAGGTCTTGCCGTAGGTCTTGCGGGCGCTGATCGAGAACCCGCCGGGGAGCACGGCCCCGGGCAGGACGACGACGACCTTGTCGCCGACGGCGAAGTTGCGGGCGCCGCAGACGATCTCCTGGGGCTCGCCGGTGCCGTTGGCGGAGCCGACGTCGACGGTGCAGAAGCGGATGGGCTTCTTGAAGCCCTCCAGCTCCTCGATGGTCAGCACCTGGCCGACCACCAGGGGACCCTTGAGGCCGTCGCCGAGCTGCTCGACGGTCTCCACCTCGAGGCCTGCCGAAATGAGCTTGGCCTGGACGTCACGCCCGGTCTCCGTCGCCGGCAGGTCGACGTACTCCCGCAGCCAAGAAAGCGGGACCCGCATCAGATCTCCATCCCGAACGGCCGGGTGAACCGGACGTCACCCTCGACCATGTCTCGCATGTCCTCGACGTTGTGGCGGAACATCAGCATCCGCTCGATGCCGAACCCGAAGGCGAAGCCGCTGTACTTCTCCGGGTCGACGCCGCAGGCGGTGAGCACCCGCGGGTTGACCATGCCGCAGCCGCCCAGCTCGATCCAGCCCTCGGAGGAGCAGGTACGGCAGGGGCGGTCCGGGTTGCCGACGGACTCGCCCTTGCAGACGTAGCAGAGCATGTCCATCTCGGCGGACGGCTCGGTGAAGGGGAAGAAGTTCGGCCGCAGCCGGGTCTTCATGCCCTCGCCGAACAGGGACTGGACCATGTGGTCCAGGGTGCCCTTGAGGTCCGCCATGGTCAGGCCCTCGTCCACGGCGAGCAGCTCGACCTGGTGGAAGACCGGGGTGTGGGTGGCGTCCAGCTCGTCGGTGCGGTAGACCCGGCCCGGGCAGATCACGTAGACCGGCAGCTCACGGTCGAGCAGGGAGCGGATCTGCACCGGCGAGGTGTGGGTGCGCAGTACGACACCGGACTCGGTGCCGCCTTCCGGGCCCTGCACGAAGAAGGTGTCGGCCTCGCCGCGCGCCGGGTGGTCCGGGCCGATGTTCAGGGCGTCGAAGTTGAACCACTCGGCCTCGACCTCGGGGCCCTCGGCGACTTCGTAGCCCATGGCCACGAAGATGTCCTCGATGCGCTCCGAGAGCGTGGTCAGCGGGTGCCGGGCGCCGGCCGGGACGCGGTCGTAGGGCAGGGTGACGTCCACCGCCTCCTCGACGAGCACCCGGGTGTCGCGTTCGGCCTCCAGCTCCTCCTGGCGGACGGCGAGGGCCTTGTTCACCGCGCCGCGGGCCTGGCCGACCAGCTTGCCGGCGGCGGCCTTGGCGTGCGGGGGCAGGGCGCCGATCTCGCGGTTGGCGAGGGCCAGCGGGGAGGTGCCCCCGGTGTGGGCGACCTTGGCCTCCTGGAGCGCGTCGAGGGAGTCCGCGGCGGCGAAGGCGGCGAGCGCCTCGTCCCGCATGCGCTCGATCTCTTCCGGTTTCAACGCCTCGACCTCTACAGGGTCGTACGACTTGTTCGGTGCCGACATCTCTTCCCGTGCTTCCGATTACTGGCGGATGGTCCCCGTGACCGTCGGTGGCCGTGTGCAGGACACAAAGGTGCCAAAGGCCGAGTCTAACGGGGTGGAGGTGTACGGATGCGCCCGCGGGCCGCTCGGCCGATCTCAGGTGAGATACGCCGGCGCGCTCACGGGCAACGTAAATCGGAACTCGGCGCCGCCGCTGGGGGCGCGTCCGACGGTGATGGTGCCCCCGTGGGCCTCCACGATGCCCTTGACGATGTACAGGCCCAGGCCGGTGCCACCGCGCTTGCTGCCCCGCCAGAAGCGGGTGAAGACGCGGTTCATGGACTCCTCCGGGATGCCTGGCCCCTCGTCGCCCACCGTGACCGACGTACCGGCGTCCTCCCCTTCGCGCGGGGACGCCGAGGGCGTGACGTCGATGGTGACAGTTCCCTCGCCGTGACGCACGGCGTTTTCGATGAGGTTGCTGAGTACCTGGTCGATCTTGTCGGGGTCGGCCCAGAGCGCGGGCAGCGGCTGCTCGATCCGCAGCAGGAACCGGTCGGCGGGCTGCCCGGCCGCCACGTACGCCTGGATGTGCCGTCCGACGGCCGCGCCCATGTCCACCGGCTGCCGGCGCACTTCGAGCCGCCCGCTGTCGATCCGCGAGATGTCCAGCAGCTCGGCGATGAGCCGGGTGACCCGGTCGGCGTCCGCGTCCACCGTCTCCAGCATCAGCCGTTTCTGGTCGTCGGTGAACCGTTCCCATTTGGCGAGCAGGGTGGCCGTGAACCCCTTGACGGAGGTGAGCGGCGAGCGCAGCTCGTGGGCGACGGTGGCGATCAGCTCCGCGTGGCTGCGTTCGGTACGGCGCCGGGCCTCGGTGTCCCGCAGGGAGACGACGACCCGGCGCACGGGACCGGCCGGTTCGGCGCGCACGTAGCGGGCCGACACCATCACCTCACGGCCGCCGGGCAGCAGCAGGTTGCGCTCGGGCTGGCCGACCCGGATGGCGAGACCGCCGTAGGGGTCGGTGAGCTGCCACCAGCGCCTGCCCTCCAGGTCCTCTAACGGCAGTGCCTTCTCCAGCCGCAGGCCGAGGGCGTCGGCGGGTGCGGTGGCGGTGATGCGGGCGGCGGCGGCGTTGAAGCAGACGACGATGCCGTGCTCGTCGGCGATCACCAGGCCGTCGGGCAGTTCGTCGGGGTCGAGGCCGAGCCCGGTGAGGTCGCCGTGCCGGGGTGCGGGTACGCGGCCGGTGCCCCGGCCACCCGGCGCGTTGCTGGTGCCGACACTCATCCCCTCACTCCACCTCTCAGACGGCGCAGCAGGCCCCCGGGCTGGTCACCCTACTAGCCCCTGGTGACGGAACGGCACCCTCCGGGGGCACGCTGTGCACGGGCCGATGCGTAGAGACATACGGCGGCGGCGGTGGCGAGGTTCAGGCTTTCGGCCTTTCCGTGGATCGGGACGCGCACGACGGCGTCCGCGAGCGCCCGGGTCTCCTCCGGGAGCCCCCACGCCTCGTTGCCGAACACCCACGCGGTCGGGCCGCCCATGGTCCCCTTGTCGAGTTCGGCGTCGAGGTCGTCGGTGCCCGCGCCGTCGGCGGCGAGGATCCGCACCCCGATGTCCCTGAGCCCGGCCACGGCCCGCTCGACCGGAACGCCGACGGCGACCGGCAGGTGGAAGTGCGAGCCGACGGAGGCGCGCACGGCCTTGGGGTTGTAGAGGTCGACGGACGCGTCGGTGAGGACGACGGCCTCGGCACCGGCCGCGTCGGCGCACCGCAGCACGGTCCCGGCGTTGCCCGGGTCACGGACGTGGGCGAGGACGGCGACGAGCCGGGGGCGGGCGGCGAGGACCTCCTCGAAGGGGGTGTCGAGGAACCGGCAGACCCCGACGAGGCCCTGGGGCGTCACGGTGGTGGAGATGTCGGCGATGACGTCCTCGGAGGCGAGGTGGATCCGGGCGCCGACCGTCCTGGCCTCTCCCACGATGTCGGGGTACCGCTCGGCGGCCTCGACGGTCGCGAACAGCTCCACGAGCGTCGGTGCGTCCCCGGCCCGGTGCCCGGCCGCCTCCCGGACGGCCTGCGGCCCCTCGGCGAGAAACAGCCGGTCCTTCCCCCGGAAGTTCCGCTTCGCGAGCCGCCGGGCGGCGGAGACACGCGCGGAACGCGGGGAGATCAGCTCGGGGCTGGGCATCCTGTGGTTCACCTTCACAACGAAACGTGGTCGTAGCGCCCCGTCAGGGGCGCTGGGGGTACCCCCGGCCGAAGGCTGGGGGAGGAACTGCGCGACCAGCCCCCACCGGCCCGCAGCCGAACGACAGCCGTGGGACGCCAACAACAGGACCCGCAAGCCTTTCAGCCTGCGGGTCCTCAGGTCACGTCGGCCGAAGCCAGCGCAGCGTCACGCCGCCTTGGGGGCGTTGACGTCCGACGGCAGCGCCTTCTGCGCCACCTCGACGAGCGCGGCGAACGCGTTCGTGTCGTTGACCGCCAGCTCGGCCAGGATCTTGCGGTCGACCTCGACGTTCGCGGCCTTCAGACCCTGGATGAAGCGGTTGTAGGTGATGCCGTTGGCGCGGGCAGCGGCGTTGATGCGCTGGATCCACAGCTGACGGAAGTCGCCCTTGCGCTTCTTGCGGTCGTTGTAGTTGTAGACCAGCGAGTGGGTGACCTGCTCCTTGGCCTTGCGGTACAGGCGCGAACGCTGACCGCGGTAGCCGGAGGCCTGCTCGAGGATCGCCCGGCGCTTCTTGTGGGCGTTGACTGCCCGCTTGACGCGTGCCACTTGTTAACTCCTTGTAGCGGGGCCGCGGTTGGACTCACGCGGCCCGGAAACGACTGGGTCCCGGTTGTACTGACTCAGGGCGCGGCGAGGCGCCCTCGTGTCACTTGCCGAGAAGCTTCTTGATCTTCGCGGTGTCACCCGGGGCCATCTCGGCGTTGCCGGTCAGGCGACGCGTCACGCGGGACGACTTGTGCTCGAGCAGGTGGCGCTTGCCGGCGCGCTCACGCAGCACCTTGCCGGAGCCGGTGACCTTGAAGCGCTTGCTGGCACCGCTGTGCGTCTTGTTCTTCGGCATAGCGCCGTTATCTCCTCGTCGGTGGCGCTCCGGTGCCCGGTCGCGAAAACCGGGCACGGTGGAACGTCGCTCTTGTATCGGTTACATCCTGGGACGCTCGCCCCGGGCTGCTGCCCTGGGGCGGGTGTACCCCGGGATCACGCCTCGGCGTGCTCC
The DNA here is from genome assembly GCF_055562175.1 of Streptomyces sp. NPDC020958. Taxonomy (NCBI): domain Bacteria; kingdom Bacillati; phylum Actinomycetota; class Actinomycetes; order Kitasatosporales; family Streptomycetaceae; genus Streptomyces; species Streptomyces sp. NPDC020958. Next base: position 227,042 of record NZ_JBVHFU010000006.1, on the reverse strand, counting down.
TCGGCGGGCGCCTCGACCTCGACGTCGGCCTCAGCCTCGGCCTCGGCGGGGTTCTGCGACCGACCGGGGTTGGCCTTCGCCTCCGCCTTGCGGGCTTCCTGCGCCTGCCGGGCCTCGGCCATCGCCTCGGTCTTCTTCTTGTGCGGACCGAGAACCATGATCATGTTCCGGCCGTCCTGCTTCGGGTTCGACTCCACGAAACCGAGGTCCTGGACGTCCTCCGCGAGCCGCTGCAGCAGTCGGTAGCCCAGCTCGGGCCGGGACTGCTCGCGACCACGGAACATGATCGTGATCTTGACCTTGTCGCCCTGCTTGAGGAACCGGACGACGTGACCCTTTTTGGTGTCGTAGTCGTGCGGGTCGATCTTCGGCCGGAGCTTCATTTCCTTGATGACCGTGTGCGCCTGGTTCTTGCGCGCCTCACGGGCCTTCATGGCCGACTCGTACTTGAACTTGCCGTAGTCCATGAGCTTGCAGACCGGCGGGCGTGCGCTCGCAGCCACCTCGACGAGGTCGAGGTCGTACTCCTGGGCAAGCTCCAGGGCCTTGGCAAGCGGAACAATCCCGACCTGCTCGCCGCTGGGACCGACAAGTCGCACTTCGGGAACGCGAATCCGGTCGTTGATGCGGGGCTCGGTGCTGATGGATCCTCCTCGGTAGCACCACGCGACGGTCTGGCGGACAGCCGCGTAACGTCTGTGTCGTAAAGACCTAACCGCACCGAAGCACAAAAAATGCCCCGGACGATCACAGGCGGGACTCCTCGAACTACCGGAGACACCGCCGCGAGGATCGCGGGGCGCGCTATCGGACGGAACGCCGTCGCCGTGAACGGCGAAGCGACCGTCTGACCGGTGACCCGCCGCCCTGGGGGTGGTCGGGTGGGAGTTCGAAGCCTCCACTTGTGGGCCGGGTCAGCTAGCCGTATGGCACACCTGTCCGGCCGGTCGTCACACCAGGCTAGCAGCCAATCGAAGAGACGGCCAATTGGGGCGAGGCGGGCCCTGGTGAGCGCGGTTCGCGGCTGCGCCTATCGTGTGGGGCATGAGTGAGACGCCCCTTTCCGGCCCCGGCTCCGCCGAGCAGCCCGACTACGACGAGATGACCCGCGACATCGCCGAGGTCCCCGCGGTCGAGGTGATCGTGACGGTCGCCGTCAACCTGATGAGCGCGGCCGCCGTGAAGCTCGGTCTGACCGAGGAGGGCGACAAGTACAAGGACCTCGACGAGGCCCGCAAGCTGGTCACCGCGCTGGCCGGACTGCTCGACGCCTCCGCGACCGAGATCAGCTCCTTCCACGCGGCCCCGCTGCGGGACGGCCTGAAGTCGCTCCAGCTGGCCTTCCGCGAGGCGTCGATCGTCCCCGACGAGCCGGGCCAGGGCCCCGGCGAGAAGTACACCGGCCCGGTCTACGGCTAGGGGCTGTCCGGCGGATCAGGTCGCAGGAAAGCAACGGTGACTCGTCGGCCGAGGTGAGCGGGGTCTGGGGCGTCCGGCTGCACGGCGGAGGAACCGTGGCCGATCAGCCGCTGCCGCGGCGGGCGACGCGGTGGGGGCACCTCCCGGCCGGAGGCTGGGGGACGTCGGCGACCGACGACAACGCCGCTGGGGGTCCCCCCACGCCTTTGAGGCAGTGGGGGAGGGCGTGCCGGACCCCGCGTCTGCGGCATGACCGCCGGACAGCCCCCAGGGCGCGACACTCCCTGGGGGACCGGCTCAGTCCCGTACGTACAGGGGCTCGCCCGGAGGTGTGGTCCCGGCCGGCAGGAGTGCCAGGTCGAGGCCGCGCACCAGGCGGGCCCGCAGTGTCTCGTCGGCGGCGAGCCGCTCGGCGACGGAGCGGGCGGCGGCCGCGGGCGCCGCGGCCGGGTCGAGGACGAGGGCCAGGACGCCGTCCGCCTGGCCGGGACCGAGGTGGGCGCGGAGCACGGCGGGCTCGGCGGCCACGGCCGTACGGACGGCCTCCAGTACCCGGGGGTCGGTGAGCGGATCGGCCGCCGTGCGCCCCTCCGCGAGGGCGAGCAGCGCGGCGCCCGTCAGTTCGAACGGCACCGGTCCCGACAGGTCCAGCACCACGGTGTCCGCCTTTTCGTGCGCGGCGGCCTGCAACGCCTGGTGCAGGGGTACGGCGACGGGCCGGGCCGCCGGGTCCCAGCGGGCCAGCGACCCGGTGGAGGTGAAGGCGGGCAGGGCGGTGCGGCCGCCGGCCTTCAGGGTGGGCACCGCCATGTCGCTGGTCTTCTCGCGGCGCAGCCCGTTCTCGTCCTCCTCGACCTCGCCGAGCACGGCGACCACGGGAACCAGCAGCCGGGCGCCCTGCAGCGCCTCCAGGACGGGGCCCACCGCCGTGCGGTCCTCGGCCCAGGCGGCCAGCGCGGCGGTCAGCCGGGGGTCGGCGGAACCGTCGTCGTCGGAGTAGCCGGAGTCGGGAATGTTCTTGTTCGCCACGGTCCCCGACCCTATCGGGGGGATGCTGCTGCGGTTGTGCGGCCCCCGAAACCGGGCCGACACCGCTTTCACAGGAATCTCAGAATTCCCTGACCTTCCTCTAACGTCCGGCAAACGGCGCGCACAGTCCCCGCCCCGAGCATCACGGGCATGGAGTCCCCCAGAGCCACTTCCGGTTCCCGCCGCGGCCGGCGCCGCGCCCTGCCACGGCGCCGGGCCCTTCTCCCGGCCTCCCTTGCCGTGGTCGCCGTCCTCGGCGCGACCGCGGCGGGAACCGTGTACGTGAAGGCACACGCCCGCGAGGACGCCGTATCCTCGGCTGCGTCGCCGTCGCCCTCCTTCTCGGCCTCGGCGCACGGGGAGGCGACGGTGGAGCCCGTGACGGAGCCGGCCGTGGACCGGGACGCGCTGCTGGGTTCGGCACTCGCGGCGGTGAGCGTGCCGTCCGGTGCGCAGGTGTCGGCGGCGGTGCTCGACCTGGACACCGGTGACAGCGCGGTCCACGGCGACGCGGCCTTCGACACCGCGAGCATCGTCAAGGTCGACATCCTGGCGACGCTGCTCCTGCAGGCGCAGGACGCGGGGCGGCGGCTGACGTCGGCGGAGCGGGCGTACGCCACGAAGATGATCGAGAACAGCGACAACGCGTCGGCGTCCGAGCTGTGGGACACCATCGGCAAGGCGCAGGGGCTCGACGCCGCGAACAAGCGGTTCGGGCTGACCTCGACCGAAGGGGGCGAGGGGGCGCTGTGGGGGCTGACCCAGACCACGGCGGCGGACCAGCTCACCCTGCTCCGGCAGGTGTTCGGGGACGATTCGCAGCTGAGCGAGGCCTCGCGGGCCTATGTCCAGGGGCTGATGGGGACGGTCGAGTCCGACCAGCGGTGGGGGGTCTCCGCCGTGGCGGACGGTTCCGGGTTCGCGCTGAAGAACGGGTGGCTGGCGCGGAGCACGACGGGGCTGTGGGACGTCAACAGCATCGGGCGGGTGACGGTGGGCGGGACGGACTACCTGGTGGCGGTGCTGTCGAAGGGGACCGTGAGCCAGGCGAAGGGGATCTCGCTCGTGGAGGCGGCTGCCAGGGCGGCGGTGAGTTCCTTCACCGGAGCTGATTCGTCGGCGTCTGCCTCGGCTTCGCCGTAGCGGGAGGGACCACGGGCGAGGGTCAGGGTGTTCCGAGTGATCGGCGACGGGCTCGCCACAGGACGACCGCGGCCACCAGGAGGACACCGCCCGTGCCGCCCGCCAGGGGGGCCGCCCAGTCGGTGGCGCTCGTCGCGTCCTTCTGCGGGTCGGGGCCCGGACCGAAGTACTTCTTCCCGTACGAGGCTGCCGTCAGGTCCTGGGTCCTGAGCCTGCCCGCCGCCTTGATGGCGGCCACCGGGTCGATCATGCCGAAGCCGCGGGAGTCGTCCCGGCCGCCCGCCGGGGCGTCGCGGGCGGTGTCCTCCACGAGCTTCTTGATCTGGGCGGGGGTGAGTCCGGGGTGGGCGGCCTTGATCAGGGCCACGGCGCCCGAGACGAAGGCGGAGGCGGCGCTGGTGCCCCAGCCCTCGTAGTACTTGTGGTCCGGGTCCGCGATGACGATGTCGTCGCCGGGCGCGCTCACCGTGGCGTACCAGCGGCGGGTGGAGAAGGAGGCGCGGGTGCCGAACTTGTCCACGGCGGTGGCCGCGATGACCCCGGGATAGGCCGCCGGGTACGAGATGTGGTCGCCCTTGTCACCGCCGTTGCCGGCCGAGGCGACGACCACGACGTCCTTCTTCAGGGCGTACTGGATGGCCTCGTCCTCGCCGGGCTCGGGGTGCGCGGAGTCGGAGTCGTCGCCGAGGGACAGGTTGATGACGTCGGCGCCGTGGTCGGCGGCCCAGCGGATGCCTTCGGCGAGGGCGTCACCGCGGGTGGAACGGGCCTTGCCGCGGGCGCTGTCGCCGTCTTCGAGGATCACCCGGACGGGCAGGATCCTGGCCTCGGGTGCCACGCCCATCACACCGTCGCCGTTGCCGACGCCATGGCCGTGACCGGCGATGATCCCGGCCATGGCGGTGCCGTGCCGGGCCCAGTCGCGTTGGCCCTGCCGGGCGCCGAAGCCGATCATGTCCTTGGCGGGCAGGACGTTGCCGACGAGATCCGGGTGGTCGGCCTCGACGCCGGTGTCCAGGACGGCGACGGTGACGCCCCGGCCCTTGGTGGTCTGCCAGGCCTCGTCGAGGTGCAGGGCGGACAGGCCCCACTGCTGGGCGCGGATGCTGTCCGCGTACGCGGTCGTGGACGGCAGCAGGGCGAGCGAACCGGCGCACAGCAGGCTCAGCGCGGCTCCGGTCGCGCGGCGCTTCATGAGGGTTTCTCCGTTGCCGGGCCTGCGATGTTCTGGCGCAGGCGCCGTTCGATGCGGTCGGCCAGGCCCTGCGCCTCGTTGCCGAGGCCGGCCTGGGCCACGGCCGTGGTGGCCCCGGACGCCTCCGCGTCGGCGGCGGGCTGCGGGGTGTCGACGGTACGGCCGTCGGCCCAGCCGGAGACGGCGTAGGCGACGACCGGGGAGTCGGTGAGCACGGAGACCGTCCAGGAGGCGCGCTGGTGCGGGCCGAACCGCTCGGCCGCGGTGCCCTTCGCGGCGTACGGGAGGGGCATCAGATCGGTACGGCGGTCCAGGCGCTGGTCCGCGAAGCGGGTGGCGAGGGCGGTCATGGCGGCCGGGTCGGCCCTGGTGAAGAGGAGACCTACGGTCGTCACGTAGCTCTGGGTGGCGTCGGTGTAGGTGGCGCGGACCAGGCGCCGGCAGCCGACGGGGGCGAGCACCTTGCGCAGCAGCGGGTCGAAGGCGTCGGTGCAGCCGGTGGCCGGGGCGACGGCGATCCGGGTCCAGGTGCGGTCGGCTCCGCCGGGGCCGGCGCCGGTGCCCAGCACGGTGGGCGGGAACAGTTCGTCGACGGGGACGTTGTGCCACAGGTCGGCGGCGGCGCTGTAGGTGCCGGCGGCGGTCACGTCACCGCCGTCGTCGACGATCCAACTGCCGGTCACGGCACCGCCGATGAGGCCGAGGCCGAGGACCATACAGGCGGCGGCAGCGGCGGTGCGGGGGGCCACGCGACCGACCAACGACAGCCCCCGCCCGCGCTCGTCGTATCCCTCGGGCTCACCGAACGTGACAACGGGGCGGTCCCTGCCGGGAGTTCCCACGGAGGCGCTCCAGGACATGGCAGGGTCCGGCATCGGGCCGAGCGGCGCGCCCGGGTCTCCGGAACCGGCGGGCGGCACCGGCGACGACGCCGGGGGCGCGGCCGGGCGGGGCGGCGCGCCGCCCGGCACGCCGACCGCCGGACCCGGCGGGGCATCGACGACGGCGGACCGCGCCACGCGCGGCGCCGCGACGGCAGGGGTGGCTCCCGCGGCCTGCGCACCCCCGCCGGGACGCGGCACGCCACCGGTCGCCGACCCACCGTCCTGACGCGCAGCGCGCACGGGCGCCGGGGCGGCCCCGACCGTCGGAGGACTCATCGGCCGGGGCGGGGTGGCAGGTGCCGGGGTCGAGCCGGAAACCGGAGGGGGCGTCGGCCGCGCCGGGGCGCCCGCGGAACGCGACGCACCACCGGTCGCCGGAGGCTCGGACGGG
>NZ_JBVHFU010000006.1:0-220884 GCF_055562175.1 Streptomyces sp. NPDC020958 | reverse complement strand
CCGGTGCCGGGGTCGAGCCGGAAACCGGAGGGGGCGTCGGCCGCGCCGGGGCGCCCGCGGAACGCGACGCACCACCGGTCGCCGGAGGCTCGGACGGCCGGGGCGGGGTCCCCGGTGCCGGGGTCGAGCCGGAAACCGGAGGGGGCGTCGGCCGCGCCGGGGCGCCCGCGGAACGCGACGCACCACCGGTCGCCGGAGGCTCGGACGGGCGGGGCGGGGTCCCCGGTGCCGGGGTCGAGCCGGAAACCGGAGGGGGCGTCGGCCGCGCCGGGGCGCCCGCGGAACGCGACGCACCACCGGTCGCCGGAGGCTCGGACGGGCGGGATGGGGTGGCGCTCGTCGGGGGCTGCGCCGTGCGGGGCGGCGGGGGTGTGGTCTTCGGGGGTGTGGTGGGGCGGGGCGGGGCCGTAGGCACCGGGAACGTCCGCATGTGGGGGCTCCAGGCGCTGCCCGACACCGGCGCACCCAAGGTGGTCGGGAGGTCACTGCGGGGCCGCTCGGCCCGCGCGGCCCCGGTCGCGCCTGTGGAGCCTCGGGCCGCCTCACCGGACGACGGTCGCGCGTCGCGGGACGGCGGCGCCCCGTAGGACAACCGGAACGGCGCACCCCGCCCACCGGACTCGGACCGCGCACCCCTCCCGGCGTCCCGCCCGGCGGGCCCGGACGGCACGTCACGTCCCGCCTCCCGGCCGCCCGGCGCCGGCGGTACGGCTCCGCGGGCATCGGTTGCGCGACCGGAGGGCGTCGAACGCACGCCACGGTCACCCTCGGTCCCGAAGGACGAGGACGGCACGTTTCGGCCGGCCTCCCGCCCCGAAGGCTCCCTCGGCGCCCCACGGTCATCAGGCACACCCCGGGCGTCGTCCGTGCGGGGCGTGGGGCGGGGTGGGCGGAGGTTGGGGTAGCGGGGGCGAGTGATGCGTTCGGCGGTGGCCGCGCCGTCGGCCGGCCGGTCCCCCGCGCCCTGCTCGCCCTGTCCCACCGCACCCCCCCGACTCGTCCGGTCGTCACGACTCTGCTGTCCGCCGGGCCGACCCGGCAGCTGGTCCTGCCCGGTCCGCTCGGCACCGCCGGTGAATACGTCGGACCGGCGCGACCCATTCACCTGGTCGGGGCGCTCGAAGAAACCCGGCCCGTCCCCCCGCCCTCCGTCGCCTTCGGCGGCGGGCGTGGGTTCCCCGGGCGAAGGGTGTCGTGGGATCGGGGCGTGCTGCGCTTCCCTGCTCATGCGCCCCCCGTTTCCTCGCACCCGGGCCACCTTCTCGTACGGGCCGTCCCGCTCCCCGGCGTGGAGAGTCCGCTCCGGGCACACCTACCCCTGCCCGCGGATCCGCATCCCGGCGCGGGTCGGGCGACCAGGCCGGTTCCGCCGTACGTGCGCGTCACTCTACGGGTTGGACGAGCGCGAACGGGAACCAGTCCACGCCCCCGCGGCATCTGCCCGGATCGTCCCCCTACCCTGCGGTAATCCTGTCTGGCAGGCTTCGTTCATGACTGCGCGCGCCGCCGACCGGGCCCGTTACGACCGGGCCACCGCCCACCTCGACGCCCCTCTCGCGATCGTCGACCTGGAAGCCTTCGACGCCAACGCGGACGACATCCTGCGCCGGGCCGGCGGCAAGCCGGTACGGGTGGCCAGCAAGTCCGTGCGCTGCCGGCACCTGCTGGAACGGGTGCTGGCCAAGGACGGGTTCGCCGGGATCATGTCCTTCACGCTCGCGGAGTCCCTGTGGCTCGCGCGGTCCGGCTTCGACGACGTCCTCCTCGCCTACCCGTCCGCCGACCGGACCGGGTTCGCCGAGCTGGCCGCCGACCCCAAGCTCGCCGCCGCCGTGACGGTGATGATCGACGACACCGCCCAGCTCGACCTGATCGACGCGGCCCGCGACGGCGGCACCGAAGTCGTGCGGGTCTGCCTCGAGTTGGACACCTCGCTGAAGCTGCTGGGCGGCCGGGTACGGATCGGGGCCCGCCGCTCGCCGCTGCACTCCCCCGCCCAACTGGCCGACCTCGCACGGGTCGTGGCCCGCAGGCCGGGCTTCAAGCTGGTGGGGATCATGGGGTACGAGGGGCACATCGCCGGGGTCGGCGACTCCGTCGCCGGCCGGCCGCTGCGCTCCCGCGCGGTGCGGCTGATGCAGGCCACCGCCCGCCGCGAGCTGGCGGAGCGGCGCGCCGCGGTGGTGCGGGCGGTCCGGGCCGTCGCTCCTGACCTGGAGTTCGTCAACGGCGGCGGCACGGGCAGCGTGCAGTCCACGGCGGCGGAGGAGGCGGTCACCGAGATCGCGGCGGGCTCCGGCCTGTACGTGCCGCGCCTCTTCGACAACTACACGTCGTTCACCGGCCGTCCGGCCGCACTGTTCGCCATGCCGGTGGTGCGGCGGCCCGGGGTCGGCGTGGTCACCGTGCTCGGCGGCGGCTACCCGGCCTCGGGCGTCGCCGGCCGCGACCGGCTCCCGGTGCCGTACCTGCCGGAGGGACTGTCGTACGACCCGCAGGAGGGCCCCGGCGAGGTGCAGACCCCGTTGCTGGGCGCCGCGGCGGACGATCTCCTGATCGGCGACAAGGTGTGGTTCCGGCATGCCAAGGCGGGCGAGCTGTGCGAGCGGTTCGCCGCGTTGCAGCTGGTCGAGGGCGACCGGGTGACGGCGACCGTACCGACGTACCGGGGCGAGGGCCACACCTTCCTCTGACCTTGGGGCCGGGCGGCCCGCACCCGGCCCGGCCCGGCCCCGGACGCCTAGAGGGGCGTGACGTACGCCCCGGAGATCCCGCCGTCCACCAGGAAGTCGCTGGCGTTGACGAACGAGGAGTCGTCGCTGGCCAGGAAGGCGACGGCGGCGGCGATCTCCTCGGCCTCGGCGAACCGGCCCACGGGGATGTGCACCAGCCGGCGGGCGGCCCGCTCGGGGTCCTTGGCGAACAGCTCCTGCAGCAGCGGGGTGTTGACCGGTCCGGGGCACAGGGCGTTGACGCGGATGCCCTCGCGGGCGAACTGCACGCCCAGTTCACGGGACATGGCCAGCACCCCGCCCTTGGAGGCGGTGTACGAGATCTGCGAGGTGGCCGCGCCCATCCGGGCCACGAAGGACGCCGTGTTGATGATGGAGCCCTTGCCCTGCCGCCGCATGTAGGGGATGGCGGCCTTGCAGCAGAGGTAGACGGAGGTGAGGTTGACCTCCTGGACGCGCTTCCAGGCCTCCAGCCCGGTCTCCAGGATGGAGTCGTCGTCGGGTGGTGAGATCCCGGCGTTGTTGAAGGCGATGTCGACGCTGCCGTACGTCTCGTAGGCCGTCCGGAACAGGGTCTCGACCTGTTCGGGGTCGGTGACGTCGACCTTCACGAAGGTTCCGCCGACCTCCTCGGCCGCGGCCTTGCCGCGGGTCTCGTCGACGTCGCCGCAGACGACGTGGGCGCCCTCGGAGGCCAGCCGCCGGGCGGTGGCGAGGCCGATGCCGCTGCCTGCGCCGGTGATGACGGCGGTACGGCCGACGAGCCGGCGGCAGACGATCTCTTCGGTGGATGCGGTCACTGTGCGGGGCCCTCCGTGCTGATGAAGACGTTCTTGGTCTCGGTGAAGGCGGTGAGCGCGTCCGGGCCGAGTTCGCGGCCGATCCCCGACTGCTTGAAGCCGCCGAAGGGGGTCCAGTAGCGGACGCTGGAGTGGGAGTTGACGGACAGGTTGCCGGCCTTGACGGCTGCCGAGACGCGCAGCGCGCGGCCCACGTCCCGGGTCCAGATCGATCCGGAGAGGCCGTACTCGGTGTCGTTGGCGAGCCGGATCGCGTCGGCCTCGTCGTCGAACGGGATGACGACGGCGACCGGTCCGAAGACCTCCTCGACGGCCACCCGCGCGTGCGGGTCGACGCCGGTGAGGACGGTCGGCGGGAACCAGAAGCCGGGGCCCTCGGGGGTCTTGCCCCGGATGCCCGGCGCGTCCGCGTCGACGTAGGAACGGACGCGTTCCAACTGGGCCTTGGAGATCAGCGGGCCCATGTCGGTCCCCTCGTCCGCCGGGTCGCCCACGGTGACGGACTCGATCGCGGGGGCGAGCAGGGCCAGGAAGCGGTCGTGGACGGACCGTTGGACGAGGATGCGGGTGCGGGCGCAGCAGTCCTGCCCGGAATTGTCCAGGAAGGACATCGGGGCGGCGGCCGCGGCGGCCTCGATGTCGGCGTCGGCGAAGACGATGTTGGGGCTCTTGCCGCCGAGTTCGAGGGTGACGCGCTTCACCTGGTCGGCGCAGAGCGCCATGATGCGCCTGCCGACCCGGGTGGAACCGGTGAACACGATCTTGGCGACGCCGGGGTGGCGGACCAGGGCCTCGCCCGCGATGTCGCCGCGGCCGGGGAGCACCTGGAAGAGGTCTTCCGGGAGCCCTGCCGCCAGGGCGAGTTCGGCGAGGCGGAGGGCGGTGAGCGGAGTGGTCTCGGCGGGCTTGAGGAGCACCGCGTTGCCGGCAGCGAGGGCCGGGGCGGTGCCCCAGGCCGCGATGGGCATGGGGAAGTTCCAGGGGGCGATGACGCCGACGACCCCCAGGGGTTCGAGCAGCGTGACGTCGAGGCCGCCCGCGACCGGGATCTGCCGTCCGGTCAGCCGTTCCACTCCCCCGGCCGCGTAGTCGAGCAGGTCACGGACGTTGCCGGCCTCCCAGCGGGCGTTGCCGAGGGTGTGGCCGGCCTCCCGGACCTCCAGCCGGGCCAGTTCCTCGCGGTGTTCGTCCACCACGGCGGCGAACCGGCGCAGCAGCCGGGCCCGTTCGCCGGGGGCGAGCGCGGCCCAGCGCTCCTGGGCCCGCGCGGCCCGCCGTACGGCGGTGTCGATGTCCTCCGCCCCGGCTCCCGGGACGGTGGCGATCACCTCCTCGGTGGCCGGGTTGAGGACGTCGAGTTCGTACTGTTGCGAGGATGCGTACGGTTGCGACAAGTGGTGCCTCACATGCGTTCGAAGGAGCGGCGCAGCTCCCAGTCGGTCACCGCGGCGTCGAAGGCCTCCAGTTCGACGCGGGCCATGTTGCGGTAGTGCGCGACGACCTCGTCGCCGAAGGCGGCCTTGGCGACGGGGCTGTTCTCCCAGAGTTCGGCGGCCTCGCGGAGGGTGGTGGGGACGTGGGCGAAGTCGGCGGCGTAGGCGTTGCCGGGGCAGGGCTCGGGGAGTTCGAGTTCCTGCTCGATGCCGTGGAGCCCGGCCGCGACCAGTCCCGCGACGGCGAGGTGCGGGTTTACGTCGCCGCCGGGCAGCCGGTTCTCGAAGCGCAGTGAGCGGCCGTGGCCGACCACCCTGAGGGCGCAGGTGCGGTTGTCGTGGCCCCAGGCGACCGCCGTCGGGGCGAAGGAGCCCGGCTGGAACCGCTTGTAGCTGTTGATGTTGGGGGCGTAGAGAAGTGAGAAGTCGCGGAGGGCGGCCAGCTGTCCGGCGAGGAAGTGCCGCATCACCTGGGACATGCCCTGCCCGTCGGCGAACACGTTGCGGCCGTCCGCGTCCGTCAGCGACAGGTGGATGTGGCAGGAGTTGCCCTCACGCTCGTTGTACTTGGCCATGAAGGTGAGGGAGACGCCCTCCTGGGCGGCGATCTCCTTGGCGCCGGTCTTGTAGATGGCGTGCTGGTCGCAGGTGACCAGGGCCTCGTCGTAGCGGAAGGCGATCTCGTGCTGGCCGGGGTTGCACTCGCCCTTGGCGGACTCGACGGTCAGCCCGGCCCCCGCCATCTCGTTGCGGATGCGGCGCAGCAGGGGCTCGATCCTGCCGGTCCCCAGCACCGAGTAGTCGATGTTGTACTGGTTGGCCGGGGTCAGCCCGCGGTAGTTCGCGTCCCAGGCGGCCTCGTAGGTGTCCTTGAACACGATGAACTCCAGCTCCGTACCGACCTGTGCGGTGTAGCCGAGTTCGGCGAGGCGTTCCAGCTGGCGGCGGAGGATCTGGCGGGGCGCGGCGGCGACCGGGGAGCCGTCGTTCCAGGCGAGGTCGGCGACGAGCATCGCGGTGCCCGCGTTCCAGGGCACGCGGCGGAGGGTGGCGAGATCCGGGTGCATGGCGAAGTCGCCGTAGCCGCGGTCCCAGGAGGACATGGCGTAGCCGTCGACGGTGTTCATCTCGGTGTCGACGGCGAGGAGGTAGTTGCAGCCCTCGGTGCCGTGGTGGAGGACCTCGTCGAGGAAGAACCGGGCGGCGAACCGCTTTCCCTGCAGTCGCCCTTGCATGTCGGGGAAGGCCAGGACGACAGTGTCGATCTCACCGCCCACGACGAGGGTGTGCAGTTCCTCGACGCTCAGCGGGGGTGTGCGGTCTGCCACGGGGGGTGCTCCTTCGGCGTCTGTCACGACGGTGCTGCACTGCTGCGGCCGGTCCGGGAGCTCTAAGGTATGGGTGCCAACCATTGCTTGGGAAGGGGGTACGGCCCTATGTCGCCGGACGCGGACGGCGCCTTCGACGACCCGTTGACTCCGGTGCTGCGGCCGGTACGGGCGGGCAACGGCTTCGAGGAGGCGCTGGAGCAGATCCTCCAGGTCGTCCGTCTCGGACTGGTCCCGGGCGGCGAACGGCTGCCCGCCGAGCGGGAGCTGGCGGAGCGCCTCGGCATCAGCCGGGTGACGCTGCGCGAGGTGCTGAAGGTGCTCCAGGACCAGGGCCTGGTGGAGTCCCGGCGGGGGCGGTACGGCGGCACGTTCGTGCTGCCGCGCGCGGACGCGGGCGGCGAGGACGAACTGCGGCGCCGGGTCGCCGAGGTCGACATCGAGGACGTGCTGCGGTTCCGCGAGGTGCTCGAGGTGGGCGCGGCCGGGCTGTGCGCGTCGCACGGCCTGCCCGCCGACCAGGCGCACCGCCTCCGGGAGGCCCTGGCCCGTACCCATGAGGCGCCCCTCGGGGACTACCGCCGCCTGGACACGCTGCTGCACCTGACGATCGCCGAGCTGTGCGGCTCGCCCTCCCTGACCGCCCAGTACGCGGCGGTCCGGGCGACCGTCAACGACCTGCTGGACTGCATCCCGCTGCTGGTCCGCAACCTGGAGCACTCGCAGCGCCAGCACATCGCCCTCGTGGAGGCGGTACTGGACGGGGACGCCGACGGCGCCCGGGAGATGATGCGGGAGCACTGCGCGGGGACGGCGGCGCTGCTGCGGGGCTTCCTGGCGTGAGGCCCGGCCGGCATGTCATAAAGGTGTGCACATAAAGGTGCACTCGTAAACCTTTACGACTGGGGAGGGGCCCATGTCCGGACGGCCGCTGATCGGCGTGAGCACATATCTGGAGGCCGGCGCGCGCTGGGGCGTCTGGGAGCTGGAGGCGGCCCTGCTGCCGGCCGGCTATCCGCGCCTGGTCCAGCGGGCGGGCGGGCTGGCGGCGATGCTGCCCCCGGACGCCCCCGAACACGCGGCGGCGGCGGTGGCCCGGCTGGACGGCCTGGTGATCGCGGGCGGCCCGGACGTCGAACCGGTCCGCTACGGTGCCGAGCCCGGCCCCCGCACCGGCCGCCCCGACCGCCCCCGGGACGCCTGGGAACTGGCCCTGATCGACGCGGCCCTGGCGGCGCGGATCCCGCTCCTCGGGATCTGCCGGGGCATGCAGCTCCTGAACGTCGCCCTGGGCGGCACCCTCGTCCAGCACATCGACGGCCACGCCCAGACACCCGGCGTCTTCGGCCGGCACCCGGTCAAGCCGGTTCCCGGCACGCTGTACGCCGCGGCCGTCCCGGAGGAGACCTCGGTCCCCACCTTCCACCACCAGGCGGTGGACCGCCTCGGGGCGGGCCTGGTGGCCTCGGCCCACGCGTCGGACGACGGCACGACCGAGGCGATCGAGCTGCCCGGCGGACGGGGCTGGGTCCTCGGGGTGCAGTGGCATCCGGAGATGGGCGAGGACCTGCGCGTGATGCGGGCCCTGGTCACCGCCGCGACCTGAGCCGGCCCAACACCGTCCCCCTGCGCACGCTGAAACGGGCGCAGGCTGGGCAGACCGGGCGGCGCGGGCCGGCACTTCCGCGGCGGGTGCCGGGCCGGCGTGGTCAGCTGCGGGTGAGGGAGAGCAGTTCTCGTGCGGGGCCCGTCGGGCGGTGGCCCGTCGGCCATACCGCCCGCAGGTCGCGGCGCAGCGCCACTCCCTCCACCGGGATGCCCAGCAGCCGCCGCATCGCCAGTTCCTCGCCCACCGCGAGTTCGCTCAGGACGGCCGGGCCCGCGCCGCTGACCGCCGACGCCTTCACCGCCGTCGTCGAGGACAGCTCGATCAGCGGGCGGGCCAGGCCGCCCAGGGCCGCGTCGAGGACCTGCCGGGTGCCGGAACCGCGTTCGCGGAGGATCAGCGGGGTCGCCGCCAGGTCCGCCGCGGCCAGCGGGCGCCGGCGGCGGGCCCAGGGATGGGCGGGGGCGACCACGACGATCAGACGGTCGTGGGCTATCACCGTCGAGTCCAGACCCTGCGGGACCGTCAGCCCCTCCACGAACCCGAGGTCCGCCTCGCCCGCGAGCAGCCGCTCCGCGACCGCCGCCGAGTTGCCCGCGAGCAGGGACACCGCCGTGTCGGGACGCTGGGCGCGCAGCGCGAGCAGCCAGCCCGGCAGCAGGTACTCGGCGATCGTCATGCTCGCCGCGACCCGCAGCCGTGAGTCCCGGCGGTCCCGCAGCGCCTGCGCCCCCGCGTCGAACGCCTCGGCCGCCTCCACCACCCGGCGCGCCCAGTCGGTCACCAGCGCTCCCGCGTCCGTGAGCCGGGAGCCGCGCGGTGAGCGGTCGACGAGGGCCACGCCCAGCTGCCGTTCCATGGAGCGGATCCGGCTGCTGGCAGCGGGCTGGCTGATGCCGACCTCCCGCGCCGCCGCCCCCAGGCTGCCCAGCCGCGCCACCGCCAGCAGCAGCTCCAGCGCGCCGAGGTCCGGCACCCGGTGCGCCAGCGTGCCGCCGCCCGTCCGCTCCTGCGTCTCGCTCATAAGACCAGCTTATGTCCTCATAGGGACGGGGTCCCTGGTGGTGGGCCCGGGTCGGCGGGAGCGTGGTCCCATGGTCACCGCAGTCCGCCATCTGGGCCCCCACTGGTACGCCTCCGTGATGGGCACCGCCGCCCTCGCCGTCGGCGGCGGCACGCTCACCACCGGCGGCTCGCGTGCGCTGTTCGTCGGCATCTGGGCGTTGTCCCTGCTGCAGCTGGCGGTCCTGCTGGCCGCCCGTGCCCTGCACTGGACCCGCCACCGCGACCAGGCACGCGCCCATCTCCAGGACCCCGCCACGGCCCCGTTCTACGGCTGCCTGTCCATGGCCCTGCTCGCCGTCGGCGGCGGTGCCCTCGCCCTGGGCCGGGACTGGATCGGGGAGCCGGCCGCCGTCGCACTGGACTGCGTGCTGTTCGTCGCCGGTACGGCGGTCGGGCTCGCGGCGGCCGTCGCCGTGCCGTACCTCATGGCCGTACGGCATCGGGTCGAACCGGCGCAGGCCTCGCCGGTCTGGCTGCTGCCGCTGGTGGCACCGATGGTGTCGGCGGCGGTGGGGCCCCGGCTGGTCCCGTACCTGCCGCCCGGACAGCCGCGCGCGACCCTGCTCTACGGCTGCTTCGCGCTGTTCGGGCTGAGTCTGCTGGCCACGCTGCTGATGCTGTCCCTCGTCTTCGCCCGGCTGGTGACCGGCGGTCCACTGCCCCTCCCACTCACCCCGGCGCTCTTCCTGGTGCTGGGCCCGCTCGGGCAGTCGACCACCGCGGTCGGCGCCTTCGCGGACCTCGCGCCCGGAGTCGTACCCGCCCCCGTCGCCACCGGCTTCGGCGTGCTCGCGGTGGTGTACGGCGTGCCCGTCATGGGGTTCGCGCTGCTGTGGCTGGCACTCGCCGTCACCCATCTGGTGCGGGCCCGGCGGCGGGGCATGCGGTTCGCCATGACGTGGTGGGCCTTCACCTTCCCGGTGGGCACGTGTGTCACCGGCGCCGCCGGCCTGGGCCGGCACACCGGGCTCGCCGTGTACGACTGGCTCGCGGCGGGTCTGTACGGCGTCCTCGTCGCCGGCTGGCTCGCGGCCGCCTGCGGCACCGTGCGCGGGCTGCTCAGCGGCGAGCTCCTCGCAGGGCCTCGTCCAGCACCCGTGGCGCCGTCGCCAGTGACGGGCCGTACCACGTCAGGTGCCGACCGCTGACCAGCGCGCAGGGCAGCCCGCCGAAGGCCTCCGGCCCGTCGCCGGCGGTGAAGCGGTAGGGCTCGTCGGGGAGGACGACCAGGTCCGGGGAGGTCGCGACCAGGTCGGGGACCGGCACGCGCGGGTATCGCTCGGGGTGGGCCGCGAAGAGGTTCCGTACGCCCAGCCGTGCCAGCACGTCACCGGCGAAGGTGTCCCGGCCGAGGACCATCCACGGGCGCCGCCAGATCGGCACGACCGCGGTCGTCGTGGCCGGTCCGGCGGGCGGCGGCCCGGCCCAGGCCGCCTCCGCCTCGTCCAGCCAGCGGGGACGGTCGCTCACGCCGCACGCGGCCAGGACCCGGGGCAGCTCCCGGAAGGCCTCCGGTACGTCGCGCACCCTGGTGACCAGTACCTCCACGCCGGCGGCGCGCAGGGCGTCCAGGTCGGGGGCGCGGTTCTCCTCCTCGTTGGCGATCACCAGGTCGGGGGCGAGGGCCAGGACGCGGTCGAGGGCGGGGTTCTTGGTGCCGCCGACCCGGCGGACGTCGAGGTCGGCCGGGTGGGTGCACCAGTCGGTGGCACCGACGAGCACCCGCCGGTCGGTCTCGGCGATCGCCTCGGTGAGGGAGGGGACCAGGCAGACCGTTCGGGGAACGTCAGCGCGAGCGATCCTGGACCGCCTCGATGTGCTCCGCCACCGCGACGACGATGACCCTGGTGTCGGGGACCGTGGCGCGCCACCGGTGGCGGACTCCGCCGGTGAGGTAGAGGGTGTCACCGCGGCCGAGGCGGTAGGCGCGGCCCTCTGCCTCGATCTCCACCGCGCCGTCGGCGACGTACATCAACTCGTCGTTGCGGTGCTGGA
Source organism: Streptomyces sp. NPDC020958 (assembly GCF_055562175.1). NCBI lineage: Bacteria > Bacillati > Actinomycetota > Actinomycetes > Kitasatosporales > Streptomycetaceae > Streptomyces > Streptomyces sp. NPDC020958. Next base: position 209,925 of record NZ_JBVHFU010000006.1, on the reverse strand, counting down.
ATTCACGGCCGGCGTCGTGGTCGCCGGTGAACTCGGAGGCGTGCAGCTGATGGTGGCCGCGGACCAGCGAACGCACCCTGGGGGCGAAGTCCGGCTCGGCGGCGTCGGCGCGCACGAGGTCCACGCTGCACGCCGGGTCGGCTGCGGCGAGGAGTTCGACGGCCGTGGTGCGCAGGGCGTCGGCGACCTTCTCCAGGGAGGTGCGGCTGGGCCGGGCCCTGTCGTTCTCGATCTGGCTCAGGAAGGGCACCGACAGGCCGCTGCGCTCGGCCACGACGGCGAGGGTGAGCTCCAGCGCACGGCGGCGCCGCCGGACTGCCGCGCCCACCCGCACGGGCTGCTGGTCCTTGTGGTCGCCCATCGCTCCGGCTCCCTCCTTCGCTCGTCGTCCGTCTTCCGGTTCCGGGTCACCCGGCTTCGGCCGGCCCCTCCTGAGGGGTTCTCTGCACCCTACGCATGTTCGGCAAACCGTTTCAGGCGGGCGCCACATCCCTGTCACGTCCGTTCGGTACCACCCTCACAGTTCGCGCCAGTGCCCGCGGTCCCCCGGGACGCGCCGGACGTGGCCCGCCCCGGCGGGGCGAACACGCTGACCAGGAGGGGCGGACGCCCGTCGGGACCGGCGGCCGGCCCGGCCGGACGAGCCGCGAGGGGTCCGCTGCGGCCGGTGGCGGGCGGGCCGGACGACCGGCACGGCCGCGGGGACACCCCTGAGGTTCAATGCGGGAGCGGTCGGCGATGTTCCCGGCGCCGGCCGCGCAGGCCGAGGCCTGGGCAGTGCTGTAGCGCTGCGTGGTTGGCCGGATCCTTTTCGCGGACTCGGGCGTGGACGCGGGCACTGACACGGGCGCGGAGGCGGGCGCGGGCGCGGAGGCGGAGGCGGACGCGGGCGCGGAGGCTGGCGCGGAGGCGGAGGCGGAGGCGGAGGCTGGCGCGGAGGCGGACGCGGACGCGGAGGCTGGCGCGGAGGCGGGCGCGGGCGCGGAGGCGGACGCGGGCGCGGGCGTGGAGGCGGACGCGGGCGCGGGCGTGGAGGCGGACGCGGGCGCGGGTCGGCCGACGCGTCCCGGTGGTGTCGGCGGGGTACGGCATGATGCGTGGCGTGACCGCACGACTGATGCTTCTCGACACCGCCTCGCTGTACTTCCGCGCCTACTTCGGCGTCCCGGACTCCGTGAGGGCGCCCGACGGCACCCCGGTGAACGCCGTGCGCGGGCTACTGGACTTCATCGACCGGCTGGTCAGGGACCACCGCCCGGACCTGCTGGTGGCCTGCATGGACGCCGACTGGCGGCCGCAGTGGCGGGTGGACCTGATCCCCTCCTACAAGGCGCACCGGGTCGCCGAGGAGCACGAGTCCGGCCCGGACGAGGAAGAGGTCCCGGACACGCTCTCCCCTCAGGTTCCGGTCATCGAGGAGGTGCTGGACGCGCTCGGCATCGCCCGGGTCGGCGTCGCCGGCTACGAGGCGGACGACGTGATCGGCACGTTCACGGCACGCGCCGACGGTCCGGTCGACATCGTCACCGGCGACCGCGACCTCTACCAGCTGGTGGACGACGAGCGGGAGGTGCGCGTGCTGTACCCGCTCAAGGGTGTCGGCACCCTGCAGACCACCGACGAGGCATGGCTGCGTGAGAAGTATGGGGTGGACGGACCGGGGTACGCGGATCTGGCGCTGCTGCGCGGCGACCCGAGCGACGGTCTGCCGGGCGTGCCGGGCATCGGCGAGAAGACCGCGGCCAAGCTGATCGCCGAGTTCGGCGACCTGGCCGGGATCATGGCGGCGGTCGACGATCCGAAGGCGAAGCTCACGCCGTCGCAGCGCAGGCGGCTGGACGAGGCGCGGCCCTATGTCGCGGTGGCACCGAAGGTGGTCCGGGTCGCCGGTGACGTCCCGTTGCCGGAGGTCGACATCACACTGCCGAAGGCCCCACGCGACCCGGGGCAGTTGACCACCCTGTCGACCCGCTGGGGACTGGGCGGTTCACTGAATCGCCTGCTGACGACACTGGAAGCGTGAGGTGGAGAATTTTCCCGGCAAAACACCGGTAAAACACGTGCCCCTCGTGTTCATGGAAGCGGTGTCCGTCAGGAAAGAGATGCTAACTTAGGTAAACCTAACCATTGGAGCAGGAGGCCGGTCATGGCAGAGCGCCCGGGACGTAAGCCGCGTAAGCCGCAATCCGCCCAGGTCGTGCGTACCGAGCGACTGACCCCGCACATGCAGCGCGTGGTTCTCGGCGGCGAGGGGCTGGCCGGCTTCGCCGCGGACACCTGCACCGACCACTACGTGAAACTCCTCTTCGGACCTGAGGGCGTCACCTACCCGGACCCCTTCGACCTGGAGCAGATCCGTGCACAGTACCCGCGGGAGCAGTGGCCGGTCACCCGTACCTACACGGTGCGCTCCTGGAATCCCGAACTCCGGGAACTGACCCTGGACTTCGTCGTGCACGGCGACGAGGGCCTGGCCGGGCCCTGGGCCTGCCGGGTACAGCCCGGCGAGACCGTGCGCTTCATGGGCCCCGGCGGCGCCTACGCCCCCGCCGCGGACGCCGACTGGCATCTGCTGGCCGGTGACGAGAGCGCGCTGCCGGCGATCGCCCGCTCCCTGGAGTCCCTGCCCGCCGGCGCCCGCGCCTTCGCCTTCGTCGAGGTGTCCGGTCCCGAGGAGGAGCAGAAGATCGACTCGGAGGTGGAGGTCGTCTGGCTGCACCGGGGCGAGCGGCCGGTCGGTGAGGCCCTGGTCGCGGCCGTACGCGCGCTGGAGTTCCCGGAGGGCCGGGTGCACGCCTTCGTCCACGGCGAGGCCGGCTTCGTGAAGGAACTGCGGGCCCTGCTGAGGGTCGAGCACCAGATCCCGCGCGACGACCTGTCGATCTCCGGCTACTGGCGCCTCGGCCACAACGAGGACGGCTGGCAGGCCTCCAAGCGTGACTGGAACGCCCGTATCGAGGCGGAGCAGGAGGGCGGCGCGGCCGCGGCCTGAGCAGGAACCCACGGTCCCCGGGTTCGGTGGGGCGCGCCACCCGGAAGCCGGGCGGCGCGCCCCACCGGACACCGTCACACGGAACACCGTCACACGGACCGCTGGTAGGACCTGAACGTCCTGACCGACAGCCACACCGCCGCGACCGCGAGCGCCAGCAGCGCCCCGCCCCGGCCGAGCACCGCACCCCAGTCCGGGTCCGCCGACATCGCCGAACGGCCGGCCACCATGGCCCAGTCGAGCGGGTTGAAGTCGGCTATGTGCCGTATCCAGCCGGGCATCTGGGACGGCGCCATGAAGGCGCTGGACAGGAAGGTCAGCGGGAGAAGCAAAAAGGTGTTGATCCCGATGATCGACTCCCGCTCCCGCACCAGCATGCCGAGCGCGTTGGACAGCGCGCCGAAAACGGTGCCGAGCAGGACGGCGGCCACCACCAGGACCACGATGCCCGCGACCCCGCCCGGGTAGTCGGCGCCGCCCAGCAGCCCGAGCAGCACGATGATCAATGACTGGCCGGCGGTGACCAGGCCGTTGTTCACCACGTTGCCGTTCATCAGCGCGGCCCTGCTGACCGGGGTGGTCAGGAAGCGGTTCAGGGTGCCGCGCTGGATCTCCTCCAACGTCCCCATCCCGGCCCACATGTTGGAGCTGAGGGCGCTCATCACCACCACGCCCGGCACCAGGTAGTCGAGGTAGGAGGTGGTGCCGAAGCCGCCCAGCTCGACGACCTTCTTGAAGAGGTTGCCGAACAGAAACAGCCAGATCACGGGCTGGATCAGGGTGATGACCGCGTACGCGGGCTGGCGGGCGAAGACCAGCAGCTGGCGCTGCGCCATGTACCAGGTCTGGGAGACGGCGTTGCTCATCGGGCACCTCCGGTCGTGGCGAGCGCGCCGAAGGCGCCGTCGGCCTCCGCGTACCGGCGGCCCGCGTAGCGCAGATAGACGTCGTCGAGAGACGGCCGGGCGACCGTCGCGGCCACCACGGTCACCCCGGCCCGCTCCAGCACGACGAGCAGCGCGGGCACGGCGGCGGCCCCGTCGTCGGCGCGCGCGCTGATCCGGCGTCCGTCGAACAGCGCCTCATGCACGCCCGGAAGACCGGTCAGCGCGGTCGCGAGCAGGGTACGGCCCGCCTCCCCGGGCGCCTCGCGCAGTTCCACGTGCACGGCGTCGCCCCGCAGTTCGCCCTTGAGGGAGTCGGGGGTGCCCTCGACCACGACCCGGCCGCGGTCGACGATCGCGATCCGCTCGGCGAGCCGGTCGGCCTCCTCCAGATAGTGCGTGGTGAGCAGGATCGTCAGGCCCTCCTCACCGGCCAGCCGGCCGATCTCGTCCCACATCGCGGTGCGGGCCTCCGGGTCGAGGCCGGTGGTGGGCTCGTCGAGGAAGAGCACCTCGGGGCGGTGGACCAGGCCGAGGGCCACGTCGAGGCGGCGCCGCATGCCTCCGGAGTAGCCCTTGACCGGGCGGCCGGCGGCCTCCGTGAGGCTGAAGCGGGCCAGCAGTTCGTCGACCCGGCGGTCGAGGGCAGCGCCGCGCAGGCCGTAGAGCCGGCCCTGGAGAGCCAGGTTCTCCCGGCCGGTGGCGACCGGGTCGGCACCGGAGTTCTGGGCGACCACACCGATCGCGCGGCGCACCCGGTCGGGGTGGCGCAGCACGTCGTGGCCGGCCACGGTGGCGGTGCCCGAGTCGGGGCGGGCCAGGGTGGTGAGGATCTTGACGGTGGTGGACTTGCCTGCGCCGTTGGGTCCGAGGAGCCCGAAGACGGTGCCGGGTTCGACGGTGACGTCCAGGCCGTTCAGGGCGGTGACGTCGCCGGGGTAGGTCTTGATCAACTGGCGCGCCTGCACTGCGGGCGCACGGGTGCTCATGTCGACTGCTCTCCTGAGGATTCGTGGGACTTCACGAGTGATCCGCACGATGAGCACCGGGCTATCCTGGGTGTGCCGCACCTCGATGGCCCGGAGCCGCCGCACGGCGGGTTCGGTTCGGGGTTCGAGACCCCGGCCGGGCTGCTGCAACAGCTCAGCCGGGGTCTGCCCCGTCAGTTCGGCTTCTGCTCGAATTCGGCCTCCAGCCTGAGGTATTCGTCGGGGATCTCCCCCGTCTCGTGGAAGTGCCGCCAGTCGACGACGCCCGGGAAGCTGCCCTCCGTCAGCTCCACCAGGAAGCCGCGCACCCACTCGGCCTCCGCCTCCACCATGTGCACCTGGTACTCGGCCTCGATCACGAAGAGCCGGGGCAGGGTCTCACGCAGTTTGTCGAGGCCCCCGCGCGCGCTCGCGGCCTGCACGTCGAGGACTTTCAGCCGCTCCTCGAGCAGCCGGGCCACCTCGTCGGGTGGAAGCGCCCCCAGCAGCGACAGCGCCGCCTCGAACACGGGGTACTCCTTGACCGGCACGGCGACCAGGTCCGAGAGCCACTCGACCGTCTCCGCGCGCCCCGCGTCGGTGATGCCGTAGAGCGTGCGCTCAGGGCGGTTGCCCTGCCGCTCCACGTCCGTCACCTCGACGAAGCCGTGTCTCTCCAGGTTCTGCACCACGGTGTAGAGCGAGCCGTAGTTGATCTTCAGGCTGGCGTCCTTGCCGCGACTGCGCAGGGTCTGGGCGATCTCGTACGGGTGCATGGGCCGCTCGACGAGCAGCACCATCACGGCGAGTGCCAGGGGATTGGACAGCTTGCGGCGCTTGGCGGCCATGGACCCTCGCCTCCCCTTTCTCGCCACCGGACCCGCGTACGGAATGTCCGTGCGCGAAATATCCGTGCTCCGAATATCCGTCACCGAACATATCGCGACTTCCACAGCCCGTCAACACACACGATGTATCGCGTTCGGGCGGCCCGCGCAAGGGCGTGAGGACTTGGGCCCGCCCCGGACACGCCGGTGTGACGCGGTCGAAACAGCTCGTCCCTAATTTCTGTCGCTCGACAGGAAGTCCGCCTGACAGGCAGGTACCGCCGTGACGACGACCGACGACCGCTCACTGAAAACGACCGCCGACCACTCCCTGGAGGAGTTCGGCTACCGCCAGGAACTGCACCGCAGCCTCGGCAGGTACGCCTCCTTCGCCGCCGGGTTCTCCTTCATCTCCGTACTGACGACCGTCTTCCAGTTCTTCGCCTTCGGGTACGCCTTCGGCGGCCCGGTCTTCTTCTGGGCCTGGCCCGCCGTCCTGGTCGGCCAGCTGCTGGTGGCCGCCTGCTTCGCCGAGCTCGCCGGGCGCTATCCCCTCTCCGGTGCGATCTACCAGTGGTCCTCACGCCTGTCGAACCCGTCCTTCGGCTGGTTCGCCGGCTGGATCATGGTGATCGGACAGATCGTGGTGGTCGCGGCGGCCGCGCTCGCCCTGCAGATGGTGCTGCCCGCGCTCTGGTCGGGCTTCCAGGTGATCGGCACCGACCCCACGCCGACCTCACCCGACGGCGCCGCCAACGCGGCCGTCCTGGGCGTCGTCCTGCTGGTGCTGACCACCCTGGTGAACATCCTGGACAACCGGGTGATGTCCGTGATCAACCGGGTCGGGGTGACCGCCGAGATCATCGGCGCGGTGCTGATCGTCGTCCTGCTGCTCACCCACTCCCGGCGCTCCCCCGGCATCACCTTCCACACCGGGACGGCCGCCGAGGGCGGTCTGCTCGGCGCGTTGCTGGTCGGTTCGTTCACGGCCGCCTACGTGATGATCGGGTTCGACAGCGCCGGCGAGATGAGCGAGGAGACGCACCAGCCGCGGCGGACGGCGCCGCGGACGATCCTCACCGCGCTGTCCGCCGCGGGCCTGCTCGGCGGCCTGGTCATCCTCGGCGGCCTGCTGGCCGCGCCCAGCCTGACCGACGGGCACCTGGGCGTCGACGGGCTGAGCTACGTCCTGACCAGCAGCCTCGGGGACGGTGTCGGGCGGGTGCTGCTGGCCGACGTGGTGGTGGCGATCGCGGTGGCGACGCTGGCGATCCAGACCGCGGCCTCCCGGATGCTGTTCTCCATGGCCCGGGACGGGCAGCTCCCGTTCGCCTCGCGGCTGGCCCGGGTGAATCCCCGTACCGGCATGCCGGGGGCACCGGCCGTCGTGGTGGGGGTGCTGGCCGCCGTACTGCTGCTGCTCAACTTCGCCTCGCCGGACGCGTTCCTCGCGATCGGGACGACGTGCATCGTGCTGCTGTACCTCGCGTACGCGATGGTCACCGGACCGCTGCTGGTACGGCGGCTGCGCGGGGAGTTCCGGGCCGAGGGGGCGGACGAGACCGGGGCGCCGTTGTTCTCGCTGGGACGGTGGGGGGTGCCGGTGAACGCGGTGGCGCTGGTGTGGGGGCTGGCGATGGCGGTGAACCTGGCGTGGCCCCGGGGCGCGGTGTACGACCCGGCCGGGGGGCACTGGTACTTCCGGTGGTTCACCGTGCTGTTCCTGACCGGGACCGTGGTGGTGGGCGGGGCCTGGCGGCTCGCGCGGGCGGAGTCGCGACCTGCGGTCGCCGTGCCGGAGGCGGTGGCGTAGTTCGCCCGGGTGCGGGGGCACGGGACCGGCCGCGCGGCCCCGTGCCCCCGACGGGGTGCCCCACCCGTACCCTTGGTGCAAATGAGACGTAAGACCGCTGCCCCGCCTTCCCCCCTCCCCCAGCGGCACGGGGTCGACGCCGTTCGGGTGCGGCTGCCGCGGTCCGAGGAGTGGGCCACGGTCGGTGACTACCTGATCGAGCGCCTCTCCGGCGCCGCCCCCGGCCTCGTCGCCGGCATGCTGGAGTCGGGGCTGGTCGTGGGCGTCGACGGACGCCCCGTCGGCGCCCGGACCCCCTACACGCCCGGTCTCCACCTCTGGTTCCACCGCGACCTGCCCCCCGAGGTCCCCGTCCCGTTCGCCCTCGACGTCGTCCACCGCGACGAGCACCTCGTCGTCGTCGACAAACCGCACTTCCTCGCCACCACGCCGCGTGGCCGTCACGTCACGGAGACCGCGCTCGCCCGGCTGCGGCGGGAGCTGGGGATTCCCGAGCTGGGAGCGGCCCATCGGCTGGACCGGCTCACCGCCGGGCTGGTGATGTTCGTCGTGCGGCCCGGGGACCGGGGCGCCTACCAGTCGTTGTTCAGGGAGCGGCGGGTACGCAAGGAGTACGAGGCCATCGCGCCGTACGATCCCTCGCTGGCCCTGCCCCGGACCGTACGGAGCCGGATCGTCAAGCACCGCGGGGTGCTCGCGGCCCAAGAGGTCGACGGGCCGGTCAATGCCGAGACCCTGGTGGAACTCGTCGAGCACAGGGGAGAGGTGGGCCGGTACCGGCTCACCCCGCACACCGGGCAGACCCATCAGCTGAGGGTCCACATGAACGGCTTGGGCGTGCCGATCCTCGGCGATCCGCTGTACCCGGTCGTCACCGGCCCAGTGCCGGACGGTGACTTCCGCCGTCCGCTGCAACTGCTGGCGCGGAGGCTGGAGTTCACCGACCCGGTCACGGGGGTGGCGCATCGGCTGTGCAGCGGACGGAGGCTGGCCGCCTGGGAGTCGTACCAGGACTGGACCGGCCGCCAGGTCGGCTGACTCCCGGTACCGGAGTCCCTAGCGGCCCAGCCACCAGCGGCGCAGCCGCGGCCAGATGCCGCGCGGCTCGGGCGCCGGCTCCGGCGCGCCCGCGGCCGGGGGTGCCACCGGGGGCGCGACCGGCTCCGGGGCGATCGGCGCCGGGGACGCGGCCGGCCGGGCGGTGCCGAGCTGCCAGTCGGTGCGCTGCGGCGGCACCAGGGCCGGGCTCGGCATGAGGGTCACGTCCTGCTTCGGCTTCGGGTCGAAGCGCACCGGCAGTTCCACCAGGTGCCGGGACGCGATCGACGCCCGCCAGCGCAGATCCTCCTCGTCGCAGTCGAGCTGGATGTCCGAGAGGCGGGTCAGCAGCTGGTCGACCCCGACGTCGGCGATGGCACGGCCGATGTCCTGGCCGGGGCATTCGTGGGGACCGCCGCCGAAGGCGAGGTGGGAGCGGTTGCCCTGCATGTTGGCGCTGAGGTCGGGGCGGACGCGTGGGTCGACGTTGCCCGGCGCGGGCGCGTAGAGGAGCCCGTCGCCCTTGCGGATGCGCTGGCCGCCGAGTTCCGTGTCCTGCTTGGCGAAGTAGGCGAAGACCGTGCTGAAGGGGGGCTCGTCCCACAGGGACTGCTCGATCGCCTCGGGCACCGTCATCTGGCCGCCGTTGAGCTGGGCCCGGAAGCCGGGCTCGGTGAGGACCATGCGCAGCGCGTTGGCGATGAGGTTGGCGGTGGTCTCGTAGGCGGCGATGAGGACGACCCGCAGGTGCTGGGCGACCTCGTCGTCGTTGAGCCGGGCCGGGTGGTTGATGAGGTGGCTGGTGAAGTCCTCCTCCGGGCGGGCCCGGCGGCGGGCGGTGAGCCGGGTCAGGCAGCCCATGACGTACTCGTTGCTGGCGATCGCGGTCTCGGTGCCCTTGAGCATGTCGCGGGCGGCCTCCACGATCCGGTCGTTGTACTCCTCGGGCATGCCGAGCAGTTCGCACATGACCGCCATCGGCAGGTGCTCGGAGTACTGGGAGACCAGCTCGGCGCGGCCCTTCTCGCAGAACTCGTTGACCAGCAGCTGGGTGTAGCGGCCGATGAGGCGGCGGATGCTGCGGTGGTCGATGGTGGTCATGGCGCCCTGGACCGCCGCACGCAGGCGCTGGTGTTCGTCGCCCTCGGCGTGTGAGCAGATGGGCTGCCAGGCGATGTGCGGCATCAGGGGGTGGTCGGGCTTGACCATGCCCTCCCGCAGCGGGGTCCAGATGCGGCTGTCCCGGGTGAAGACGGCGGGGGTGCGGACCATCTGGAGGTTCTCGGTGAGTCCGAGGACCACCCAGATCGGCACGTCGTCGTGGAGGAGCACGGGTGCCACCGCGCCGTGTTCCTGCCGCAGCTTCTCGTAGAGTTCGCCCAGGTGGTCCGCGTCGGCGCCGAAGAGCCGCTGCAGTCCGCCGGGGCCACGGTCGTGGGCCTGGCCGCGGTCGTGCGCCGGGCAGCCGGGCGGCGGCGCCGGGTCCGTGCCGGGGGCGGCGGGTCGGGGGGATTCTGGCGTCACAGTGATCGCTCCGGAAGAGGTGTCAGGTGAGCGCGCCGGACATGGCGAGCGAGTGCAGGAAGCGCATCAGCGTCATGAGGACGTCCCGGCTGGAGGCCCGGCGGCGGGCGTCGCAGTCGACGATGGGGATCTCGGGGGGCAGGTCCAGTGCCGTGCGCAGTTCGTCGATGGGGTAACGGGGCGCGTCCGGGAAGGAGTTGACGGCGACGACGAAGGGCACTCCGCGCTCCTCCAGGCGGCCCATGACGTCGAAGCTGACCTCCAGGCGCCGGGTGTCGATGAGGACGACCGCACCGAGGGCGCCCTCGAACAGCCCGTTCCACAGGAACCAGAAGCGTTCCTGGCCGGGGGTGCCGAAGAGGTAGAGCACCAGCTGGTCGGTGATGCTGATCCGGCCGAAGTCCATGGCCACGGTGGTGGCGGTCTTGGATTCGGAGCCGTAGTTGTCGTCGACCCCGATGCCGGCCTGGGTCATGGTCTCCTCGGTGGTCAGCGGTCTGATCTCGCTGACGGAACCGACCATGGTGGTCTTGCCGACTCCGAAGCCGCCCACGATCACGATCTTCACCGCGGCCTGGGCGGTGTGCGGCAGGTGGTCCTCGGTGCGGGGGCCGGGGATCAACTCAGAGCCTTTGAAGTCCATGCATCACCGCTTCGAGAAGTGAACGGTCGGGGAGCGCCTGGCGGACGATGGGCGCGCGCGCCTGCACCAGTTCGGCCGCGATCAGCTCCGTGATCAGTGCCGTCATGGCACTGAACGGCAGGTTGAGGTAGGCCGAGAGCTCGGCCACGGACAGGGGCGCGAGACAGAGCCTGAGCAGCACCGCCTGCTCGGGCGTGACGGAGGGCGGAGGGTCGGCGCGGGCCACGATCAAGGTGACCAGGTCGAGTTCGGCCCGTGCGCCGTCGGCGCCGCTGATGACGTAGAGCCGCTCGGGGTTCTTGTTGTCGCCGTCCTCGCCGCCGCTCTCGGGGGCCGGCGGCAGGGACGGGCTCGGTGGCGGGACGTGTTCCGGGTCGGGCAGGCGCCGTTTGCGTTGCGGAGGAGTCATACGGTCTGCCCGTTGCGCCGGGGCGGGCTGGTGAGGTGGGCGCCGATGCGGACGACGAGGTCGCGCATCATCTCGCTCATCCGGCCCGGTTCGCAGGTCACGTCGGCGAGCACCGCGAGGTAGGCGTTGGCGCCGGCGGACATGAGGTAGAAGTAACCTCTGTCGATCTCGATGAGGACGAGGTTCATGTCGCCGTTGCTGATGGGCAGTTCCTGGGCGACGGCACTGGCCAGGCTCTGCACGCCCGCGCAGGCCGCGGCGAGCCGGTCGGCCGCGTCGGGGTCGCCGCCGTGCCGGGCGATGCGCAGTCCGTCGGCGGAGAGCACGACGATCATCTCGACGCCCGGCACTCCGTCGGCGAGTTGCTTGAGCATCCAGTCGAAGTTGCCTCGCTGCTGGATCACTTGAGGTCCCCCTCGTCGTCGGCCTCGGGGCCGGCCGGGTCGTTGATCAGGTGCAGGTACTTGGTCGGGTTCCGGGTGAAGTCGGTGGGGTGGACACCGGGGTTGTTCTTCTTGAGCCCCTCCCAGAAGGCCTCGACCCACAGTCCGGGTTCGCGGCGTTCCGGCTTCGGGGGCTCGGGTTCCTTGTGCTGCGACCAGACGGTCGGGTTGCCCTCGCGTTCGGCGCGCTCGATGGCGGCCTGTTCGGCGAGCCGCTGGCTGAGCGGCGTCTTCATCCGGCTGCGCCGCTGCGGCAGGCCGCCCGCGGTCCATTCGGTGACCACGGGGACGTCGTCCTCCATGGAGATCCCGGCAGGGATGCGGGGGCTGGTGGGGCGGCGCCGCTTGGGCGGCCGCTTGGGGCCTTCGAGGGCGCCGAGCTCGGGCTTCGGGATGCCGGTGGCGCCGATGCCGTGGGCGATGCCGGGGGCGGGGTCGGTGGTCATCATGTCGCTGGGCACGATGAGGACGGCGCGGACCCCGCCGTACGCCGAGGCGCGCAGCGAGACGTCCATGTTGTACGTGGTGCACAGGCGGCCGACGACGGAGAGGCCGAGGCGCGGGTTCTCGCCGAGCACCTGGACGTCCTTGCCCTGCTTGGCCTTCTCCAGCAGGCTCTCCAGGCGGCCGCGGGCTTCCTCGTTGAGGACGACACCGGCGTCCTCGATCTCGATGCACACGCCGGACTGCACCTCGACGGCGGTGACGTGCACCTTGGTGGAGGGCGGCGAGTACCGGGTGGCGTTGTCGAGGAGTTCGGCGGCCGCGTGGATGATCGGCTCGACCGAGGTGCCCTTGATGTTGACCTGGCAGATGGAGTGCAGTTCGATGCGCCGGTACTCCAGGATCCGGGACATGGCGCCGCGCAGCACGCTGTAGAGGGCGACGGGGTTGGGCCACTGGCGCCCCGGCCGGCCGCCGCCGAGGACGGAGACCGAGTCGGCGAGGCGTCCGATCAGCGCGGTGCCGTGGTCGATGCGCAGCAGGTCGTCGAAGACCTCGGGGTTGCGGCCGTGGTCCTCCTCCATCTCCCGCAGTTCGTGTGCCTGCTGGTGGACGATGGCCTGGACACGGCGGGCGACGCTGACGAACGAGCGCTCCAGGGAGTCCCGCTGGAGGTCTTGCTCGTCGACGATGTCGAGCATGGTGCGGATCAGCAGGCGCTGCGGCTCGGGGGCGTGGCGCAGGTGGGGGTCGAGGTCGAAGACCTGGCGGATCACCTCTTTGGGCGACTCGCCGGCCTTCAGCCGGTAGAGCGCGGTCGGGAACACCTCCTTGGCGAGGCGTTCGATCTCCTGCTCATGGGCGAGGAGGCGCCGTTCCAGATACGCACTGTGACGGTGGTGCTCGCCCCGGGCGTCCTGGAGCATGCGGCCGCGCCGTGCCGCTTCCGCCGCCGTCGCGAGCACCAGCAGCGTGCCGACGGCACCGCATATGCCGACGGCGATCCGGGCGGACTCCGCCACCAGGACGACGGCGGCGGCGGTCGCCGCGGCCATCAGTGTGGCGGGCAGCAACAGCACACGCGCCAGGGAAAGTTCACGGCCATTGGGAGGCGGTTGCACACTCACCATGTATGCCTTCTGAGACGAATCGGCTGGGTGTCGGGGGACTTCGTGGGGGGAAGGTTCATGGAGCAGACTGGATCTTCCGTATGTTTGGGAACAGGCGCACGAATTCACCTCAACTCGGTGCGCCGCGGGCGAGCTTAGTCCGACCGGATCAACGCCGTGTCATATTCGGCGAGCACCTGAAAACGTCCGAACGGGTGGAGTACCCTCGGTCATTTTGCACGCACGGCATTCATTCGAACACGACGTGTCACGACGCATGGGCGTACGGAGTGACTCACCGTGACGAGTGAAAGAGCCCCTCAGACGCCGACGATCCGCAGCGCGGCGTCGGCGGTGGCGCGGGCGAACTCACGGGCGGGGCGCTCGGGTTCGGAGCGGTGGATCAGGATGACGCCCTCGATCAGCCCGAAGACGAGATCGGTCCGCAGCTCCAGCTCGCCCTTCGCCTGACCGCCGCCGGCCGCCGTGGCGGCGATCAACCTCCGGTAGGCGTCCTTGAGTTCCGCGCGTACGGCACGAAAGCCGGCGAACCGCTCTGCGTGCACCTCGGGCAGCAGGTAGAGCGCCCCGAGGTTGTGCGGCCCCGCGCAGAGCAGCTCCACGTCGGCCCGGCACAGGGCCCGCAACCGCTCCGCGGCCGGGGTCGCGTCGTCCGCGAGCAGTTCACGCGCGTAGGCCAGGGACGGCGTGACGGTGGACTCCAGCAGCTCGGCGAGGAGTTCCTCCTTGCCGGAGACGTAGTGGTACATGGACGCCTGCCGCATGCCCGCGCGTTCGGCGACGGCCCGGGTGGTGGTGGCCGCGTAGCCGCGGGTGGTGAACAACTCGGCTGCCGCCGCGAGCAGTTCGGCCCGCGGTTCCAGACCGCTGTCCGGCCGCTGCACGACCCGCGGCCGCCCGACCCGACGGCCACCGCTGCTCGTCCCCATGCGTTCGATCCTCGCACACACCCCCACCCGACGATCACGCCCCCACGCCCGGCACGAGACCGCGGCACCCCGCACGGAACATGACCCCGGCGGTCACGCCACGCGACCCCGGCCACGCACCCCCAGGCGGAACCGCCACCACACCGCCCCGTGAGCCCTCGGTAACCGCCCCGGAACGCCCGCGCAACGCCCCCGACGCGGTCCGCCCCTAATTTCTGTCGGGCGACAGAAACAACCCGAGCCCACGCGACCGGAGGTCGAGCGATGGCCACAGCGACCACATACGGAGCCCGGGCGCACGCCCGCGCGCAGGAGGGCACCCGGGCCGACGCGATGCCGGTCGTCCCGGCCGCCGACTGGCCCGACCCGCCCTGCGAGGCCGGACACCTGGTGTGGGCCGAGACGGTGGCCGGCGGCAACTACACCCACCGCGTACTGGCCCGCGGCACCGAGCTGCGCCTGACCGACCGGCACGGCGACGCCTGCGCCCACCTGCTGCTATACGTCGCCGACCGCCCGTGGGAGCGGCTGAACGTCGCCGACACGGTCAAGGTGCAGTGGAACGCCTACCTCGGCGAGGGCGTCCTGCTCCTGTCCGACCAGGGCCGGGTACTGGCCTCGGTCGTCGCCGACACCTCCGGCCGCCACGACGCCCTGTGCGGCACCTCCACCCTGGTCCGCAACACCGACCGCTACGGCGACGGCACCCCGCAGTCCCCCTCCCCCGCGGGCCGCGAGCTGTTCAAGCTGGCGGCGGCCAAGAACGGCCTGGAACCCCGCGACCTGCCGCCGTCCCTGTCGTTCTTCCAGGGCGTGGCGGTGCGCGACGACGGCACCCTGGACTTCACCGGCTCGGCCGGCCCCGGCGGCAGCGTCACCCTCCGCGCCGAGCAGGACCTGACCGTCCTGATCGCGAACGTCCCGCACCCCGCCGACCCCCGCCCCGACTACGTCAGCACCCCCCTGGAGGTGCTCGCCTGGCGGGCCGCCCCGACGTCGCCCGGCGACCCGCTGTGGGACGCCACCCCCGAGGGCCGTCGCGCCTTCCTCAACACCACCGGATTCCTCGCCGCGAGGGGGCTCGCATGACCACGAACACAGGGACCACCGTCGTCCCGGCCCGCGCCGCCTGGTCCTCGGTGATCCGCGAGGGCGAGACGCTGACCATCACCGACCTGCACGGCAACCAGGCCGTCGACTTCCTCGCCTACGACGCCCACGACACGGCCGTCCGCTACAGTGCCCCCGACACGATCCACGCCCAGGGGGGCATCTTCCTCACCACCGGCAGCGTCCTGCTCTCCAACGAGCACACCGCGCTGATGACGGTGACCGAGGACGAGGTCGGCCGCCACGACACGGTCGGCGGCGCCTGCTCCAAGGAGTCCAACACCCTGCGCTACGGGCACCACACCTGGTCCCAGCACGCCTGCGTGGACAACTTCCTCGCCGAGGGCGCCCGGCACGGCCTCGGCAAACGCGACCTGGTCTCCAACATCAACTGGTACATGAACGTGCCCGTCGAGCAGGACGGCACCCTCGGCATCGTCGACGGCATCTCGGCACCGGGCCTGAGGCTGACCCTGCGCGCCGACCGGGACGTCCTCGTCCTGGTCTCCAACTGCCCCCAGATCAACAACCCCTGCAACGGCTTCGACCCGACCGCCGTGCGGATGACGATCACCGGAGCCGCGGGATGACCTTCCACACCCTGCTGGTCGCCAACCGCGGCGAGATCGCCGTCCGCGTCATCCGCACCGCCCGCGAACTGGGCCTGCGTACGGTCGCCGTGTACTCCGACCCCGACCGCGCCGCACCCCACGTACGCCTGGCCGACGAGGCGGTCCGGCTCGGGCCGGCGCCCGCGAAGGAGTCGTACCTCGACGCCGATCTGGTCCTGAAGGCGGCCAAGGACACCGGTGCCGACGCCATCCACCCCGGCTACGGGTTCCTCTCCGAGGACGCCGCGTTCGCCCGGCGCTGCGAGGAGGCCGGCATCGTGTTCGTGGGCCCGACCCCGGAGCAGCTGGAGCTGTTCGGCGCGAAGCACACGGCCCGGGCGGCGGCCCAGGCGGCGGGCGTCCCGCTGGCCCCGGGAACAGGGCTGCTGGCGGACCGGGACGAGGCGCTGCGCGCGGCCTCGGCCATCGGCTATCCCGTCATGCTCAAGGCCACCGGCGGGGGCGGCGGTATCGGTATGTCGGCTTGTCGATCGGCCGACGAGCTGACCGAGGCCTGGGAGCGGGTGCAGCGGGTCGCCGCCGCCTCCTTCTCCTCCGCCGGGGTGTTCCTGGAACGCCTCGTCGAGCACGCGCGCCACGTCGAGGTGCAGGTCTTCGGGGACGGCGCGGGCCGGGTCGTCACCTTCGGCGACCGGGACTGCTCGCTGCAGCGCCGCAACCAGAAGGTCGTCGAGGAGGCCCCCGCGCCCGGTCTGCCGCCGAAGGTGCGTGAGCAGCTCGCCACGTCCGCCCGTGACCTGTGCGCCTCGGTCGGCTACCGCTCCGCGGGCACGGTCGAGTTCGTGTACGACGCGGCCCGCGAGGAGGCCTACTTCCTGGAGGTCAACACCCGTCTCCAGGTGGAGCACCCGGTCACCGAGGAGATCTACGGCGTCGACCTGGTCGCCTGGATGCTGCGTCTGGCCGGCGGCGAGACCGACGTCGTGCGGGACCCGGGCCCCCCGCGCGGGCACGCCGTCGAGGCCCGTGTCTACGCCGAGGACCCGTCCCGCGACCACCGGCCCAGCGCCGGTCTGCTGACCCGGGTGGAGTTCCCGCAGGACGTACGCGTCGACGGCTGGGTGGAGACCGGCACCGAGGTGACGACGTCGTACGACCCGATGCTCGCGAAGGTGATCGCGTACGGCCCCGACCGGGCCGGCGCGCTGCGCGGGCTGGACGAGGCGCTCGCCCGCACCCGCGTCGACGGCATCGAGACCAACCTGGGCCTGGTGCGCGCCGCGCTCACCGATCCGGACTTCCGCGCCGCCACCCATTCCACCGCGACCCTCGCCGCGGTCACCGACCCCACCCCCCGGATCGAGGTCGTCTCGGCCGGCACCCTCACCACGGTCCAGGACTGGCCGGGCCGCACCGGATACTGGCAGGTGGGCGTCCCGCCGAGCGGCCCGATGGACGACCGCTCCTTCCGCCTCGGCAACCGCGCGCTCGGCAACCCGGAGGGCGCCCCCGGCCTGGAATGCACCCTCGAGGGTCCGTCGCTGCGCTTCACCCACCCCACCACCGTCTGTGTCACCGGCGCCCCGGCCACGGTGACCGTCGACGGCTCCCCCGCCCCGCAGTGGGAACCGGTGACGGTCCCGGCGGGCGCGCTGCTGGAGATCGGCGCCCCCGCCGAGTACGGCCTGCGCACCTACGTCCTGTTCGCCGGCGGCGGTCTGGACGTCCCGGCCTTCCTGGGCAGTGCCAGCACCTTCACGCTGGGCCGGTTCGGCGGCCACGGCGGGCGGGCGCTGCGCACGGGTGACGTCCTGCACGGCGGCGCCGTGACGGTGGGCGAGCCGGTGGCCGAACGCCCGCGCTTCACCACCGTCTGGCACCTCGCGGCCGTCGAAGGCCCGCATGCCGCCCCGGAGTTCTTCACCGAGGACGACATCCGTGACTTCTACGCCGCCGAGTGGAAGGTGCACTTCAACTCGGCGCGCACCGGGGTCCGCCTGATGGGGCCCAAGCCGCGCTGGGCGCGTACCGACGGCGGCGAGGCGGGCCTGCACCCGTCCAACATCCACGACACCCCGTACTCGGTCGGCGCCGTCGACTACACCGGCGACATGCCGGTCCTGCTCGGCCCCGACGGTCCCTCACTGGGCGGTTTCGTGTGCCCGGCGACCGTCCTGAGCGGTGAGCGCTGGAAGCTCGGCCAGCTCCGCCCCGGCGACACGGTCCGCTTCACCCCGGTCGACGTGACGGGCGAGCCCCGCCCCGAGATCGCCGACGGCGGTGTCCTGGCCCGGGACGGGGACGTCACCTACCGCCGCAGCGGTGACGACAACCTGCTGGTCGAGTTCGGCCCGATGCAGCTGGACCTGGCGCTGCGCATGCGCGTCCACGCGCTGATGGAGGCGGTGACGGCGGCGGCCCCGCCCGGGGTCACGGACCTCACCCCGGGCATCCGCTCGCTCCAGATCCGCACCGACCCGGCCACCCTCCCGCAGGCCGAACTCCTGGCCGCGGTGCGGGAGATCGTCTCGGCGCTGCCGCCCACCGACGAACTCGTGGTCCCCTCCCGCACGGTCCACCTCCCCCTCTCCTGGGACGACCCGGCGACCCGGGAGGCGATCGCCCGCTACATGGCGGGCGTCCGCGACGACGCCCCCTGGTGCCCCTGGAACATCGAGTTCATCCGCCGGATCAACGGCCTGGACTCGGTCGAGGACGTCTACCGCACCGTCTTCGCCGCGGAGTACCTGGTCCTCGGCCTGGGCGATGTGTACCTGGGCGCCCCGGTCGCCACCCCGCTCGACCCGCGCCACCGCCTGGTCACCACCAAGTACAACCCGGCCCGCACCTGGACCGCCGAGAACTCCGTCGGCATCGGCGGCGCCTACCTGTGCGTGTACGGCATGGAGGGCCCGGGCGGCTACCAGTTCGTGGGCCGTACGACCCAGGTGTGGTCGGGATGGCAGCAGCGGGGCGCGTTCGAGCCTGGCTCGCCGTGGCTGCTGCGGTTCTTCGACCGGATCAGGTGGTATCCGGTGACCGCGGAGGAACTCCTCGACCTGCGGGCCGACATCGTCTCCGGCCGGTTCGTGCCCCGTATCGAGGAGGGCACCTTCTCGCTGGCGTCGTACCAGGACTTCCTCTCCGAGCACGCGGACGCCATCGCGGTGTTCAGGACGCGCCAGCAGAGGGCGTTCACCGCGGAGCGCGACGCCTGGGAGGCGGCCGGCGAGTTCGCGCGGGCCGAGGCGGCCACCGCCCCCGCCGCGTCACCGGCCGAGGTGTCGGTGCCGCCGGGCGGGAGACTGATAGAGGCCGAGTTCGCCGCCTCGGTATGGCAGGTGAACGTCCGGCCGGGCGACGAGGTGGCGTCCGGGCAGCCGCTGCTCGCCCTGGAGGCGATGAAGATGGAGTCCAGGGTGCACGCGCCGATGGCCGGTGTGGTGACGGAGATCCTGGCACGGCCCGGCGACCAGGTGGAGGCGGGCACGGCGCTGCTCGTCCTGGCCCCGGCCGCCCCGGCCACCCCGGCCGCGAACTGACCCCGAGGAGCGAAGAACATGTCCAGCACCCTCTCCCGTGTCCGCGCCGCCTACGCGCGCGTCGAGGCGGTCGGCCGTCCCGAGATCTGGATCGACCTGCGCCCGCGGGAGGAGGCCGAGGCGGAGGCCCGCGCGCTCGACGCACGGGTGGCGGCCGGTGAACGGCTCCCCCTCGCCGGGCGTCTGTTCGCCGTCAAGGGCAACATCGACGTCCGGGGGCTGCCCACGACGGCGGGGTGTCCGGCGTACGCGTACGAGCCGTCGGCCGACGCGCCCGTGGTGGCCCGGCTCCGTGCGGCGGGCGCGCTGGTGCTCGGCACCACCAACCTCGACCAGTTCGCGACGGGCCTGGTGGGCACCCGCTCCCCGTACGGCGCGGTGCGCAACGCGATCGACCCCGCCAGGATCAGCGGCGGCTCCAGTTCGGGTTCGGCGGTGGCGGTGGCCCTCGGGATCGTCGACTTCGCCCTGGGCACGGACACGGCGGGCTCGGGCCGGATCCCGGCGGCCTTCAACGGCATCGTCGGCCTCAAGCCCACCCGGGGCCTGGTGCCCACGGCCGGGGTGGTGCCGGCCTGCGCCTCGATCGACTGCGTGACGGTGTTCGCCCGCACCCTGGCGGAGGCCGAGCAGGCACTGGGCCACGCCGCCCGGCCGCCGGAGCGTCCGCTCCCGCCGCTCCTCCCGCGCGCGCCCGGCCCCTGGCGCATCGCGGTCCCACCCCTCGAACAGCTCGGTGAGCTGGACGAGGGCTGGGCGGCGGCCTACGAGGCGGCGGTGGACCGGCTGAGCGCCGCCGGCGCCTCGGTCCGGCCCCTCGATCTCGCCCCCTTCACGGAGGCGGCGGCGATGCTCTACGAAGGGGCGTTCGTCGCGGAGCGCTACACGGCGGTGGGTGCCTTCGTCGACAAGTCGATCTCATCGGGCGGGGAGGGTCTGGACCCGACCGTGGCCGGCATCATCACCCGCGCCCGTGACATCCCGGCGCACCGGCTCTTCACGGACCAGGAGCGGCTCGCGGACCTGCGCGCCCGCGCCCTGGCCGAGCTGGCCGACGCGGACGCCCTTCTGCTGCCCACGGCACCCGGCCACCCGACCCTGGTGGAGGTGGCGGCCGACCCGCTGGGCGCCAACGCCCGGCTGGGCCGCTTCACCAACTCCACGAACCTCTTCGACCTGGCGGCGGTGGCGGTTCCGGCCGGCGAGGTGAACGGACTTCCCTTCGGGGTGATGCTGATCGGCCCGGCGTTCACGGACGACCGCCTGGCCACGATCGCCCGCGCCCTGGAGCCGAGGGTGAGCCTGGCGGTCCTGGGCGCCCACCTGACGGGCCAGCCCCTCAACGCCCAGCTCCTCGCCCAGGGCGCGGTACTGGACCGCACCACGACCACGGCCCCCGCGTACCGCCTGCACGCCCTGCGGACCGACCCGCCCAAGCCCGGCCTGGTGTACGTGGGCGAGAGGGGCGCGGCGATCGAGACCGAGGTGTGGACGCTCCCGGCGGAGGGTCTGGGCCGCCTCCTGGCGACCCTCCCCCGCCCGATGACCCTGGGCACCGTGGAACTGGCGGACGGCACCACCGCCCCCGGCTTCCTGTGCGAACCGAGCGCGCTGACGGACGCCGAGGACATCACCCGGTACGGAGGCTGGCGGAACTATCTCAACCGAGGATGACTGTCCCTACCCAGGGGCGCGAGAAACTGCGCGAGCAGCCACAGCGCACCCGCACGACTCACCCCACCGACGAGTAGGCCACGACTCCCCGCAGCACCAGATCCACGGCCTTGCGCGCGGCCTTGCCCACCGTCGACCCCTCCCCCACCGGCGCCGCCGCGGAGAGCTGACCCAGCACGTCGATGACCTGCTTGCACCACCGGACGAAGTCCCCCGCGGGCATCTCGGCCTCCCGCAGCACCTCGTCGAGTCCCGTCCCGGAGGCCCACATGTACACGGCCCAGGCGAACCCGAGGTCGGGCTCGCGCTGCCCGACCCCCTCGGTCTGGTTGATACGGAACTCCTCCTCCAGGGCGTCGAGCCGCCCCCAGATCCGCACCATCTCGCCGAGGGCGGCCTTGGCCTTGCCGGAGGGCAGCTTCGGGGCCATCGCGTCGTCCCCGACCCGGGCCTCGTACACCAGCGCCGAGACGCACGCGGCGAGTTCGGCGGGGCCGAGCCCCTCCCAGACGCCGGCGCGCAGGCATTCGCTGGCGAGCAGGTCCAGTTCGCCGTAGAGCCGGGCCAGCCGCCTGCCGTGTGCGGTGACCTCGTCGCCGCGCAGGTAGTCCAGTTCGGTCAGCAGGGCGACGATCCGGTCGAAGGTGCGGGCGATGGTGTTGGTCCGGCCCTCGATGCGCCGCTCCAGCTGCGAGGTGTCCCGCAGCAGCCGGTGGTAGCGCTCGGCCCAACGGGCGTGGTCCTCGCGGTCGTTGCACCCGTGGCAGGGGTGCGCGCGGATCGCGGTGCGCAGCCGGGCGATCTCGCGGTCGTCGGCCGCCTGCGAGCGCTTCTTGCGGGCCCGCTCCGGCGGGATGTGCCCGGCCTTGGTGCGCAGCGCCGAGGCGAGGTCCCGACGGGACTGCGGGGAGCGGGGGTTGAAGGACTTGGGGATCCGCATCCGCTCCAGCGCCTCGACGGGCACCGGGAAGTCGATCGAGGCCAGCCGCTTGACCTGCCGTTCGGCGGTCAGCACCAGCGGGCGCGGTCCGTCGTGCTGCTCGAAGCCGCGGTGGCCGTTGGACCGCCCGGCGGGCAGCCCGGGGTCGAGGACCAGCGCGAGCCCGGCGTACTTGCCCGTCGGCACGTGGATGACGTCGCCCGGCTTGAGCTTCTCCAGGGCCACGGCGGCCTCGGCGCGGCGCTGGGCCACGCCCTGCCGGGACAGCTCGGTCTCGCGGTCCTTCAGTTCCCGGCGCAGCCGCGCGTACTCCTCGAAGTCGCCGAGGTGGCAGGTCATGGACTCCTTGTAGCCGCTGAGCCCTTCCTCGTTGCGCTGCACCTGACGGGAGATCCCGACGACCGACTTGTCCGCCTGGAACTGCGCGAACGAGGTCTCCAGCAGCTCCCGTGAGCGGTGCCGCCCGAACTGCTCGACCAGGTTGACCGCCATGTTGTACGACGGCTTGAAGCTGGAGCGCAGCGGATACGTGCGGGTACCGGCGAGTCCGGCAAGGTGCTCGGGGCTCATCCCGCGCTGCCACAGCACCACCGCGTGGCCCTCGACGTCGATGCCGCGGCGGCCCGCACGGCCCGTCAGCTGGGTGTACTCGCCGGGCGTGATGTCGGCGTGCTGCTCGCCGTTCCACTTGACGAGCTTCTCCAGCACCACCGAACGGGCGGGCATGTTGATGCCGAGCGCGAGGGTCTCGGTGGCGAACACGGCCTTGACCAGGCCGCGTACGAAGAGTTCCTCGACGACTTCCTTGAAGGTGGGGAGCATGCCCGCGTGGTGGGCGGCGATACCGCGCTCCAGGCCCTCCAGCCACTCGTAGTAGCCGAGGACGTGCAGGTCCTCCGGCGGGATGGACGAGGTGCGCTCCTCGACGAGGGCGCGCACCTGTTCCCGTGCCTCGTCGTCGTTGAGCCGCAGCCCCGCGTACAGGCACTGCTGGACGGCGGCCTCGCAGGCGGCGCGGCTGAAGATGAAGGTGATCGCGGGCAGCAGGCCCTCGTTGTCGAGCCGTTCGATGACCTCGGGGCGGCCCGGGGTCCACACCCGGGAGCGCTGCCGGCGCTCCCGCTCCCGGTCGGCCTCGCGCATGGCGCGGCCGCGCCTGCGGTCCTGGTACGACGGACGCTGTGCCTCCATGCGGGCCAGCCGGGCGAGGTCGGGGTTGACGGCCTTCTTGTGGCCCTCGCCCTCCTCGAACAGGTCGTACATCCGGCGTCCGGCGAGCACGTGCTGGAACAGCGGGACGGGGCGGTGCTCGGAGACGATGACCTCGGTGTCGCCGCGGACGGTGTCGAGCCAGTCGCCGAACTCCTCGGCGTTGGAGACGGTCGCCGACAGGGACACCAGGGTGACGGACTCCGGGAGGTGGATGATCACCTCTTCCCAGACGGCGCCGCGGAACCGGTCGGAGAGGTAGTGGACCTCGTCCATGACCACGTAGCCGAGGCCGATGAGCGTCTGGGAGCCCGCGTACAGCATGTTCCGCAGGACCTCGGTGGTCATGACGACCACGGCGGCGTCCGGGTTGATGCTGTTGTCACCGGTGAGCAGGCCCACCATGCCGTCGCCGTAGCGGCGGCACAGGTCGGCGTACTTCTGGTTCGACAGCGCCTTGATGGGTGTCGTGTAGAAGCACTTCTTGCCCTGCATCAGGGCGAGGTGGACGGCGAACTCGCCCACGATCGTCTTGCCGGAGCCGGTGGGGGCGGCCACCAGTACGCCCTTTCCGGCTTCGAGGGCCTGGCAGGCCTCGATCTGGAAGGGGTCGAGGCCGAAGTCGTACATCTCGCGGAACGACGCGAGCGCGGTGGCCTGCTCGGCGGCCCGCCTGCGGGCCGCCGCATACCGCTCGGCCGGTGAGAGATCCTCTGTCATCGTGCTTTCGAGCGTACCGGTCCCCGCTGACAACAGGACGATCAATATCCGGATCGGCGCAGCGCCCGCGCACCCCGGCCGCCCGAGCACACGCGCAGGGGGCCCCACCGGTCACCGGTGGGGCCCCCTGTCACGCGCGGAACGGGACGCGACGCTCAGGTCACGTCGTCGTAGCCGTTCACCCTGTCGCTGGGCACGTCGGTCCGGCCGGGCGAGCTGAGCGCCCGCACCGGCTCGACCTCCCCGATGTCCTCGGGCGTCAGGTCCAGCTCGGAGGCCTCGTCGTCGCCGGGGCCCTCGGCGGCCCGGCGGGCCCGGCGCCGGTCGTTGAGCAGTGAGACGGCCACGGCGATGAAGTACAGCCCCCAGATCGGTGCCGCCAGCGCCAGCATCGTCATCGGGTCGGGGCTGGGTGTGGCCACGGCCGCGAAGGCGGTGATGCCCACGACCATGCCGCGCCACCAGCCCAGCATGCGCCGCCCCGACAGCACCCCGGTGAGGTTGAGCATGACCAGCAGCAAGGGCATCTCGAAGGCGAGGCCGAACACGACGATCATGCGGGTGATGAGGTCCAGCAGGTCGTCGAGGGGCAGGAGGTTCTCGGCGTTCGCGGGCGTCAGGTCGATCATGACCTTGGCCGTGGTGGGCAGCACGTGGAACGCGAGGAAGCCGCCCCCGAGGAAGAGCGGGAAGCCGAAGCCGACGAAGGCGTAGGCGTACTTCTTCTCGTTGCGGTGCAGTCCCGGAGCGACGAACGCCCACAGCTGGTAGAGCCACACCGGCGACGCGAGCACGACGCCGGTCATCAGGGAGACCTTCAGGGCCAGCGTGAACGGCGCGAGCAGACCGCTGACCGTGATGTGGGCACAGTGAACGTTCTTGCTCTTGGCCAGCTCCCCGAAGGTCTGGTTGCAACCGATCTCGTCGAACATCGGCTTGGTGACGACATCGATGATGTCCCGGTAGAAGAAGGCCGCGACGATCGTGACGACGAGGATCGCCAGGACACCCTTCGCAAGCCGGTTGCGCAGCTCACGCAAGTGATCCGCGAGCGGCATCCGCCCCTCGGGATCCTTCTCCTTATCGCGGGCAGACTTGAGCAACCCACATCCTCATCTCGTGCAGCGGACCGATGGCCCCGGTCCTCGCGTCAGCGCTGGTTCGTGTTCGTCGGCTCGTTGACCGGGCGGGAGCTGGTCACGTCGCCGGGCGAAGCCTGGATCGTGCGCTGTGCGGGTGCGGGCTCCTCGGCGGCGGACTCGGCGGTGGCGGGCTGCTTGCCGTCGTCCTTCATCGCCTTCGCCTCGCTCTTCAGGATCCGAGCGGACTTGCCCAGCGAGCGCGCCATGTCCGGCAGCTTCTTGGAACCAAACACGAGGAGGAGCACCACAACGAGGATCAACAGGTGCCACGGCTCGAGTCCGTTGCGGAACATAGATCTTCACCTTCTCACCGAGGCGACGGGGCCTGTCCGACCGGTCGGACAGGTGTCCGACCATCGTGCTGACAGCGATCGTAACGCCCGGGGGTGAACGTGGAGCAATCCCCGTGCGTACTCCTGCGTCGCGGACCGTGCCTCGTTGGCGGCCGCGATCAGCAGCGTACCTGCCGACAGCGGCAGCGTGACAGGGCGAAGTGACGCAAACCGCTGACGGCCCACCGCTCACATCGCTTTCACAGCGGGCGTCACAGCGCGTCGACCGTGCGGGCCGCGCTCCCGGCCGCCCGCTCCAGGTCCTCCGCGGCGCGGTTGATGCGCCGCGCCGACTCCGTGACCTGCGCCCCCAGCCGCCGTGCCTCCAGGAAGACCCGCACGGCGAGGACACCGAGCACGGCGAGACCCACGAAACCCACAGCTACCGCGACCATCGCCCAGAACATGGCAGCGAGCCTAGACGGTGGGGTGCAGCCGCAGGGTCCTGACCCCGCCGCCGGTGAGCAGTTCGACGATGCGCTCGCCGGCCGGCTTGCGGACGGCGGCACCGCAGTCGGGGCAGGTGAAGGAGTAGAACGTCGTCTTGCTGGTGGCCCCGATGGCCAGGCGCAGGGCGCCGGCGGCGAGCTCGAAGCTGCCCCGGCAGTCCGGGCAGCCGGCCCTGAACATCACGGGGACCACTCTTCTCATCCCGGCGAATGCGGTCGCGACCGTGATCTCCCCCGCGATCTCCCCCGCGCCGGAACCCGCAGACTCGCTCAAATCCCTCGCCCCTCCTTCTTGGTCGTTCGCCGTCAAGGCGCCTTCGCCCCGGAGCTCACGCACGCCCGTGCTGATCGGTGGGTACGACGCGGTCGTACGCCGCCAGCGCCTCGCGGGCCGCCCGGCGGGCGCTGTCGGCCAGCTCGGGCGGTGACACGATCCGGCCGTCGCCGCCCAGCCTGAGCGCCAGCCGGCGCAGGGAGGCCGGATCGGGGGTGCGCAGGGTGATACGCAGCCCGCCGTCGGGAAGCTCATCCGCGCTGTCGTGCGGGTAGTACTCGGCGACCCAGCGGCCGGCCGGGCCCACCTCGACGACCACCTCGGGATCCTCGGCGGCCGGCTGCACCAGCGCCTCGGACAGGTCGCGCAGCTCGATCTCCGGGGGCGCGGCCGGCTCGTCCAGGATCCTGATCTCCGCCACCCGGTCGAGCCGGAAGGTGCGTCGGGCCTCGGAGCGCCTGCACCAGGCCTCGACATAGGTATGGCCGACGCTGACCAGGCGGATGGGGTCGATCTCGCGTTCGGTGAGCTCGTCGCGGGCCGGTGAGTAGTAGCGGATCCACAGCCGGCGGCGCTCGGAGATCGCCCGGTCGACGTCGGCGAACACCCCGCCCTCGGACTCGAAGGTCACCGACAGCCGGGCGCTGGCGTCGCCCGCCTCGCCGGCCGCGGTCTCCACCTTGGCGGTGGCCCGCAGCAGGGCCTGCCGGTCGCCCTCGCGGAGCCCCGGCAGGGTGGCCACCGCGCGGGCGGCGACCAGGAGCGCGGTCGCCTCGTCGGCGGCGAGCCGGAGGGGTTCGGCGGCGTCCTCGCCGAGCGCGGCGACGTTGTGCCACCAGATCCGCTCGCCGTCGGTGTCGATGTCCAGCAGGTCGCCGCCCCGGAAGCTGGTGCCGCACATGGGCAGCACGTCCAGGTCGGAGACCAGCTCGTCCTCGGTGATGCCGAAGGCCCGGGCGACGTCCGCGATCCGGGCGCCGGGGCGCTCGCGCAGATAGGTCACCAGGGAGAGCATCCGCCGGGTCTGGTCGATGGCGTTGACGGGCCTGACCGGTTTGCCTGCCACTGTCTTGCTCCGCTCCCCCTCAGCCCTTGGCCACGGCACGCAGCCGGTCCACCACGTCCGCACGCAGCTCGGCCGGCTCCAGCACGATCACGTCCGCCGCGAACTCGACCAGCCAGGCGTCCAGGCCGTGCCCGTACGGAATCTCCAACTCGTCCCACCCGTCGCCGAGTTCCCGGACGACCGTGGCCTTCGCCCGCAGGGGGTACCCGGCGCCGGAGCGCAGTCGGATCAGCGCCGAGCGGTCGGCGATCTCCCCGGCCCAGCTCGCGACGGTCTCGCGCACGGTGACCACGTCCGGGACCGGCACGGTGAAACCGGTGCCCCGGGAGCGCACCTTCCCGGTGATCCTGGACAGCCTGAACACCCGCTCGGCACCCCGGTCGCGGTCCCAGCCCGCCAGGTACCAGTGGCCGCGCCAGCACTCCAGGGCCCAGGGCTCCACATGACGGGGCTCTGGGTGGGCGGCGGTGGCCTTGCGGTACTCGAAGACGACCGGGCGGCGGTCGCGGCAGGCCAGCATGAGCGGTTCGAAGGCGGCCTCGTGCACGGGGATCCGCGGCTCCAGGGCACCGTGCGCCTCGTACGGGTCGACGTCCTCGGGAAGCCCCGCAGCGCGCAGCTTCTGCAGTGCGCCACTGGCCGCCCCGGCGAGCCGGGCCTGCTGCCAGACCTTGGCGGCGAGACCGAGGGCGGCGGCCTCCTCGGCGTCCAGGGTGATGGGAGGCAGCCGGTTGCTGTCGCGGCGCGCGAGGTAGCCGACCTCGCCATCCAGGTTCTCGACGGTCTCGATCACCAGACCCAGTTCACGGAGATCGTCCTTGTCCCGCTCGAACATCCGGTTGAAGGAGTCGTCCGATCCGGCTTCCAGGTAGGCCTCAATGGATTCCCGCAGCTCACGCTTGCTGAGCGGCCGGCGAGTCCCCAGCAGGCACAGCGCCAGGTTCATCAGCCGCTCGGCCTTGGCAATGGCCATCGACGCCCTTCGCCTTCCCTATGGTGCTCCTGACCGTTGACCGTACCGCTCCGCAGCGTCACGGCAAAAGCCGGTCCGAACCGTGCGGGCCGAAACGGACAGGAACCGACAAACGGCGAGGACCCGCGCGCATGGCACGGGCCCTCGTCCGGCCGGCTTCCGACCGGGGCAGCGGGATCAGACCGCGAGCAGGTCCACGACGAAGATCAGCGTCTCACCGGGCTGGATCGCCGGCGTCGGGCTCTGGTTGCCGTAGGCGAGGTGGGCCGGAATGGTCAGCTGGCGACGGCCGCCGACCTTCATGCCCTGCACACCCTGGTCCCAGCCCTTGATGACCCGGCCGCCACCCAGCGGGAAGCGGAACGGCGTGCCCCGGTTCCAGCTGGCGTCGAACTCCTCGCCGGTGCTGAACGCGACACCCACGTAGTGCACGGTGACGGTCTGGCCCGCCTGGGCCACCTCGCCGTCGCCCTCCCAGATGTCCTTGATCTCCAGGTCGGCCGGGGGCTCGCCGCCCGGGAAGTCGATCTCGGGCTTGTCGATGCTCACGTCTCTAGCTCCTGCTTGTGTACGACACGGAACCCGCACAGTCTTTCATCCCCGCCGCGCTCGCGCCCGCGCGGCTACATCGCCGCCAGGATGTCCACCGAGAACACCAGCGTGGATCCCTTCTTCACCACGCCACCGCTCGGCGGGTTGTTCCCGTAGGCCAGGTTCGGCGGCACGACGACGAGCACCCGGCTGCCGACCTTCTTGCCGGTGAGCCCCTGCGCCAGCCCCTTGACGACCTCCTGCATCTGCTCGACCGCGAACTGGGCCAGCCGCCCGCTGTCATAGGTCTGCTCGAAGGTCTTGCCGCCGTCCCAGACCACACCCTTGAACTGGCACAGGACCGTCTGCGACGCCTTCACCTGCGGCCCGTCCCCCTCCAGGACGTAGGTCGAGACCAGCTTCTTCGGCGGATCGGCCTTGGGAACGTCGATCGAGGGAGCCTTGCCGTCCGTGTTCGTGCCCACCTTCGGCAGCGCGGCGTCGCTCTGCGCGACCGCCTTGCCCGTGCTGGAGCTCTTCGAGTTGAACGAGTTCAGCACGTCCACCACGAACACCAGCGTGTCGGTGCCCTTGATCCCCGCCTGCGCGTTGCCCGAGCTGCCGTATCCCCAGGTCGGCGGCACCGCCATCAGCACCCGGCTGCCCGCCTTCTTCCCGGCCAGCGCGTACCGCCAGCCGTCGATGATGCTGCCCTGGGCCAGCTGCATCAGCAGGGGCGTCCGGTCGTAGGACTGGTCGAACACCTTCCCCGTGGACCAGATCTGCCCCAGGTAATTGGCCTGGATGTAGTCGTTCTCCGCGACCGTCTTCCCGCTGCCCGCGATCACCGTCTTGACCGCGAGGTCCTTCGACGGGTCCCCGCTGCCCTTGGCCACCGTCGGCTTCTCACCGAACTTCGTGCCCGCCGTGATCGCCGGCAGCGGCCCGTCCACGATCTTCGGCGGCGGCACCGACGACGCCGAGGCCGACGGCGACGCACTGGCCTTGCTGGAGGAGGACGACTTGTCACCACACCCGGCGAGTGTGACCAGCCCTGCGGGAACGGCGGCAAGGAGAAGAGAGCGTCGGCGCACGGAAGAGCCTCGTAATCGGTCGATCTTGCGGATGGCGTGCGCGCAACTCTACGACGCCACACGGGCGCCGTACGGGAAACGTACGGCGCCCGTGTGGCGTTCCACGGCATTCGCTCACATACCGGCGATGAGCTTCTCCACCCGGTCGTCCACCGAACGGAACGGGTCCTTGCACAGCACCGTGCGCTGCGCCTGGTCGTTGAGCTTGAGATGCACCCAGTCGACCGTGAAGTCCCGTCGCTGCTCCTGCGCCCGCCGGATGAAGTCACCCCGCAACCGCGCCCGAGTCGTCTGCGGCGGCACCGACTTGCCCTCGAAGATCTTCAAGTCATTGCAGATCCGCGCGGCTTGGCCCTTCTTCTCCAGCAGGTAGTACAGACCACGACGACGGTGGATGTCGTGATAGGCGAGGTCTATCTGCGCCACCCGCGGATGAGACATGGTCATGTTGTGCTTGGCCCGGTACCGCTCGATGAGCTTGTACTTCATCACCCAGTCGATCTCGGTACCGATCCGGTCCAGGTCCTCCGCCTCGATCGCGTCCAGGGTGCGGCCCCACAGCTCCAGCACCTGCTCGACCGTGCCGGTGCGGATACCGCGCCGCTCGCAGAAGTCCACGGCCTTCTCGTAGTACTCCCGCTGCACCTCGAGCGCCGACGCCTCCCGGCCGCTGGCGAGGCGCACCTTGCGCCGGCCCGTGATGTCGTGGCTGACCTCACGGATCGCCCGGATCGGGTTCTCCAGGGTCAGGTCCCGCATCACGGTGCCCGCCTCGATCATGCGCAGCACCAGGTCGGTGGCGCCGACCTTCAGCAGCATCGTCGTCTCCGACATGTTCGAGTCGCCCACGATGACGTGCAGCCGGCGGTACCGCTCGGCGTCCGCGTGCGGTTCGTCCCGCGTGTTGATGATCGGCCGGGAACGTGTCGTCGCCGACGACACGCCCTCCCAGATGTGCTCCGCCCGCTGGCTCACGCAGTACACGGCACCGCGCGGTGTCTGGAGCACCTTGCCCGCGCCGCACAGCAGCTGCCGGGTGACCAGGAACGGAATGAGGATGTCCGCGAGCCGGGAGAACTCCCCGTGCCGCGCCACCAGATAGTTCTCGTGGCAACCGTAGGAGTTGCCCGCCGAGTCGGTGTTGTTCTTGAAAAGGTAGACGTCGCCCGCGATTCCTTCCTCGTGCAGGCGTCGTTCGGCGTCCACCAACAGCCCTTCGAGAATGCGCTCGCCGGCCTTGTCGTGCGTGACCAGTTCGGTCACATTGTCACATTCGGGTGTCGCGTATTCCGGATGTGAGCCCACGTCGAGATACAGCCGGGCGCCGTTCCGCAGAAAGACATTGCTACTACGGCCCCATGACACGACACGGCGGAAGAGGTACCGCGCCACCTCGTCAGGCGACAGGCGGCGCTGTCCCCTGAACGTGCACGTGACGCCGTACTCGTTCTCCAGCCCGAAAATGCGGCGGTCCATGACTGAACATTACGCCCGATCCCCCGACCTGAAACGAGGTTCGACAGCACGATTTGGATCATTTTCCGAAGCGGCCACAACCATCGCACCCCCACCGGGAACTGCGAGGACCCGCCGCGTGACCACCAGGACCAGCAACGACACACCCCCCGCCACCGCCGGCACCGTGAACCCCCACAGCGCCCCGCCCGCCTCGACGACCGGACCCGCGAGGCCCGTTCCCACCGACGAACCCACCGTGAACGTCGTCACGAGCCAGGAGAACGCCTCGGTGACCGTCCCGCTCGGCGCATGCCCGTCCACCAGCACGAACGCACACGCGATCGCGGGCGCCAGGAACACCCCCGCGAGCACC
Source organism: Streptomyces sp. NPDC020958 (assembly GCF_055562175.1). NCBI lineage: Bacteria > Bacillati > Actinomycetota > Actinomycetes > Kitasatosporales > Streptomycetaceae > Streptomyces > Streptomyces sp. NPDC020958. The sequence goes on along the minus strand of NZ_JBVHFU010000006.1, from coordinate 178,422 downwards.
GTGAGCAGCACCATGGCCACCACGCCGGGCATCAGCGTCAGCGGCAGATAACACACCGCCAGAAGCGCCACCAGGACCCGCAGTCGCCGCGCCGGCTCCCCCCGCCACCGCCGCGCCCCGTACACCGTGCCCCCGAGCAGCGCGCCGAGCCCCAGGGCGGCCATCAGCCAGCCGTACACCGCGGCACCGCCGTGGTCGTCCGCGTACGGCACCGACGCCACCGTGATGGACCCCAGCGCGATACCCACGAAGAGGAACGCGGCCAGCAACGCCAGCAGTCCGGACGAACGCAGCGCACCCAGCCAGTGCGCCGCGCGCGGCGCCGAACGCCACGCGCGCGACGGCGGCGAGACCACCACCGAGAGCGCCCCCAGCACCCCCACCGCGTTCACCACCAGCAGCGCCGCCTGCGCCGACCACAGCGACACACACGACGTCACCAGCAACGGTCCCACGGTGAACATGACTTCCTGCGCCACCGCGTCCATCGCGTAGGCCGTGTGCACCCGCTCCTCGCCACCCAGCACACTCGGCCACAGGGCCCGCAGGCCGCCCTCCAACGGCGGGGTGAACAGCCCGGCCGCCGCGACGGCCGCGTACGCGAGCGGCAGCACCCCGGTCCCCGCGAAGGCGAAACCGGCCATCGCGAGCGCCGACGCCAAGACCGCGGGCAACTGGACACGCGGCTGCCCGTACAGGTCCACCAGCCGTCCGAGCACGGGCTGCCCCACGGCGTTCGCCACGCCGTACACCGCCGCCAGCGCCCCCGCCAGGCTGTAGGTACCGCCCTCGGCGCGCACGAACAGCACGATCGCGAGGGCCGCGGTCGCGTTCGGCAGCCGGCCCACCAGCGTCCCCGTCAGCAGCCGGCCCGCGTGTCTCGCCCTGAGGATCTCCAGGTACCCCGCGGCCATGCCCGCCTCCAAGTTTTACGTATAACCCCGGCTTCCATACGTACCATGTGCGCTGTTCACACGTCCAGACGAAGGAGCCCGCCCCCGGTGGCACGCAGCAGCACGCGCCCCACGAGCCGCGACGTCGCCCGGGCCGCCGGCGTCTCCCAGGCCGCCGTGTCCCTCGTACTCGGCGACAAATGGCGCGGCCGCGTCTCCGAGACCACCGCCGCACGCGTCCGTGAGGCCGCCCGCGACCTCGGCTACCGCCCCAACCTCGCCGCGCGCAACCTCCGCCTCGGCCGCACCCGCACCGTGCTCCTCGTCGTACCCGCCCTCACCACCGAGTTCTTCGCGGGCGTCTACACCGGCGCCGCCCGGGTGGCCGCCGAACACGGCTTCGGAGTCGTCCTCTACCCCTCCCCCGAAGGCATCGGCCCGGCCCGCGACCCCTTCGCCTCCGCCCAGGCCGCCCTCGACGGCGTCATCGCCTCCTCCATGGCCGCCGACGCCCTCACCGCCATTCGCGGCGACCAGCTCCCCCTCGTCATGCTCGACAGCGACCCCGCGGGCAGCCTCGGCGCCGCCACCGTCAACCTCGACATCGCCGACGGCGTACGCCAGGTCGCCGAACACCTCCTGGGCCTCGGCCACCGGCACTTCCTGCACCTCGCCGCGGACGTCGCCTCCTGGACCTTCGACGTACGCGCCCGGGAACTGGCCGCGCGCACGGCCCGCACCCCCGGCGCGACCGTCCGAACCGTCCGCGCCCCCATCTCCATCGAAGGCGCCCTCGCCGCCACCGAGGCCGCCCTCGCCACCCACGGCCGCCACCCCACCGCCCTCGTCTGCGACGACGACAAACTCGCCGCCGGTGCCTACAAGGCCCTGCGCCGCCTCGGCCTGCGTGTCCCCGACGACATCTCCGTCACCGGCCTCGACGACCTCGCCCTCGCCACCGCCATCGACCCCGAACTCACCACCGTCCGACTCGACGCGGAACGCTTCGGCGAACACGGCATGCGAGCCCTCCTCGCCGTCCTGGACGGCCGCGAACCCGAAGCCGGGGACATCCCCGTCCAACTCGTCGTACGCGGCTCCACAGCGCCCCCCAGAGCCTCCTGAGCGCGCCCGGGAGCACCCGGGACACAGCGGCGCCCCGCCCGGGGACTTCCGGACGGGGCGCACAGCGCGAAAGAACGCGACGGACCGCTACTCGACGTCCCCGCCGGACTCCTCCGCCTCGCCGGACTCCTCGACCGCCGACGAACCGCCGGCCTCCAGCAACCGGGCCAGCTGCGGACCGACGATCCGCTTGAACTTGCGCTTCTGCGGACGTGTACGGTCCAGGACCGCCACCTCCAGACGCTCCGCGGGAATCTCCCGCTGCGTCCCGTTCGGCTCGCGCGACAGAGCCGTCACCGCCAGCTTCAGAGCCTCCGCCAGGGTCATGCCGTCCCGGTGCTCACGATCCAGATAGCTGCTGATCTGCTCCGCGTTGCCGCCGACCGCGACCGAACCGTGCTCGTCCACGATCGACCCGTCATGCGGCAGCCGGTAGATCTGGTCACCCTCCGGGCTCTCCCCGACCTCCGCCACCACCAGCTCCACCTCGTACGGCTTCTCCGCCGCCGACGAGAAGATCGTGCCCAGCGTCTGCGCGTACACGTTGGCCAGACCACGTGCCGTCACGTCGTCACGGTCGTAGGTGTATCCACGCAGGTCCGCGTACCGCACACCGCCGATCCGCAGATTCTCGTACTCGTTGTACTTACCGGCGGCCGCGAAGCCGATCCGGTCGTAGATCTCGCTGAACTTGTGCAGCGCACGGGACGGGTTCTCACCGACGAACACGATGCCGTCGGCGAACTGGAGCACCACCAGACTGCGACCACGCGCGATGCCCTTGCGGGCGTACTCGGCGCGGTCCGCCATGGCCTGCTGAGGTGAGACATAGAACGGCGTCGACACCGGTATCCGTCCCCTTCCTTAGGGTTCCGTCGAAGTCACTGGGATCACCTTCACAACAGACGCCGAGCGCCTCAGAGCAGCGCCGCGCGCGGGCCGTCCGGCTCCTCCAGACGGCGCGCCAGCACCGCACGGGCCAGCTCGGAGGCCTCGTCCTCGGTGAGCCGGCGGAAACCGTCCTCGGTGATCACGGTGATGATCGGGTAGATCCGGCGGGCGACATCCGGACCACCGGTCGCGGAGTCGTCGTCGGCCGCGTCGTACAGAGCCTGCACCACCAGTGTGGCCGCCTGCTCCTCGGACAGGTCGTCACGGAACAGCTTCTTCATGGCACCCCGCGCGAAGATCGAGCCGGAACCCGTCGCCGCGAAGTTGTGCTCCTCGGAACGGCCGCCCGTCACGTCGTACGAGAAGATCCGACCCTTGCCCCGGTCCACGTCGAACCCGGCGAACAGCGGGACCACCGCCAGCCCCTGCATGGCCATGCCCAGGTTGGAGCGGATCATCGTGGAGAGCCGGTTCGCCTTGCCCTCCAGCGACAGCTGGGCGCCCTCGACCTTCTCGAAGTGCTCCAGCTCCAGCTGGAAGAGCTTCACCATCTCCACGGCGAGACCGGCGGTGCCGGCGATGCCGACGGCCGAGTACTCGTCCGCCGGGAACACCTTCTCGATGTCGCGCTGGGCGATCACGTTGCCCATGGTGGCCCGGCGGTCGCCGGCCAGCACGACCCCGCCGGGGAAGGTCACCGCGACGATCGTCGTCCCGTGCGGTGCCTCGATCACCCCCTGCGTGGGCGGCAACTGCCGCCTGCCGGGCAGCAACTCCGGCTGGTGCTCACCGAGGAAGTCCATGAACGAGGACGACCCAGGCGTCAGGAAGGCAGCTGGTAGACGCCCGGTGCTACGAGTGTTGGCTTCCACAAGTTTCCTTCCAGGTAAGCAGCGGCTCGGCGAGCGGCGTCCGGATCATCCCTCAATTTGCCGATGGCCGAATTGCAGTTGAAGCACAGTACGCCTCGGACCCTACCCGTCTTGTGGCGGTGATCCACATGCACGGGCGGGGCAGATAGACAGATCGCGCAGATCCCGTACTGGGAGGCGACCATCGCGTCACGCTCGGCTTCGGTCGGGCCGTAGTTGCGCTTCAGGTGGTCTGCGCGGCTCTTGACCGCACGGCAGGCCTTACAGCTCGTGGACAGGCCGTCGGAAGCCGTGGCGTTGCGGTGCCACTCGCTGTGCGGCTTCGTCTCCCCACAAGTGCGGCAGTACTTGTGCCCTTCGGGCGCCGCCACGCGCGGCCGGACGTTCTTGCCCTTCGCGATCTGCCGGGCCTGGTGATACGAAGCCCAACACTCCCCGCAGTAGGCCTGCAACCCGTCACAGGCCGCTTCATTACCGGCGAACGCTGCTCGCGGCCTGTGCTCCTTGCACCGCGAGCAACGCTTCGTCTCTTCACTCTCGGACAATCCCACCCCCGCACGTCACCTTCGATTCGAAGGGAAATGGCGCCTATTGCCCACCCTTTTGAACGAAGGAGCGCACGAAGTCCTCCGCATTTTCCTCGAGGACATCGTCAATTTCGTCAAGAACCGAGTCGACGTCGTCGCTCAGCTTCTCGTGCCGCTCCTTGAGGTCCTCGGAGCCCTGCGACTCTGCCGCCTGCTCCTCGACCTCCTCGGTGGAGTGCGTCGCCTTCTGCTGTCCGCCGCCGGTGTCCTTGGTTGCCATGACACTCACCCCGCTCAGTTCGCCCGACATGGTCGACAGGTCGGCTTCCTGCCGATCGGTGATGATCAGACCCTACAAGCCGGGTCCGACATCGGCCCCGCAGTTTCTCCAACCTACGGGGGCCATCTCGATGATTCCCGGACGGTGGGATTCTGACCCGTCCGCCCGGGGCGGCCCAGGGGCCTGCTCAGCCGCCGGAGAGGACCCTGACCAGGTCTTCTGCGGTGCGACAGCGGTCCAGGAGCTCCTTGACGTGATTTCGCGTTCCGCGTAGCGGTTCCAGGGTTGGGACGCGCTGGAGGGAGTCGCGGCCGGGGAGGTCGAAGATGACCGAGTCCCAGCTGGCCGCGGCGACGTCGTCGGCGTACTGCTCCAGGCAGCGGCCCCGGAAGTAGGCCCGGGTGTCCTCGGGCGGGTTCGTACGGGCCCGCTCGACCTCGGCCTCGGTCAGCAGCCGCTTGATGCGGCCGCGGGCCGCCAGGCGGTTGTAGAGGCCCTTCTCGGCCCGTACGTCGGCGTACTGGAGGTCGAGGAGGTGCAGCTTGGCGGCGTCCCAGTCGAGGCCGTCGCGGCGCCGGTAGCCCTCCATGAGTTCCAGTTTGGCGACCCAGTCGAGCTCTCCGGCGAGGCTCATGGGGTCGTGTTCCAGGCGGTTGAGGGTGTCCTCCCAACGGGTGAGGACGTCCTTGGTCTGCTCGTCGGCGTCGGCGCCGTAGCGTTCCTCGACGTACTTGCGCGAGAGTTCGTAGTACTCCATCTGGAGCTGGACGGCGGTGAGTGTGCGTCCGCTGCGGAGGGTGACGAGCCGCTTGAGCGTCGGGTCGTGGGAGACCTGGTGCAGGGTCCGCACGGGCTGGTCGACGGCCAGGTCGACGGCGATGAAGCCGTCCTCGATCATGGACAGGACCAGGGCGGTGGTGCCGAGCTTCAGGTACGTGGAGATCTCGGAGAGGTTCGCGTCTCCGATGATCACGTGGAGGCGGCGGTACTTCTCGGCGTCCGCGTGCGGTTCGTCGCGGGTGTTGATGATGGGGCGCTTGAGCGTGGTCTCCAGGCCCACCTCGACCTCGAAGTAGTCCGCGCGCTGGCTGAGCTGGAAGCCGTGTTCGTGGCCGTCCTGGCCGATGCCGACGCGGCCGGCGCCGGTGACGACCTGGCGGGAGACGAAGAACGGGGTCAGGTGGCGCACGATGTCCGAGAAGGGGGTCTCCCGCTTCATCAGGTAGTTCTCGTGCGTGCCGTAGCTGGCGCCCTTGTTGTCGGTGTTGTTCTTGTAGAGGTGGATGGGCTGGGCACCGGGGAGCGCGGCGGCTCGTTCGGCGGCCTCGGCCATGATGCGTTCGCCGGCCTTGTCCCAGAGAACGGCGTCGCGGGGGTTGGTGACCTCGGGAGCGCTGTACTCGGGGTGGGCGTGGTCGACGTAGAGGCGGGCGCCGTTGGTGAGGATGACGTTGGCGAGGCCGATGTCCTCGTCGGTGAGCTGGCTGGCGTCGGCGGCTTCGCGGGCGAGGTCGAAGCCTCGGGCGTCCCGCAGGGGGTTCTCCTCCTCGAAGTCCCAGCGGGCGCGTCGGGCCCGGTGCATCGCCGCCGCGTAGGCGTTGACGATCTGGGACGAGGTGAGCATGGCATTGGCGTTGGGGTGGCCGGGGACGGAGATCCCGTACTCCGTCTCGATGCCCATTACTCGCCGTACGGTCATGCGGCCCTCCTTGCCCGGCGAAGCCCTCGGTCGTGGGCTCCGCTCGCGTACCGCTGGCGCTCCGGTGCGTGTGCGGTGCCCGTCCCCGCACTGCGCGTTTCGGCGGTAGGAACGAGCCTAGAACGCCGCCGCGCCGGTGGGGAGATCATTTGCGTCATTGCCTTGCTCGCCTCGGTTCCGGTGGTGGCCGGAAAAACAGTGGGCTGCGGGTACCCGGTGAGGGCACCCGCAGCCGCCCTGTGTTTTACAGGTACTGTCCGGTGTTCGCCACCGTGTCGATGGAGCGTCCGGTATCGGCGCCCTGCTTTCCGGTGATGAGGGTACGGATGTAGACGATCCGTTCGCCCTTCTTTCCGGAGATCCGGGCCCAGTCGTCGGGGTTGGTGGTGTTGGGCAGGTCCTCGTTCTCCTTGAACTCGTCCACGCAGGCCTGGAGGAGATGGGAGACGCGGAGGCCCTTCTGGTTGTGGTCGAGGAAGTCCTTGATCGCCATTTTCTTGGCGCGGCCGACGATGTTCTCGATCATCGCGCCGGAGTTGAAGTCCTTGAAGTAGAGGACTTCCTTGTCGCCGTTGGCGTAGGTGACTTCCAGGAAGCGGTTTTCCTCGGATTCGGCGTACATGTGTTCCACTGCCGTCTGGATCATGCTTTCGACGGTGGTGGCCTTGCTGCCGCCGTGCTCCCCGAGGTCGTCGGCGTGCAGCGGGAGGCGCTCGGTGAGGTACTTGCCGAAGATGTCCTTGGCGGCCTCGGCGTCGGGACGCTCGATCTTGATCTTCACGTCGAGTCGGCCGGGGCGGAGGATGGCGGGGTCGATCATGTCCTCGCGGTTGGAGGCGCCGATGACGACCACGTTCTGCAGGCCCTCGACACCGTCGATCTCGGCGAGCAGCTGGGGGACGATGGTGTTCTCCACGTCCGAGCTGACGCCCGAGCCGCGGGTCCGGAAGAGTGATTCCATCTCGTCGAAGAAGACGATGACGGGGGTGCCCTCGCTGGCCTTCTCCCGGGCACGCTGGAAGACGAGGCGGATCTGCCGCTCGGTCTCGCCGACGTACTTGTTCAGGAGCTCGGGGCCCTTGATGTTGAGGAAGAAGCTCTTGCCTGCGGCCTGGCCGGTGACCTCGGCGACCTTCTTGGCCAGCGAGTTGGCGACGGCCTTGGCGATGAGCGTCTTGCCGCATCCAGGGGGTCCGTAGAGCAGGACACCCTTGGGCGGGCGCAGTTCGTGCTCCTTGAACAGGTCCGGGTAGAGGTAGGGCAGCTCGACGGCGTCGCGGATGGCCTCGATCTGGCCGCCGAGGCCACCGATCTGCTCGTAGCCGATGTCGGGGACTTCTTCGAGGACGAGTTCCTCGACCTCGCTCTTGGGCACGATCTCGTAGACGTAGCCGGAGCGGGGTTCGAGGAGCAGGGCGTCGCCGGGGCGGATGTTCACGTCGAGCAGGGGCTCGGCGAGCCTGACCACCCGTTCCTCGTCGGTGTGCCCCAGGACGAGGGCGCGTTCGCCGTCCTCGAGGATCTCCTTGAGGGTGACGATGTCGCCGACGCGCTCGAATGCCATGGCGTCGACCACGTTGAGCGCTTCGTTGAGCATGACTTCCTGGCCGCGCCTGAGGTCGTCCAGGTCCACGCTCGGGCTGACGTTCACCCGCAGCTTGCGGCCGCCGGTGAAGATGTCGGCGGTGCCGTCCTCGTTGGCCTGCAGGAAGACACCGAAGCCGGCGGGCGGCTGTGCGAGTCGGTCGACTTCCTCCTTGAGGGCCACGATCTGGTCGCGGGCCTCGCGGAGGGTGTTCGCGAGTCGTTCGTTCTGGGCGGACACGCCGGCCAGGTTCGTCTGCAGCTCGACGATCCGCTCTTCGAGAATCCTCGTGTGTCGCGGAGAGTCGGCGAGCTTACGTCGCAGGACGGCGATCTCCTGCTCAAGGTAGGCGATCTGCCCGGCCGGGTCGTCGGACCCTCGTCCCGGGCGGATGCCGCGGTTCATGTCGTCGTCGTGGGCTGCCACGGTCCTCACCTCCTCCAAGGGGAGCTGGACGCTTCCAGACCCTACCTGGGTGGGTGTCGATTGAAACCCCTAGATCACCAAGACTGTCAAGGTGTGTCGTCGGTCACCCGTTGCGTTCTTGCTCGTGCGGGGTGGATACCCACTCAACGCGATTCAGAAGCGGCGTGTTCCAGGCTCGGAGCGGTCAAAACCCTTCGTGACTGACCGGAGTTGTCCGATCCGATGCCGGTTCAGGTGTTGTGCCCCGGCGGGAGGTTCCTTACACAGAGCGACCGGACGGATGGGGTGGGTGATCGGAAACGAGGACGGTGGGTTGGCTCAACTCGATCGGTCGGGTGGCCGAGCGCCGCTCCCCGCGCGGCGGCGCACGCCGGGTGCGGGGCGCCGGTGGGGGTGGTGGGTACGGAGGTAGGGTCGAAGTCGTTCAACACCCGCCGGGGCGGGTCGGGGTGGTTCCCGGTCCCGCCGGCCGGCGCTTTTCGACGGCAGGAGAGATGACCGTGCAGCAGGAGGCCCCGGCCGGCGGCGAGGCGCTGGAGGTCTGGATCGACCAGGATCTGTGTACGGGTGACGGGATCTGTGCCCAGTACGCCCCCGAGGTGTTCGAGCTGGACATCGACGGCCTGGCCTACGTGAAGGGCCCGGACGAGGAGCTGCTGCAGGCGAAGGGCGCCACGGTGCCGGTGCCGCTGCCGCTGCTCACCGATGTGGTGGACTCGGCGAAGGAGTGCCCGGGCGAGTGCATTCACGTACGCCGGGTCGCGGACCGGGTCGAGGTGTTCGGGCCGGACGCGGAGTGACTTTCCGGCCACCCCGCGTGGCCCGGGCCGGCGCCGGGGCGGCCGTCAGACGTTGTCGCTGGCGGCGGGGGTGGAGCGGAGGAAGGCGTGACCGTTCCACCGCCACTTGGCGTCGGTCTTCACGTCCGGGCAGCAACTGGGCACGTCGTCCGTGGAGTAGCCGAGCAGCGTCGCGGTGACGGTCCTGGCGGCCACGGCGAAGTCGGTCACCGTGTACCGGTCCTTCGGGTCGACGAGGGTGGCGACGACGCGTGGCCGGGTGGTCCCGGCGGCCTGGGTGAGGACGTAGACGCCGTCGGGCGGGGTGCCCATGGCCGAGTCGCAGTGGACCACCGCCACGGTTTCCGGTCTGCCGTCGCCGTCGAGGTCGCCGGTGGCCTTCTTGACGACCACCTCCTTCACGGGGCCGCAGTCGAGGGGGAAGTCCACGCCGACGGTGCTGGGCGGCGCGGCGGCCGCGGCGGTGGGTCTCGGCTGGGTCGCCGGGGCGGGCTGGGCGGCTCTGGCCGAACCCGGCTGGAAGAGGGACGACAGGGCCACCACGCCGGCCACCGCGGCGGCGGTGGCGAGCCAGTGCATGGGGCGGGTGTCGGTGTGAGCGAGCTCCGGGACCACGGATTGCTGCACTAGGAGTGTCTCCTGTGAGGCCTGTGCCGGTGGGGGATGGCTCGCATGGTGCCACACGTCACAGTGGGTGGGAACGGCGGGGTGGGGTTCGTGGTCTCGCGGTCTCTGTCGCCGGGGCAATGCGTGAGCGCCGCCGCCGAGTTCCGGGGCGTTCCGGGGAACTCGGTGGCGGCGCTCGTGCGTTGACGGGTCAGCGGCCGGCGCCGCCGTCGGCGTTGGGGCCGTCGTAGTCCTCGCCGTAGGCACCCTTGGCGGGGCGGCGGCGGCGCATGGGCGGTTCGACGCCGTCGGCGAGGCGGCGGGCGGTGAGCAGGAAGCCGGTGTGGCCGATCATCCGGTGGTCCGGGCGGACGGCGAGGCCTTCCACGTGCCAGTTCCGGATCATGGTCTCCCAGGAGGTCGGCTCGTTGAAGCAGCCGATCTCGCGGATGGACTCGACGGTCCGGGCGAGCTGGGTGGTGGTGGCCACGTAGCAGCAGAGGATGCCGCCGGGGACGAGCGCCTTGGAGACGGCTTCGAGGCACTCCCAGGGGGCGAGCATGTCGAGGATGACGCGGTCGACGTCGGTGTCCGACAGGTTGTCCTGGAGGTCCCCGACGGTGAGCTGCCAGGCGGGGTGCGGGCCGCCGAAGTAGCGCTCCACGTTCTGCTGGGCGATCTCGGCGAAGTCCGCGCGGCGTTCGTAGCTGTGCAGCATGCCCTGGTCGCCGATGGCGCGCAGCAGGAAGCTGCTGAGCGATCCGGAGCCGACACCGGCTTCGACGACGCGGGCGCCGGGAAAGATGTCGGCGAAGGAGAGGATCTGCCCCGCGTCCTTCGGGTAGACGACGGCTGCCCCGCGGGGCATGGACAGGACGTAGTCGGGGAGCAGGGGGCGCAGCGCGAGGTAGGCGACGTTGCCGGTGGTGCGGACAACGCTGCCCTCGGGAGCGCCGATCAGTTCGTCGTGCGGGAAGGAGCCCTTGTGGGTGTGGAAGTTCTTCCCGGCTTCGAGCGTGAACGTGTAGTGGCGACCCTTGGGGTCGGTCAGCTGAACCTGGTCCCCGACCTTGAAGGGCCCGCGCCTGCGGGCGGCACCGGTCGGTTCGGACATGTGAACAGCGTACCGGGCCCCGCGGGCGGTGCGGACCAGCGGAGGGGGTCCTCGGTCAGGACGGCCGTGCCATGGCCTTGACGAAGGCGCGCTCGACGTCCGCCGCCGACAGGACGCCGTAGATCTCGCCGGTCTCCTCCACCACCAGGTACTCGGTGGCCGGGGTGGCGCGCAGGACGTCGAGGAGGTCCTCGCCGGCCAGTTCCGCGGAGACGCGCATGCCGTCGGTGAGTTCCTGGGCCACGCCGCTGACCGCGACCCAGGGGCGGCGGTGTTCGGGCACGCCGACGATGGCGGCCTCGCGGACCAGGGACAGGGGGGTGCCGTCGGCGTCGACGACCACCAGGGCGCGGGCGCCGGCGGCGTTGGCGCGGCGCAGGGCCTCGGAGAGGGGGGTGTCGGTCTCGACGGGTACGGCGCGCCGGGTGAGGGTGCGGGCGCGCAGTTCCGGGAGGTGTTCGCGCAGCCGGGCCATGCGCAGGCTGTTGCCGGCGCCGGTCCAGATGATGGCGGCGAGGATGGCGGCGAGCAGGGCGTCGGTGAGGGAGTCCATGCCGCCGGCGTCCTCGCCGCCGCCTCCGAAGGCGCCGAAGTAGTTGAGCAGGGGGAGGCCGATGAGGACGGAGACGGCGAGGGCGCGGCCGACCCAGGCGGCGGCGACGGTGCCGCTCATGGGCCTGCCGGTGATCTTCCAGACGACGGCGCGGAGCATCCGGCCGCCGTCCAGGGGCAGGCCGGGCAGCAGGTTGAAGGCGGCGACGATGAGGTTGGAGACCATGAGGCCGGCCAGCAGGACGCCGGGGACGGTGCCGGGTTCGACGGGCTGCATGGCGAGGTAGAAGACGCCGGCGAGGACGAGGGAGAGCAACGGGCCGACGAAGGCGAGCACGAACTCGCGCCCGGGGGTCTCGGCTTCCTTCTCGATCTCGGAGACCCCGCCGAAGAACTGGAGCTGGATGCGGCGGACGGGGAGTTTGAAGCGGATCGCGGCGACGGTGTGGGCGAGTTCGTGGATCAGGACGGAGGCGTAGAAGGCGACGGCGAAGAAGAGGGAGACGAGGTACCGGGCGGCGCCGAGTTCAGGCAGGACGCGGTCGAGCTGGCCGCCGAAGACCCAGGTGATCAGGGCGGCGACGAGGAACCAGCTGGGGGCGACGTAGACCGGGACACCGAAGGGGCGGCCCATGAGGAGCCCGCCGCCGGGTTCCTTGGGGCGCCGGGGTGGCCGCCCGTGGGCTGCCGGGCCGGAGTGCGCGAGGCTTCGCTCGTCGGACTCGTCGTCGGACTTCTCGCCGGTCTCCTCACCGGGCTGCTCGCCCGCCCGCCGGCCGGTGTGACCGGGGTCGCCGCCGGGAGAGTCCGCGCGGATCTCGGGGGCCGGGGCGGGCCGGGCGGCCGGTGCCGGACGGGACTCGGGGGCCTCGGGGGCCTCAGGACCGTCGGAGGCGGGCGAGGCGGGTTCGTCGGTGCCGGCGACGGGGGGCTCGGCGGCGGGCCGGGGAGCCCTCTCCTCGCTGCCGTCCGCTCTTTCGTCCGCGCTCTCGGACGCTGCCCGGCCGGTGGGCGGTTCGGCCCCGGTGGGGATCGTGGGGGCGTCGGTGGGGGCCGGGCCTCCGTCGTTGGTCGGGGCCGTAGGGCCTGCGGGGTGCTCGGCCGGTTCGGCGTCGTCCGACCGGGGCTGCCCGCTCCCGCCGCTCACGTCCACGGTGTCCCCTCGTTAGATGCGGTCCGTCTCAGGCTCGATGGTATGCGGCCGTCGTGACGCGTTCCGCCCCGGCACCCCCTGTGTTGGCCCGGCCGTCGCGCGGGTTGGGTGACTGTCAGTGGCGGGCCGTATGGTCTGTGGTCATGGACAGCAGCATGGAGGACGCCGCGCGGGCACGGGGCGGGGACGTGACGCGGGGGGAAGAGCCGGTCTCGGCGGCCGAGGTGACGGTCGCGGAGGTGCCGGGTGCCGAGGAGCCGGTCGCGGAGGTGCCGGTCGCGGCCCCGCCCGCCTCGCTCTCGCCGTCGCGGGCCAGTGACTTCATGCAGTGCCCGTTGCTGTACCGGTTCCGGGTGATCGACCGGCTGCCGGAGAAGCCGAGCGAGGCGGCGACCCGGGGGACCCTGGTGCACGCGGTCCTGGAACGGCTCTTCGACGCGCCGGCGGCCGAGCGGACGGCGCCGCGGGCCAAGTCGCTGATCCCCGGGCAGTGGGACCGGCTGCGGGAGAGCCGTCCGGAGGTGGGTGAGCTGTTCGCGGAGGATCCGGAGGGCGAGCGGCTGGCGCGCTGGCTGGGTGAGGCGGAGCGGCTCGTGGAGCGCTGGTTCACGCTGGAGGACCCGTCCCGGCTGGAGCCGGTGGAGCGGGAGCTGTTCGTGGAGACCGAGCTGGAGTCGGGGCTGCGGCTGCGCGGGATCATCGACCGGGTCGATGTGGCGGCGACGGGCGAGGTGCGGATCGTCGACTACAAGACCGGCAAGGCGCCCAGGCCGGAGTACGCGGAGGGCGCGCTGTTCCAGATGAAGTTCTACGCGCTGGTGGTGTGGCGGCTGAAGAACGTGGTGCCGAGGCGGCTCCAGCTGGTCTATCTGGGCAGCGGTGACGTGCTGACGTACGACCCGGTCCGCGCCGATCTGGAGCGGGTCGAGCGCAAGCTGCTGGCGTTGTGGGAGGCGATCCGGCAGGCGACGGAGTCGGGTGAGTGGCGGCCGCGGCCGACGAAGCTGTGCGGCTGGTGCGACCACCAGGCGCACTGCCCGGAGTTCGGGGGCACTCCCCCGCCGTATCCGCTGCCGGTGAGGTCGGCGGGATCCGGGGACGCGGCGCAGGGCAGAATGGGCGCGGACTAGCAGAAGGAGACTCACCGTGGCCATCCGTGTCCTACTGGTCGACGACCAGCCGCTGCTGCGTACCGGGTTCCGGATGATCCTGGAGGCGGAGCAGGACATCGCGGTCGTGGGCGAGGCCGGGGACGGCCTGCAGGCTCTCGACCAGGTGCGGGCCCTCCAGCCGGACGTCGTGCTGATGGACATCCGGATGCCGCGGATGGACGGGGTGGAGGCGACCCGGCAGATCACCGGGCCGGGGCGGGACGGTCCGGCGAAGGTGCTGGTGCTGACCACGTTCGATCTGGACGAGTACGTGGTGGAGGCGCTGCGCGCGGGCGCCAGTGGCTTCCTGCTGAAGGACGCCCCGGCGAACGAGCTGGTGCAGGCGATCCGGGTGGTGGCCAACGGTGAGGCGATGCTGGCGCCGAGCATCACGCGCCGGCTGCTGGACAAGTACGCGACGCATCTGCCGTCCGGTGAGGAGCCGGTGCCGGACACCCTGCACACGCTCACCGACCGTGAGGTGGAGGTGCTGAAGCTGGTGGCGCGGGGGTTGTCGAACGCGGAGATCGCCGCGGACCTGTTCGTCAGCGAGACGACGGTGAAGACGCATGTGGGGCATGTGCTGACCAAGCTGGGGCTGCGGGACCGGGTGCAGGCCGCGGTGTACGCGTACGAGAGCGGGCTGGTGCGTCCCGGCGCTCAGTAGCAGCGGCAGCGGGCGTACGACGCGAAGGGCGCCCCTCTCCGAGTGGAGAGGGGCGCCCTTCGCGTCGTACCGGGCCCGGGGTCAGCTGCTGGAGCCGCGGCCGAGCTCCCACAGCTGGAGGCTGGCGGAGGAGTTGAGGGCGTAGGCGACGCCCGTGATGTCGCCACGGGCGGCGACGTACTGCTTGCCCTGCCACAGCGGGAGCAGCGGGACGTCCTCGGCGACGGCGTCCTGGATCTGGGTCAGGCTGCCGGCGGCGCTGGCCCGGTCGGCCTCGCGGCGGGACTCGGGGAGCAGCGTCTTGATGATCTTGTTGTTGACGTACGGCGACTGGAGGAAGTTGTCCTTGTCGAGGAACGGCGCCAGGAAGTTGTCGGCGTCCGGGAAGTCGGGGAACCAGCCCATGCCGTAGACGTCGTACTCGCCCTTGCGCTCGGCGACCTGGTACGTCTTCCAGAGGGTGCCCTGGATGCTGACGTCGAACAGGCCGCTGTCGTTGAGCTGCTTCTGGAGGACCTCGAACTCCTGCTTGGTGGCCGAGCCGTAGTGGTCGGTCGTGTAGTGCAGGGTGAGCTTCACCGGGGTGGTGATGTTCGCGGCGGCGAGCGTGTTCCTGGCCTTGGAGACGCTGGGGTCGCCGTACTTGTTGAAGAAGGAGTTCGAGTGCCCGGTCACGGAGGCCGGGACCAGCGAGTACAGCGGTTCGGCCTGGGAGCCGTAGACCTTGGCGACGAGGGAGGCGCGGTCGATGATCTGGGCCATCGCCTCGCGGACGGCCTTGGACTTGACCGTGGGGGCGTCGGTGTTGAAGCCGAGGTAGCGGATCTCCAGGCCGGGCATCTCGACGAGGTCGACGTTGGCGTCGTCGCCGGCGTCGAGCTTGTTGATCTGCGCGGGCGACATGGTGCGGGTCATCACGTCGATGTCGCCCTTGTCGATCGCCTTGCCCATGGCGTCGGCGTCGTCGTAGGAGCGCAGGACGACCTGCTGGTTGTTGACCTTCACGCTGCCCTTGTAGTTGGGGTTCTTGGTGAAGGTGGCGGAGACGATCGCGTCGTCCTTGACGTCGGCCTTGAAGGTGTACGGGCCGGAGCCGTCGATGTCGAAGCCGTCGCGGAGCTTGTTCTCGTCGTAGTCCTTCGGGTTCACGATGCCCGCGACCGGGGTGGACAGCTTGTACGGGAAGGTGGCGTCGGCCGACCTGAGGTGGAAGACGACCTCGCGGTCACCCTGGGTCTCGATGGT
The DNA here is from genome assembly GCF_055562175.1 of Streptomyces sp. NPDC020958. Taxonomy (NCBI): domain Bacteria; kingdom Bacillati; phylum Actinomycetota; class Actinomycetes; order Kitasatosporales; family Streptomycetaceae; genus Streptomyces; species Streptomyces sp. NPDC020958. The sequence goes on along the minus strand of NZ_JBVHFU010000006.1, from coordinate 162,836 downwards.
GTCGATGTTCGTGAGCAGTCCGTAGGGACCACCGACGGCCTTGATGCGCAGGGCCCGTTCGATGGACCACTTGACGTCCTTGGCGGTGACGGAGGTGCCGTCGGAGAACTTCAGGCCCTCGCGCAGCTTGCAGGCGTAGCGCTCGCTCTGGCTGTCGGTGAAGGAGCAGCTCTCGGCCGCGTCGGGGACCGGCTCGCCCTCGCCCTTGGGCTGGGACATGAGGGTCTGCACGGTCTGCCGCAGGATGTTCCAGCCGCCGACGTCGTAGGAGTAGGCGGGGTCCAGGGGCGCCGGGGCGTCCTTCGTGGCGGTGAACCTGTCCGTGGTGCCGACGACGATCGCGTCGCCACTATTGCTCCCACTGCCGGATCCCCCGCACGCGGCGAGAACCGGAGTGAGCAGGCCGACCACGGCCGGCAGCACCAAAGTCTTGCGGTTCATGCTCGAAGTTCTCCAGAGCTGTTCGTGTCCGTGTATCCGGCATCCATGGGGTGTCGACGCAAGATCACGGGGATAGCGGCGATGTTCTCGCGACGAGGTTAGTCGGCGACCGCAGGGGGGTTGGCAGGAGCGTGAGTTGAGGCCTCATCACGCAGTGGAACCGGGCGCGGACAGACCGAAAACCCGACAGCGGCAGGATTAGTGCAGCCTCTCCCCAATCGGGACACAAGGTCACCGGTTTTCCCCCCGTTCGGGGGTGGACGGCACACGTCGGCAACGTTGTCGACCCTCGTGCACGTGGGGAACGTCACACATGAAACGGGGCGGCCGGGTATCGGAATTCAGCCCGTCGAACAGGTGCGAATTCCGTTGAGTGATCTCCGCGGAGTTTTCCGCAATGGTCATTGCACGCTGGGTGAACGGCTAGGGCAGATGCGTCATCAGTCCGTGCAGAAATGCCAGGTCGACCTCTTCCAGGGAAGTGACCACGGTGCGTCGTTCGGCGGGGGTGATCGGGGCGACGGACGGTACGGCGACCACCTGGCAGCCGGCGGCCTCGGCGGCGGCGACGCCGGTCGCGGTGTCCTCGACGACCGCGCACCTGGCGGGATCCGCCCCGAGGCCGGCGGCGGCGAGGAGGTAGGGGTCCGGGTAGGGCTTGGTGCGCGAGACCTCGTCTCCGGCGATGGACAGGGTGAAGTGCTGGGGGCCGAGGACCGTCAGGACGCGGTCGATGATGCGCCGGTGCGAGGCGGAGACCAGGGCGGTCGGGATCTGCTGTTCGTACAGCTCGGCGAGGAGTCGCCGGGCGCCCGGCATCAGCGGCAGCGCGGCACCGATGCGCTCCTCGAAGCCGTCGTTGAGCAGCACGCTGAGCTCGGCGAGCGTGATGGCCGCGCCGGTGGCCTCGATGAGGAACCCGGCACTGCGGGTCATGGGACCGCCGACCACGACATGGCGCCAGGAGTCGTCGAGGGCGTGACCGAGGCGGGCGAAGACCTCCACCTCGACGTCCCACCAGAAGCCCTCGGTGTCCACCAGGGTGCCGTCCATGTCGAGGAGGACCGCTTGCAAGGCCGATCCTTCGGCCGTACGGGTTCCGAGCGCGGGGACCGTGCTGGTCATCCGGGCGCACCTCCTTGAGGGACGAGCAGGCCGGTTCCCGCGCGGGGAACCGGCCTGCTGTGGACCGACCAGTGTACGACTTATCCGATCAGTGTGCTGTGTGTGACACGTCTCGGTCTCCGTGTACCGCTCAGCGTGCGTTGAAGTACTTCGCCTCCGGGTGGTGGATCACGATCGCGTCCGTGGACTGCTCGGGGTGCAGCTGGAACTCCTCGGACAGGTGGACACCGATGCGCTCCGGCTGGAGCAGGTCGGCGATCTTGGCGCGGTCCTCCAGGTCGGGGCAGGCGCCGTAGCCGAGGGAGAAGCGGGCACCCCGGTACTTCAGGGCGAACATGTCCTCGACGTCGGCCGGGTCCTCGCCGGCGAAGCCGAGTTCGGAGCGCACGCGCGCGTGCCAGTACTCGGCGAGGGCCTCGGCGAGCTGGACGGACAGGCCGTGCAGCTCGAGGTAGTCGCGGTAGGCGTTGGCCTCGAACAGCTTGGCGGTCTGCTCGCCGATGCGGGAGCCGACGGTGACGACCTGGAGGCCGACCACGTCCGTCTCCCCCGACTCCTCCGGGCGGAAGAAGTCGGCGAGGCACAGGCGGCGGCCGCGGCGCTGGCGGGGGAAGGTGAACCGGGTGCGTTCGTTGCCGCGGTCGTCCAGGATGATCAGGTCGTCGTCCTTGGAGACGCACGGGAAGTAGCCGTAGACCACGGCCGCCTCCAGCAGGTTCTCGGTCTGGAGCCGGTCGAGGAGCCCGCGCAGCCGGGGCCGCCCTTCCGTCTCGACGAGTTCCTCGTACGACGGTCCCTCGCCGGTGCGGGCCTGCTTGAGGCCCCACTGGCCCTTGAACAGGGCGCCCTCGTCGAGCCAGCCGGCGTACTCCTTGAGCTGGATGCCCTTGATGACGCGGCTGTCCCAGAACGGCGGGGTGGGCACCGGGTTGTCGACGGCGACGTCGGAGCGGACATGGCCCTCCTCGGGCCGCTCCTCGACCTCGACGGTGGCGGCCTGCCGGACCCGGCGCTGCTTCAGCTCCGGCAGGACGGCGCCGGGCACGCCGCGCTTGACGCCGATGAGGGCGTCCATCAGGCGCAGGCCCTCGAAGGCGTCGCGGGCGTAGCGGACCTCGCCCTCGTAGAGCTCGTGCAGGTCCTGTTCGACGTAGGCGCGGGTGAGGGCGGCGCCGCCGAGGATGACCGGGTAGGTGGCGGCGAGGCCGCGCTGGTTGAGCTCCTCCAGGTTCTCCTTCATGATCACCGTGGACTTGACCAGCAGGCCGGACATGCCGATGACGTCGGCGCGGTGCTCGTCGGCGGCCTCCAGGATCGCGGAGACGGGCTGCTTGATGCCGAGGTTGACGACGTTGTAGCCGTTGTTGGAGAGGATGATGTCGACGAGGTTCTTGCCGATGTCGTGGACGTCACCGCGGACGGTGGCCAGCACGATGGTGCCCTTGCCCTCGGTGTCCGACTTCTCCATGTGCGGTTCGAGGTGGGCGACGGCGGCCTTCATGACCTCGGCGGACTGCAGGACGAACGGCAGCTGCATCTGGCCGGAGCCGAACAGCTCGCCGACGACCTTCATGCCGTCGAGCAGGGTCTCGTTGACGATGTCGAGGGCGGCGCGGGTCTCCAGGGCCTCGTCGAGGTCGGCCTCCAGGCCGTTGCGCTCGCCGTCGATGATGCGGCGCTTGAGGCGCTCCTCCAGCGGGAGGGCGGCCAGTTCCTCGGCCTTGCCCGCCTTGAGGGACTTGGCGGTGGCGCCCTCGAAGAGCTGCATCAGCTTCTGCAGGGGGTCGTAGCCCTCGGTGCGGCGGTCGTGGATGAGGTCGAGGGCGGTCCCCACCTCCTCCTCGCTGAAGCGGGCGATCGGGAGGATCTTGCTGGCGTGCACGATCGCCGAGTCCAGGCCCGCCTTGACGCACTCGTCGAGGAAGACGGAGTTCAGCAGGATGCGGGCGGCCGGGTTGAGGCCGAAGGAGATGTTGGACAGGCCCAGGGTGGTCTGGACGTCGGGGTGGCGGCGCTTGAGTTCGCGGATCGCCTCGATGGTGGCGATGCCGTCCTTGCGGGACTCCTCCTGACCGGTACAGATGGTGAAGGTCAGGGTGTCGATGAGGATGTCGGACTCGTGGATGCCCCAGTTCCCGGTGAGGTCCTCGATCAGCCGTTCGGCGATCTCGACCTTCTTCTCGGGGGTGCGGGCCTGGCCCTCCTCGTCGATGGTCAGCGCGATCAGGGCGGCGCCGTGCTCGCGGGCGAGCCTGGTGACCTTCGCGAACCGGGAGTCGGGGCCGTCGCCGTCCTCGTAGTTGACGGAGTTGATGACCGCGCGGCCGCCGAGCTTCTCCAGGCCGGCCTGGATGACGTCGACCTCGGTGGAGTCGAGGACGATGGGGAGGGTGGAGGCGGTGGCGAAGCGGCCGGCCAGTTCCTCCATGTCGGCGACGCCGTCACGGCCGACGTAGTCCACGCAGAGGTCCAGCATGTGGGCGCCCTCGCGGATCTGCTCGCGTGCCATCTCCACGCAGTCGTCCCAGCGGGCCGCGAGCATGGCCTCGCGGAACTTCTTGGAGCCGTTGGCGTTGGTGCGCTCGCCGATGGCCAGGTAGGAGGTGTCCTGGCGGAACGGCACGGTCTGGTACAGGGAGGCGGCGCCGGGCTCGGGGCGCGGGCTGCGCTCGGGCGGGGTGACGCCCCGGACGCGTTCGACGACCTGGCGCAGGTGCTCGGGGGTGGTGCCGCAGCAGCCGCCGATGAGCGAGAGGCCGTAGTCGCGGACGAAGTTCTCCTGGGCGTCGGCCAGGCCCTCGGGGCCGAGCGGGAAGTGCGCGCCGTCCTTGGTGAGGACCGGCAGACCGGCGTTCGGCATGCACAGCAGCGGGATGCGGGAGTGCCGGGTGAGGTAGCGCAGGTGTTCGCTCATCTCGGCGGGGCCGGTCGAGCAGTTCAGGCCGATCATGTCGATGCCGAGCGGCTCCAGCGCGGTCAGCGCGGCGCCGATCTCGGAGCCGAGCAGCATGGTGCCGGTGGTCTCGAAGGCCATGGAGACCAGGAGCGGGACCTCCACACCGAGCGCGTCCATGGCACGGCGGGCGCCGAGCACGGAGGACTTGGTCTGCAGCAGGTCCTGGGTGGTCTCGACGATCAGCGCGTCGGCGCCGCCGGTGAGCAGGCCCTCGGCGTTCTGCTGGAAGCCGTCGCGGAGGGTGACGTAGGGGACGTGGCCGAGGGTGGGCAGCTTGGTGCCGGGGCCGATGGAGCCGAGGACCCAGCGCGGCCGGCCGTCCCGGGCGGTGAAGTCGTCGGCGGTCTCGCGGGCGATGCGGGCACCGGCCTCGGACAGCTCGTGGACGCGCTCGGGGATGTCGTACTCGGCCATGGCCGAGTGGTTGGCCCCGAAGGTGTTGGTCTCGACGCAGTCGACGCCCACGGAGAAGTACGCCTCGTGGACCGAGCGGACGATGTCGGGGCGGGTCAGGTTCAGGATCTCGTTGCAGCCTTCGAGCTGCTGGAAGTCCTCGAGGGTGGGGTCCTGCGCCTGGAGCATGGTGCCCATGGCGCCGTCGGCGACCACCACACGGCTGGCGAGTGCCTCTCGGAGCGCGGACACCCGGGTCCGGCTGTCGGCGGAAGGGGACGGTGGCGACGAGGCCATGAAGGGGCTCCCTTGGATGCGACGGCTGTCGGCTATGCGGTTTCCCCGGGCTCACCCGGGCACGGACGCACGGCGCCAGCGTAACCGGGAGTGGGCCTGGATGGGCAGGGCGTCCATGTGGCGGACGAGTGAGGCGAGGGCCGATCAGGGACGTATGGCCTGGTGATGGCGGATCATGCGACGGTCCGGGCGATCTGCCCGGACCCGTCACGGAGTGGTCACGGGTGCCCGGCCGAGGTGGCCGGTCCGTCACCTGTGATGTAACAGGTGTCGACCGACCATTGGCGGGGAGTCGGCATGGACCGGTAGTGTTCGACATTGCCGAACACCGGTTTACGGCGGTCGTGACGGAGAGTTCCACAGGGGACGGAGGCAGGACGGCGATGGCACGGAACATCCAGTCGCTCGAACGGGCGGCCGCGATGCTGCGGCTGCTCGCGGGCGGCGAGCGGCGGCTCGGCCTGTCGGACATCGCCTCGTCCCTGGGTCTCGCCAAGGGCACCGCCCACGGGATACTGCGCACCCTCCAGCTGGAGGGGTTCGTGGAGCAGGACGAGGCGTCGGGGCGCTACCAGCTGGGCGCGGAACTGCTCCGGCTCGGCACCACCTACCTGGACGTGCACGAGTTGCGGGCGCGGGCGCTGGTGTGGACGGACGACCTGGCCCGCTCCAGCGGGGAGAGCGTCTATCTGGGCGTTCTCCACCAGCAGGGCGTGCTGATCGTGCACCACGTGTTCCGGCCGGACGACAGCCGGCAGGTGCTGGAGATCGGGGCGATGCAGCCGCTGCACTCCACGGCCCTGGGCAAGGTGCTGTCGGCCTACGACCCGGTCGCGCACAGCGAGGCCCTGGAGGCCGACCGCAAACCCTTCACGGACCGTACGACGTGCGAGCTGGACGCGTTCGAGCACATCCTCGACATCACGCGCGCGCGTGGGTACGCGGCCGACGTGGAGGAGACCTGGGAGGGCGTGGCGTCGGTGGCGGCGCCGATCCACGACCGGCGGCGGATGCCGGTGGGGGCGGTGGGCATCACGGGGGCGGTGGAAAGACTGTGCCGGGACGGGGAGTTGTCACCGGAGCTGATCGCCGCGGTGCGGGACTGCGCCCGCGCGGTGTCGCGGGACCTGGGGGCGGGGCGGTTCTGACCGTCCGCCACTGATCGTCGTTCGAGGCCGGTTCGCCTGTCGGTGGACCGGCCTCGGTCGTACCCTGAAGTGGACAAAGCAGGGCATAACCGCAGTTCAGTGAGCCGTTTAGAGCATTTCCGGCCCCGTCAGCCCGACAAAGATCGACAACTCACAGCAATCAATAACGATCGTGCTTTCGATAACAGAACTCTTGACGCACATGTGACGCCGGGGCGAGACTCCCGTCCATCGGTCGGCATTGTCGAACACCTACCGGCAATACGCGCTAGAGTGTGACAACGCCAAGGGCCGGATTCGCTCTCACCCCCGAGGGCGCCAACACCCCGAAGGGACTCGGGGTTCGGCTTCCCTGGACGAAGGACAAAGGAGTCGCGGGTGTCCAGCTCCGACATCTTCATCGGCGAGACCATCGGTACCGCCATACTCATCCTGCTCGGCGGTGGCGTGTGCGCCGCCGTCACGCTCAAGGCCTCCAAGGCCCGTAACGCCGGCTGGCTCGCCATCGCCTTCGGTTGGGGCTTCGCCGTCCTCACGGCGGTCTACATCTCCGGACCGCTGTCCGGTGCCCACCTCAACCCGGCCGTCACGGTCGCTCTCGCGATCAAGAACAGCGACTGGAGCAACGTCCCGGTCTACTTCGCCGGACAGCTGCTCGGCGCGATGATCGGCGCGGCCCTGGTGTGGGTCGCCTACTACGGCCAGTTCCAGGCGCACCTCACCGACAAGGAGATCGTCGGCGGTCCGGGCGCGCAGGCCACCTCGGCCAAGGCCGTCGAGGCCCAGGAGAAGGGCGCGGGACCGGTCCTCGGCATCTTCTCCACCGGTCCCGAGATCCGGAACGCGGTGCAGAACCTCGCCACGGAGATCATCGGCACCGTGGTGCTCATCCTCGCGGTCCTCACCCAGGGCCTCAACGACAAGGGCAACGGCCTCGGTGTGCTGGGCGGCCTGATCACCGCCCTGGTGGTCGTCTCGATCGGCCTGTCGCTCGGCGGCCCGACGGGGTACGCCATCAACCCCGCCCGTGACCTCGGCCCGCGCATCGTGCACGCGCTCCTCCCGCTGCCCAACAAGGGCGGTTCCGACTGGAGCTACGCCTGGATCCCGGTGGTCGGTCCGCTGATCGGCGGAGCCATCGCGGCAGGCATCTACAACGTCGCCTTCGCTTAAGACACAGGCTCGCGCCGTACCGCCAGTCCACCACGGATCTTCGAGGAGCACACAGTGACCGACGCCCACACCGCAGGCCCTTTCATCGCCGCGATCGACCAGGGCACGACCTCCAGCCGCTGCATCGTCTTCGACAAGGACGGCCGTATCGTCTCGGTCGACCAGAAGGAGCACGAGCAGATCTTCCCCAAGCCGGGCTGGGTCGAACACAACGCCAACGAAATCTGGACCAACGTCCAGGAAGTCGTCGCCGGGGCCATCCAGAAGGCCGGCATCACCCGCGACGACATCAAGGCCATCGGCATCACCAACCAGCGCGAGACCACCGTGCTGTGGGACAAGAACACCGGTGAGCCCGTCCACAACGCCATCGTCTGGCAGGACACCCGCACCGACGCCCTCTGCCGCGAGCTGGGCCGCAACGTCGGCCAGGACCGCTTCCGCCGCGAGACCGGCCTCCCGCTGGCGTCCTACTTCGCCGGCCCGAAGGCCCGCTGGCTGCTCGACCACGTCGACGGCCTCAAGGAGCGCGCCGAGGCGGGCGACATCCTCTTCGGCACCATGGACACCTGGGTCATCTGGAACCTGACCGGTGGTGTCAACGGCGGCAAGCACGTCACCGACGTGACCAACGCCTCCCGCACCCTTCTCATGAACCTGCACACCACGCAGTGGGACGAGAAGATCGCCGAATCCATCGGCGTGCCGCTGCAGATCCTCCCCGAGATCCGCTCTTCCGCCGAGGTCTACGGCGAGGTGACCGGCGGCAAGCTCGGCGACCTGCTCGGCGGCATCCCGGTCGCCTCCGCGCTCGGCGACCAGCAGGCGGCCCTGTTCGGCCAGACCTGCTTCTCCGAGGGCGAGACCAAGTCCACCTACGGCACCGGCACCTTCATGGTGATGAACACCGGCGACAAGATCATCAACTCCTACGCGGGCCTGCTGACCACGGTCGGCTACAAGATCGGCGACCAGCCGACCGTGTACGCGCTGGAGGGCTCGATCGCCGTCACCGGCTCGCTGGTGCAGTGGATGCGCGACCAGATGGGCCTGATCTCCACCGCGGCCGAGATCGAGACGCTGGCGCTCTCGGTCGAGGACAACGGCGGTGCCTACTTCGTACCGGCCTTCTCCGGTCTGTTCGCCCCGCACTGGCGTTCCGACGCCCGCGGTGTGATCGCCGGCCTGACCCGGTACGTCACCAAGGCGCACCTGGCCCGTGCGGTCCTGGAGGCCACCGCCTGGCAGACCCGCGAGATCGCGGACGCCATGACCAAGGACTCCGGCGACGAGCTGGTGACCCTGAAGGTCGACGGTGGCATGACCGCCAACAACCTGCTGATGCAGCAGCTCGCCGACGTCCTGGACGCGCCCGTGGTGCGCCCGATGGTCGCGGAGACCACCTGCCTCGGCGCCGCCTACGCCGCCGGCCTCGCCGTCGGCTTCTGGTCCAGCACCGACGAACTGCGCGCCAACTGGCGCCGGGCCGCCGAATGGACCCCCCGCATGGACGCGGCGACCCGCGACCGTGAGTACAAGAACTGGCTCAAGGCCGTCGACCGGACCATGGGCTGGATCGACGACGACGAGAGCTGAGCCGACGAGAGCCCACCAGCTCTGACGAGGAGTAAGAACCCGACATGACCAGTCAGTCCACCCTGCAGTCCGTGCCTGCCCTGGGGACGCACCCGGCCTCCGGCTCGCTTCCGAGCCGGGCCGAGACCAGGGAGCAGCTCTCCAAGGCGTCGTACGACCTTCTTGTGATCGGCGGCGGCATCCTGGGCATCTCCACCGCCTGGCACGCCGCGCAGTCCGGGCTCAGGGTGGCACTGGTCGACGCCGGCGACTTCGCCGGCGCCACCTCCTCCGCCTCCTCCAAGCTCCTCCACGGCGGTCTGCGCTACCTGCAGACCGGCGCGGTGAAGCTGGTCGCGGAGAACCACTTCGAACGCCGTGCGGTCTCCCGCCAGGTGGCCCCCCACCTGGCGAACCCGCTCACGTTCTACCTCCCCGTGTACAAGGGCGGTCCGCACGGCGCGGCGAAGCTCGGGGCGGGCGTCTTCGCCTACTCCGCGCTCTCCGCCTTCGGCGACGGCGTCGGCCACCTGCTCTCCCCCGCCCGGGCCCAGCAGGACGTGCCGGAGCTGCGCACCGAGAACCTCAAGGCCGTGGCCGTGTACGGCGACGACCAGATGAACGACGCCCGCATGGCGCTGATGACGGTCCGCGCGGCCGTCGAGGCGGGCGCGGTCGTCCTCAACCACGCCCAGGTCACCGGCCTGCGCTTCACCAAGGGCCGGGTCACGGGCGCCGACCTCAGGGACGCCGTCTCCGGCGAGGAGTTCGGCGTCAACGCCCGCCTGGTGCTGAACGCGACCGGCCCCTGGGTCGACCACCTGCGCCGGATGGAGGACCCGAACGCGGCCCCGTCCATCCGTCTGTCCAAGGGCGCGCACCTGGTGCTGAAGCGGACCTCCCCCTGGAAGGCCGCGCTCGCCACCCCCATCGACAAGTACCGGATCACCTTCGCCCTCCCCTGGGAGGACATGCTGCTGCTCGGCACCACCGACGAGGAGTACGAGGGCGACCCGGCGGACGTCGCCGTCACCGAGAAGGACATAGCCCAGATCCTGGACGAGGCCGCGTTCTCGGTCCGGGACCAGCAGTTGCGGCGTGACCTGATCACCTACTCCTTCGCCGGTCTGCGGGTGCTGCCCGGCGGCCCCGGCAGCACCGCGAAGGCCAAGCGCGAGACCGTGGTCACCGAGGGCAGGGGCGGCATGCTGTCCGTCGCGGGCGGCAAGTGGACCACCTTCCGGCACATCGGCCGCACCGTGATGCAGAAGCTGGAGGCGCTGCCGGGCCACCCGCTCGGCGACGACTTCGAGCCGATCTCCTCGCTGCCGAAGAAGCTGCCGCTGCCCGGTGTCGCCAACCCCCGCGCCGTCGCCCACCGGCTCCTGGTGGACCACCCGGCGCCCGGTCCGCGGATGGCCGCCGACACGGCCAAGCACCTGGCCACCCACTACGGTTCGCTGGCCTTCGACATCGCCCGCATCGCCAACGAGCACCCGGAGCTGGCCGAGCGCGTCCACCCGGACGCGCCGGAGATCTGGGCGCAGGTCGTCTGGGCCCGCGACCACGAGTGGGCCGAGACCGCCGACGACGTGCTGCGCCGCCGCACCACCCTGACGATCCGCGGCCTGGCCACGGACGACGTCAGGGCCAAGGTCCAGGACCTGCTCGACAAGAAGTAGCCGGTCCTCGGCAGCGGCCGGTCCTCCGCAGGGCGGCTCCCCTCCCCTGGGAGCCGCCCTTTCGCGTACCCGCCGCCGGAGCACCGGGCCCTGACCGGCCTGGGCGTGCACACCTGGCCGGACCGCATAATGTGGCCAGAGACATCGGATGTCTGGACTACAGGGAGGCCGGTATGGCAGTCACCGATGAGGCGATCGAGAAGATCAAGGACATGATCGTCTCCGGTGCGCTGCGCCCCGGTGACCGGTTGCCCAAGGAGAGCGAACTCGCCGCCGAGCTCGGCCTGTCCCGCAACTCGCTCCGGGAGGCGGTGCGCGCCCTGTCGCTGATCCGGATCCTCGACGTGCGGCAGGGCGACGGCACCTACGTCACCAGCCTCGACCCGCAGTTGCTCCTGGAGGCGATGAGCTTCGTCGTCGACTTCCACCGCGACGACACGGTCCTGGAGTTCCTCGCGGTGCGCCGGATCCTGGAGCCGGCCGCGACCGCGATGGCCGCCTCCCGGATCAGCGAGCAGCAACTGGACGCGCTGGCGTCCCGGTTGGACGCGCTCGGCGGCGCGCCCTCGGTGGAGGAGCTGGTCGCCAGCGACCTGGAGTTCCACCGGGGCATCGTGCAGAGCTCGGGAAACTCGGTGCTCTGCTCGCTTCTTGACGGCCTGTCCGGGCCGACCACCAGGGCGCGGATCTGGCGCGGGCTGACCCAGGAGGACGCGGTGGCGCGCACCCTGCACGAGCACCGGGCGATCCTGGCCGCGCTGCGCGACCGGGACGCGGAGGCGGCCCGTTCCTGGGCGACCGTGCACATCGCGAGCGTGGAGCAGTGGCTGCGCAGCAGCCTGTGAAGCGCTTGCTGTCCATGGCCGGTTGCTCGCCGAAACGAAGTGTTCGAGGCGGGCGAACGGGGCAGTGATCCGTTCACTCCCCCGTGCAAGGGGGCTGCGGGCGCCCCCGCTCGACGCCGTAAGGTTGGGGCGTACGCGAGGGCACGTCGGAAGGAGGCACTGGGTGATCGAGCTGGAGGGGGTTCCCGAGCTGATCGACCCAGTCATGGTGGCCGCGTTCGAAGGCTGGAACGATGCCGGTGACGCCGCCTCCACCGCGGTCGCGCACCTGGAGCGGGAGTGGAAGGGCGAGGTGTTCGCGGCGCTGGACGCCGAGGACTACTACGACTTCCAGGTGAACCGCCCCACGGTGTGGATGGACGCCGGCGTGCGCAAGATCACCTGGCCGACGACGCGGTTGTCGGTGGTCCGGGTCGGCGGGGACAAGCCGCGGGACCTGGTGCTGGTCAGAGGCATCGAGCCGTCCATGCGCTGGCGGTCGTTCTGCAACGAGCTGCTCGGTTTCGCCCACGAGCTGGGCGTGGAGCTGGTGGTCGTGCTGGGCGCGCTGCTCGGCGACACCCCGCACACACGTCCGGTGCCGGTCAGCGGGGTCACGTCCGACTCCGACCTGGCCCAGCGGATGGACCTGGAGGAGACCAAGTACGAGGGTCCGACGGGCATCGTCGGGGTTCTCCAGGAGGCCTGCACGCACGCGGGCGTCCCGGCGGTCTCGCTGTGGGCGGCGGTGCCGCACTACGTCTCCCAGCCGCCCAACCCGAAGGCCACCCTGGCCCTCCTGAACCGTCTGGAGGACCTGCTCGACCTTCGGATCCCGCTGGGCGAGCTGGCCGAGGACGCGCGCGCGTGGCAGGTGGGCGTGGACCAGCTGGCCGCGGAGGACAGCGAGGTCGCCGAGTACGTGCAGACGCTGGAGGAGGCCCGGGACACCGCGGAGCTGCCGGAGGCGTCCGGTGAGGCGATCGCCCGGGAGTTCGAGCGCTATCTGAGGCGCCGGGACGTGAGCCCGCCCGGCGGCCACGCCACGGCGGACGGCACCGACAGCGGGTCGTACCTGCGGGACAGCCCGGGGGGTCCGGGCGGCAAGGGGCGGCCGCCCCGGGCACCGAAGCCCGACGCGCCCGGGAACGCCGGGGACGGCGGGGACGCCGGCGGCGATGCCGGGCCGGACGGCGAGGATTCTTCCGAGGACTGAGCGCGCCCACGCGGCGCAGCCGCGTGGTGCGACAGCCCCGCTCCCCCTCAGGGCGCGGGGCTGTCGGCGTCGGCTTTACAGGGCCACGCCCAGCAGGGCGTCGACCGCTCGGGACACGACACCCGGTGCACCCGCGTCCGTACCGCCCTGCTCCTGCTGGAGTGCCGCCCAGCGGTCCACCGCCGCCAGTGCGGCGGGCGCGTCCAGGTCGTTGCTGAGGGCCTCGCGGATCTCCTCCACCAGGGCCTCGGCGGGCGGGCCGTCGGGGCGGGAGACCGCCGCGCGCCAGCGGGCGAGGCGTTCCTCGGCGTCCCGCAGCACCTGGTCGGTCCACTCCCAGTCGGCGCGGTAGTGGTGCGAGTGCAGCGCCAGCCGGATCGCGGCCGGGTCGACGCCGTCCTGGCGGAGCCGGGAGACGAAGACCAGGTTGCCCTTGGACTTGGACATCTTCTCGCCGTCGAGCCCGACCATGCCGGCGTGCACGTAGGCCTTGGCCATCGGGAACTCGCCGGTGAGCACCTGGGCGTGCGAGGCACCCATCTCGTGGTGCGGGAAGGCCAGGTCGGAGCCGCCGCCCTGGACGTCGAAGGTCATGCCGAGGTGGTCGAGGGCGATGGCCACGCACTCGATGTGCCAGCCCGGTCGGCCACGACCGAGGGAGCCGCCGTCCCAGCTGGGTTCGCCCTCGCGGGCGGCCATCCACAGCATCGGGTCGAGGGGGTTCTTCTTGCCGGGGCGGTCCGGGTCGCCGCCGCGCTCGGCGGACAGCAGCCGCATCGCGGCCGCGTCGAGGCCGGAGACCTTGCCGAAGTGGGGGTCGGAGCCGACCGAGAAGTAGATGTCGCCTTCGAGTTCGTAGGCGGCGCCGAGGTCGCGCAGTCGCTCGACGAGCGGCACGATGCCGGGTATCGCCTCGACCGCGCCTATGTAGTGCTGCGGCGGCAGCATCCTGAGGGCGGTCATGTCCTCGCGGAAGAGGGCCGTCTCCTGCTCGGCGAGGGCGACCCAGTCGACACCGTCGCGCTGCGCGCGCTCCAGCAGCGGGTCGTCGACGTCCGTCACGTTCTGGACGTAGTGCACCTGCCGCTTGGTGTCCAGCCACACGCGCTGGACCAGGTCGAACGCGTTGTAGGTCGCCGCGTGCCCCATGTGGGTCGCGTCGTACGGCGTGATGCCGCAGACGTAGATACGGGCGACAGGACCGGGGTCGAGGGTGACCGAACCGCCGGTCGCGGTGTCGTGGATCCTCAGGTCGCGGCCCTGACCAGGCAGGGCGGGGACCTCGGAAGCGGGCCAGGCATGCATGTACATGAGCGTAACCGGACCCGAGTTCGGTATACGAACCGGACCGGGCCGGATGACGAAGAAGGCACTCTTGATCTTGCGGCCGGGATGTGCTGTCCGGGCGCGGGGCGTGCGGGCGTGGCATTCCTACACGGGCGGCCAGGGGATGGCGGGCCACTCGCCGCTGGGCTCCGGGTGCGTCCCGGCGCTGAGCAGCGCGTCGACACGCGCGCGTGTGGCGTCGAGTTCGGCGGCGGTGATCAGCTCGGCCAGCCGGGCCCCCAGGGCCCCGTCGAGGGCCTCCCGGAGCGTCGTGAGGGCCTCGACGGCCTCACCGGTGAGGGGCTCGCCCGCCCAGCCCCACAGCAGGGTGCGCAGTTTGTTGTCGACGTTGAAGGTGACGCCGTGGTCGATTCCGTAGAGCCGACCGTCGGCGGTGGGCAGCAGGTGGCCGCCCTTGCGGTCGGCGTTGTTGATCACGGCGTCGAGGACGGCGAGCCGGCGCAACCGGGCGTCGTCGGCGTGCACCAGCAGCGCGGTCTTCCCGTCGCCGACCTCGGCGAGCCCGATGGCCTTCCAGCCCGGCTCCGGCTCCTCGGCGTCCACCAGGGCCAGCAGTTCGGCCCCTTCCGGGTCGACGTCGATCCACAGCTGGCACATGCCCTCGCCGTACGGCCCGTCGCGCAGCACGGTCGGCGGGACCAGGTCCCAGCCCAGCGCCTCGGAGACCTCGTAGGCGGCCACCTCGCGCTGGGCGAGGGTGCCGTCGGGGAAGTCCCACAGCGGGCGTTCACCGGCGACCGGCTTGTAGACGCAGGACGTCTCCTCACCGTCGTGCGCGACCGTGCAGAACAGCGCCGCGTTGGAGGCGTCGCGGATCCGGCCGCGCACCTTCAGCTCACCGTGGACGAGCAGGCCGGCGGCGGTCACGCTCCGCGGCGGTATCCGTTCTGGCGCGGACATACGTGTCCTTCCGGGTCGAGCGGGAGGCTGCACAGCGGGCACGGCGGCCGACCGGCGTTGACGACGTCCAGGGCGCGCTTGGCGAAGGCCCTGGCCTGCGCGCCGCTCAGCCGGACCCGCAGCATGGGGGGCCCGTTCTCCTCGTCCTGGAGGAGCCGCTCCTCGGCCTCGGCCAGGTCCTCCTCGGAGTCGGCGTCCAGCTCCACCAGGGCCTGCGCCTCGACGATCATGCGCTCTTCCTCGCCGTCCCAGGCGAGCGCCATGGTGCCGACGCGGAACTCCTCCTCGATGGGGGTGTCCAGCGGGGCGGTGTCGGTGATCTCGTTGGGTGCGACGGCGGGGACGGCCGCGCTGCCGCCGCTGCGGCGTACGACCTCGTCGAGGAGTTCTTCCATGCGCTCGGCGAGCGCGGCGACCTGGGTCTTCTCCAGGGCCACGCTGGTCGTCCGGGTGCCGGCCGTGGCCTGGAGGAAGAACGTACGGCGTCCGGGCAGTCCGACCGTGCCCGCGATGAAGCGGTCCGGCGGATCGTAGAGGAACACCTGACGGGACACGTCCTGTCTCCATGGGAATCGGGGGTGCGTGGGAACGGACGGCGGCTATGGGACCGCCTGCGTGGATCGCTTCACCCTACTGCGGTCGGCGATCACGGCGCGCCGGCACCGCCACCGACCGGTGCGTCTTCGCCGGGAGGTTCCTCGCGGGGGGCGAGGGAGGCGAAATCGCCGGTGTCCCCGAGACGAACGAGAAACGGCCTGAGGCGGGTGTAACGGATCGCCGTGATGGAACACGGTTCGACGGAGATCCGCTGGAAGAGGTCGAGATGAAGACCGAGTGCGTCCGCGACGAGGGATTTGATGATGTCACCGTGCGAGCACATGAGATAGACGGCGTCGGAGCCGTGGTCGCGCTCCACGCGCGCGTTCCACTCCCGCACCGCCTCGGCCGCGCGGGTCGCCATGGCCCGCATCGACTCGCCGCCGGGGAACGCGGCCGCCGACGGGTGCGCCTGCACGACGTCCATCAGCGGCTCGTCCTTGAGTTCGGTCAGTTTGCGGCCGGACCAGTCGCCGTAGTGGGCCTCCCCGATCCGCTCGTCCGTGTGGGCGGTGAGGTCGGGCCGGGCGTCGAGGAGCGGCCGGACCGTCTCCTGGCAGCGCTGCAGCGGGCTGGTGACGACCTCGGAGATCGGCAGGCCGACCAGTCGGCCGGGCAGTGCGGCGGCCTGGGCGGCGCCGCGCTCGTCGAGGGCGACACCGGGCGTCCAGCCGGCGAGCAGCCCGGAGGTGTTGGCGGTGGACCGTCCGTGCCTTACGAGGATCAGCGTGGGCATGCGGCCCAGGGTAGGCGCAAGCCGAAGTGCGCAGGCGGCTGGGCGACGGGAGAATACGCTCCGTGATCGTCGACTGCGCCATCTACCGGGGCGGGGAGCGCATGGAGACCCCGCAGGACTTCTCGGACGCACTCGCGGAGGCACGCGCGCGTGGCGACAGTTTTCTGTGGATCGGCCTGTACGAGCCCACCGAGCGCGAGTTCGCGCTGGTCACCGACGAGTTCGGGCTGCATCCGCTGGCCGTGGAGGACGCCCTGACCGCCCACCAGCGGCCCAAACTGGAGGTGTACGACGACTCGCTGTTCGTCGTCCTGAAGCCGGTGACGTACGAGACGAAGACCGACACGGTGACCTCCGGCGAGCTGATGATCTTCGTCGGGCACTCCTTCGTGGTCACCGTGCGCCACGGGACGCCGTCGCCGCTCGGGGACATCCGGCGGCATCTGGAGGAGCAGCACGAGCTGCTCAAGCACGGTCCCACGGGGGTGCTGTACTCGATCTCCGACGCGGTCGTCGACCACTACCTGGAGGTCGCGACCGAGTTGCAGAACGACCTGGAGGAGGTGGAGGCCGAGGTGTTCTCGCCGGGCGGCGGCGGTTCCCGGCACACCGCGTCCCGGATCTACTCCTTCAAGCGGCAGATCCTGGAGTTCCGCCGCGCGACCGTGCCGCTGGCGGCGCCGATGACGAAGCTGGCGGGGACGGGTCCGTACGGCGGCGGCTCGGTGCCGTTCGTGCACGAGGAGGCGCGACCGTTCTTCCGGGACGTCAACGACCATCTGATGCGGGTGAACGAGGGGGTGGAGGCCCTGGACCGGCTGGTGTCCGACGTCCTCAACGCCCACCTGGCGCAGATGAGCGTGCGGCAGAACGACGACATGCGGAAGATCTCCGCGTGGGCGGCCATGGCGGCGGTGCCCACGATGATCGCCGGTGTCTACGGCATGAACTTCGACCACATGCCCGAGCTGCACTGGTTCTGGTCGTATCCCGCGGTGATCATGATCATGGCGGTGCTGGAGACGGTGCTGTACCGGCTGTTCAAGCGGCGGGGATGGATGTGAGGGGGCCCCGGCACCGGGGCCGCGGACTCGGCCGAAAGAGGGAGCACCAGGGTCACTCCGGGGGCGTAACCGCGCGGGCGGCGGCGCGTTGTTCTCCGTGACGGCCGTGGCGGGGAAGACCCCCGAGCCCCCACCACGGCCGCTGAACTCTCCCGCCGCGTCGCTCACGCGAGCCCGGCACGCTCCAGGGCCTCGGCACCGGCCCGGAGCGAGGCGAGCCGCTCGTCCAGGGTGAAGCCGGCGGGGGCGAGTGACAGGGTGGTGACCCCGGCGGCCGCGTAGGCCTTCATCCGGTCGGCGATCCGCGCCACGGACCCGAGCAGCGTGGTTTGGTCGATCAGGTCGTGCGGCACGGCGGCCGCCGCGCCGTTCTTGTCCCCGGACAGGTACTTGTCCTGGATCTCGGCGGCCTCCTGCTCGTAGCCCATGCGCCGGGCGAGCTGGTTGTAGAAGTTCTGCTTGCGGCTGCCCATGCCGCCGACGTACAGCGCGGTGTACGGCCGGAAGGTGTCGGCGAGTGTGCTCACGTCGTTGTCGTCGCCGACGGCGAGGGGCAGCGTCGGGCAGACGTCGAACCCGTCGAGGGTCTTCCCGGCCTTCTCGCGGCCCGCACGCAGGTGCGCGACGGCCGTCTCCTCCAGGTGCTCGGCCGAGGGGAAGATCAGCAGGGCGCCGTCGGCGATCTCGCCGGTCTGCTCCAGGTTCTTCGGTCCGATGGCGGCGATGTAGACCGGGATGTGCTCGCGCTCGGGGTGCACGGTCAGCCTGATCGGCTTGCCGGGGCCGCCGGGCAGCGGCAGCGTCCAGTGCTCACCCTCGTACGACAGCCGCTCGCGGGTCATCGCCCTGCGCACGATCTCCACGTACTCACGGGTGCGGGAGAGCGGCTTGTCGAACTTGACGCCGTACCAGCCCTCGGAGACCTGCGGTCCCGAGACGCCGAGGCCGAGCCGGAAACGGCCGCCGGAGAGGGAGTCGAGGGTGGCGGCGGTCATCGCGGTCATCGCGGGCTGCCGGGCCGGGATCTGGAAGATGGCCGAGCCGACGTCTATGCGCTCGGTCTTGGCCGCGACCCAGCTGAGCACGGTGGCGGCGTCCGAGCCGTAGGCCTCGGCGGCCCAGCAGACGGCGTACCCGAGGCGCTCGGCCTCCTGCGCCACGGCCAGATTGTCCCCGTCCATCCCGGCGCCCCAGTAGCCGAGGTTGATCCCGAGCTGCATGGCCGATCCCCTTACCGATCAGTAACGTCGCTGTCGCGAGAGACCTTAGCGTGCGGCGCCCCGCGGCCGGCCACCCCTCCGCCGCTGGGAAACCGGTTATCCACAGGCAACCCAACGCACCAGCTCTGGCCAGTAATCTCGCGGACATGGAGCAGAGGCATCTCGGCCGTACCGGCCTGCGCGTGTCCAGAATCGGACTCGGCACCCTCACCTGGGGCCGGGACGTCGACGAGCACGACGCCGCGGACATGCTCAAGGCGTTCTGGGAGGCCGGCGGCACCCTCGTCGACACCGCGGACGTGTACGGCGACGGAGAGGCCGAGTACCTGCTCGGGCAGCTCATGGAAGGGCTGGTGCCCCGCCGGGACCTGGTCATCTCGACGAAGGCGGGCAGCGTCCCGGACCCGGACCGCCGCTTCGACGGCTCGCGCGGCCATCTGCTCGCCGCGCTGGACGCCTCCCTGGCCCGTCTCGGCACCGACCACGTCGACGTCTGGCACGTGCACGCCTACGATCCGGACACCCCCTTGGAGGAGACGCTGCAGGCCCTCGACCTGGCCGTCAGCAGCGGCCGGGCCCGCTACGCCGGGGTCTCCAACTTCTGCGGCTGGCAGCTGGCGAAGGCGGCCACCTGGCAGCTCGCGGCGCCCGGTACCCGCACCCGGCTGGCCAGCACCCAGCTGGAGTACTCGCTGCTCCAGCGGGGCGTGGAGCGCGAGGTGCTGCCTGCGGCGCTCGACCTGGGCATCGGCCTGCTGCCGTCCTCGCCGCTCGGCCGGGGCGTGCTGACCGCGAAGTACCGCAACGCCACTCCCCCGGACTCGCGGGGCGCCTCCGAGCATCTGGCGCCGTTCGTCGCGCCGTACCTCGACGACACCGCGACGCGGATCGTGGACGCGGTGCAGACCGCGGCCGACGGGCTGGCGGTGACGCCGCTCCAGGTGGCGCTGGCCTGGGTGCGGGACCGGCCGGGCGTGGCCGCGCCGGTCGTCGGCGCGCGCAACGCACAGCAGCTCACGGCGGCACTGTCAGTGGAGGCGCTTACGCTTCCTGACGAGATCTGCCGGGCGCTCGACGACGTGTCGGCGCCCGTGCACCGCTATCCCGATCACGACTGGAGCACGCTGTGAGCACGGAGCCGGGGCTGGGCGCCAAGCCCGAGGCCGACGACGAGGGGACGACGGCCGCGGGGACGACGGGGGACGCCGCGGGAGGCGGTGACGTGCCGACGGGAGACGGTGCGGGGCGCGGTGCCGGTTCGGGGGCGGAAGGGGCGGGACGCGGCGACGGTTCGCCGACCGGAGGGCCGGCCGGGGGCGGTGCGGCCGGTGGCGTGGACGACGACGGCGACTCGGCTGCGCAGGGCGCGGCCGGTGCAGTGGCGGAAGCCGCGGTCGGGGACGGTGGTGACGGTTCGGAGGTGGACGGGTCGGCCGCCGCGGCCGGTGCGGTGGCCGAGGGGGGTGGGGGGCAGGTTTCCGAGGCCGCGGCGGAGCTGGCCGCCCAGCGGGTCGAGCGGGAGCGGATCGCGCGGCGGAAGGCCGTGAAGAAGGGTCCGATCGAGAGCGGGAGCGGCCTCAGCGGTACGGCGGCCGATCTGCTGGCGGCGATCCGGGCGGTGGAGAGCGGGGAGAAGCGGGCGGCAACCGTCTTCGCCGGTCCGGAACCCGCCGCGCGCCCGGCACCCGTGGCCGAAGCGGCCGGTGGGCCGGAGCCGGCCCCTACCGCCGCGCCGCGCGAGAGGACCGCCGCACCGGCCGGACCCACCGCGGAGACGATCGCGGCGGTACGACGGGTCCTGGCCGACGGCGGTGCGCCGGAGTCGCTGGCACCCGCGGTCGCGGCCGCCCTCGGCGAGGGCGCGGACGCGCTGCTGCGCGACGACCCCTGGCAGCTGCTGCGGGTCGGCGGTGTACGCCCGGACCAGGCCGACGGCTTCGCGCGGGCGCTGCTCGGCGCGGAGTGCGGCCCGGACGACGAGCGGCGCGGCCGGGCGTTGACCGGGTGGCTCCTCGAACAGGCGGCCCTGGCCGGACACACCGCGCTGGAGATGCCGACCCTGACGGCGGCGCTGACCCAGCGGGCGGTGCCCGACCCGGAGGCCGCCGTGCAGAGCGCGCTCGCCGAGGGCGAGGCCCTGGTCTTCCAGGACGCCCTCGATCCGGGCGCCCCGGAACCCGAGGACGACGAGGAGGAGCGGCCGGTCCGGGTCCTGGTCGGCCTGGAGCGGTACGCGCTGGCCGAGGAGAGCCTCGCCGACGGGCTGGCCCGGCTGGTCAACTCCCCCGGCAAGGACGCCCCGGAGCCCTGGGAGGCGGCCGCGACGACGGCCTCCGGCGGCGCGGCGGAGCTGGCGAGGGCGGTCGCCGGACACGGACTCGTGCTGCACACGGGCGGCGAGGCCGCCCGGTCCGAACCGGCGGCACTGCTGGCCGCCGCCCGCGCGGCGGGGCTGCGTGCCTTCGCCGCCGCCCACACCCCCGACGGGCGCCGGCGAGTGGCGGCGGCGTCGGGGGACGGCGCGCATGCGGTCGGCACGGTCGCCGGTCTGCTCTCCGGTGCCCAGGGGCCCGGCCGGGACGCGGAGGGCGCCCTGGACCTCGACCTGCTGGTCGTGCTGGACGCGCCCCAGCTGGACGTGGAGAGCGCCGCGATGATCGTGGAGGCGCTGCCCGACGGGGCCCGGCTGGTGCTCAGCGGGGATCCGGCGGTGCTGTGGTCGGCGGGCCCGGGGCGGGTCTTCGCCGACCTGCTGGCGGCGCGCGTCTGCCCGGTGGTCGCCTCCCGCACGCCCGACCCCGGACCGCTCGGCGAACTGGTCTCCGGGATCGGCGTGGGCGAGCTCCTCCAGGTCGAGGCGCCCGGCAAGGAGGTCGTGATCGTGCCGGTGCGGGACGCGGGCGAGGCGGTGCACCGGACGGTGCAGTTGGTCGCCGACTCCGTGCCGCGCGCCATCGGCGTCCCCGCCGGGCAGACGGTGGTGATCACCCCGGGCCACGGTGGCGCGGCGGGCACCCGTGCCCTGAACGCCGCCCTGAAGGAGCGGCTCAATCCGGGCCCCGGCCGGTTCGGCGGCTTCGACCCCGGTGACCGGGTCGCCTACTCCCCCACTCCGGGCCGTACCGAGCCGGGGCAGGTGGTGAGTGCCGACGCCGAGGGGCTGCATCTGTCGTGCGTGGACGCTCAGGTCGTCGTGCCGAAGGAGCGGGTGGAGCAGTCGGTGCGGCACGGCTGGGCGGTCACCGCCCACCAGGCGGCGGGCGGCCGGTGGCCGGCGGCGGTCGTGGTGCTGCCCGGTGACGCGGCCGGGTCCCTCAGCCGCCCCTGGGTGTACACGGCGTTCAGTCGGGCGGAACGCCATCTTTCGGTGGTGCACGGCGTGGAGCAGGCCCTGCCGAAGGCGGTGGCCGAGATCCTGCCGAAGCCCAGGACGACCCGCCTGCCGCTGCTGCTCAGGACTCAGGTGCCGGCAGTCGGCTGAGCCACGGTCCTCGCAGCGACGCCGACCGGTGGTGCCCGACCGGCCCGGGAAGGCCGGAAGGGGACCACCGGTCGGGCCGGGTCAGCGTTCGGCGTCCAATGGCTCCAGGTCCTCGTCGAGGTCGAGGTCGTCCTCCACTTCCCCGGCCTCCTCGGCGTCCTCCGGGTCCTCGTCGTCGAACACCGCGCTGACGTCGAAGCGGCACACCACCAGCTGGGGATCGACGCCCTCGAACGGCGCGTCCAGCCACTCGCCGGGCTCGGCCGGGTCCTCCGCCGCGGTCACCCACAGCGTGGAGTCGCCCTCCTCCAGGCCGAACTCCTTGTGCCGGGAGGCGATCTCGTCCGGTTCGAACTCGCCGAACAGGACCCCGAGCGCCCCGTGGACGGTGCCGGCGGCCTCCTCGCCGACGGCGGGACCCTCGTCGTACTCCGCGGCCTGGACCCGCTGGGCCTGCGCCAGCAGCCGCTGTGGTTCCGCCACGGCGTAGTCGCGGCGGATCAGCACACTGATCGCGTTCGGTTCCTCGGGACCCGCGTACGGTGGCAGCGAGTCCTCGGTGCCGGGGATCTCGAACGGGGTGACTTCGTCGTAGCGGTCGTACAGGAGCTCGTCGTAGACCTCGGCGGCCGCGGCCAGCTGGTTGAACGCCTCGTAGACAGCCGGGTCGTCCTCCCCCGACCTGCGTTCGACCGCGGCCAGATGGCGGTCGAGCGCGGTCTTGACCGCCTCGGCGGCGGCGCGTACCTCGGCAGCGGTGGGCTGCGCAGCATCAGACATAGTGCAGACGCTATCCGTACCGGGCACCAGCCCGCACAATAGATGCGATGCCGGAATACGAATTTGTCGACGTGTACGTACCTCGCGGGGTGTCCCGCAAGGAGGCCACACGTCTGCTGACGGACCATGCCGAGTACGGACACTGGGAGTTGGACCGACTGAGCCTCATGCGCGACGGCAGCCGCAGGGTGCGGTTGCGCCGGCGGATCATCCGCCAGGTGCGTGCCACATGGTGAGACTGGCCGACTGACGGAAGGGGCCCCGCGTCGGCGGGGCCGCTTCCGTGTCACGCACCGCGGTGGTGCGTCACCGAGCGTGTGCTAGGCGCTGGCGCGCGCCTTGCGGTAGAGCACCGCGCCCGCGAGCAGCACGCCGGCGCCCGCCGGAAGCGCGAGGCCCACCGGGAGGTCACTGCCCGTGTGCGCGAGCTGCGCGGCGCCGCTGCCCGGCTGGGTCACCGAGCTGCTGCCCACCGGGCTGACGACGGAGGAACCGTGACCACCGCCCGGGACGGTACCGCCTCCGGGGTGACCGGGAGCGCCCGGGTGACCGGGGGTTCCGGGAGTGCCCGGGTGACCCGGAGTACCGGGGACTCCGGGAGTGCCGGGGACTCCGGGAGTGCCGGGGGCTCCGGGAGTGCCCGGCTGGCCCGGAGTGCCGGGATGACCGGGAGTACCGGGAGTGCCCGGCTGGCCCGGAGTGCCGGGATGACCGGGAGCACCGGGAGTGCCCGGAGTACCCGGCTGCCCTGGCGTACCGGGGTTGCCCGGGTGACCACCGTGCCCACCGTGACCTCCATGGCCCCCGTGGCCCCCATGACCACCGTGGCCCCCATGACCACCGTGGCCCCCGTGGCCACCGTGGCCCCCGTGGCCGCCGTGGCCGCCGTGGCCGCCATGACCCCCATGACCGCCGTGGCCGCCGTGGCCGCCCGAGCCGCCCTCGTCGCCGTAACCCCCGCCGTTGTCGCAGTCGTTGCCCACGGCCGTGTTGCCGATGCCGATCACGTTGACGCTGTTGCCGCACACGTTGACCGGTACGTCGATCGGTGCCTGCACCGTGTTGCCCGACCCGACCCCGGGCGAGCCGCCGGTGTGGCCGCCGGCGTGCGAACCGCCGTGGCCGCCCCCGTGCCCACCGCCGTAACCGCCCGAGTCGCCGTAGCCCCCCGTCGCGCCGCCCACGCCGCCATGGTTCGCGCACTTGTTGCCCATCGCCGGGTTGAGGACGCCGACGACGTTGACGGTGTTGCCGCAGACGTTCACCGGCACGTGCACCGGCGCCTGCACCGTGTTGCCGGACAGCACGCCCGGTGAGTCGCCGGCGGAGCCGACGGCCCCCGAGTCGGCGTGGGCGTAACCGCTCGCCGCGGCGATCACGCCGGTCGCCGCGGCCACTGTCATAAGGCCCTTGCGGGTACCCTGTCGCATTTCTGAATTCCCCCCTGCCTTGGATCCTGACCGTGCATTCCTCGCGGAAACAACCGCGGAAAACCGGTCGGCCCCGGAGCGCGTGGCGCGCGCTCCGGGGCCGACGGAAAGACGCCCCTCAGGGAGTCGGCGTCACTTGTTGATGCAGGTGTTGCCGAAGGCGGGGTTCAGCAGCCCGATCACGGAGATCGTGTTGCCGCAGACGTTCACCGGGACGTGCACGGGAACCTGGATCACGTTGCCGGAGATGACACCCGGGGAGCCCACGGCGGCACCCTGAGCACCCGAGTCGGCGACGGCCAGGCCCGCACCCGCGAGAACCAGACCACCAGTGGCAGCCGCAGCGGCGACGACCTTCTTGAGCATTTATTCCTCCTTGTTGGCAATGCGATCCCAAGTAGCGGATCGCATGATGTGTAACGAGGAGGAACTAATGGAGCTACGAGCTTATCGTCGCATTCACTCTTCTCAGTCGGACTCGCACAGTCGCCCGATTAGCCCGAGCCATTTCTTCACGAGGCGTCGATGAAGCGGTCGAGGACGCGCACGCCGAACTGGAGCCCGTCCACGGGCACCCGCTCGTCCACGCCGTGGAACATGCCGGCGAAGTCCAGCTCCGGCGGCAGCTTCAGCGGGGCGAAGCCGAAGCCGCGGATGCCGAGGTCGTCGAAGGACTTGGCGTCGGTGCCGCCGGAGAGCATGTACGGGACCGCCTTGGCCGTGGGGTCCTCGGCGAGCAGCGAGGACTGCATGGCCTCCACCAGGGCCCCGTCGAAGGACGTCTCCAGCGCCTTGTCGGAGTGCACGTCCGCGCGGACCACGTGCGGGCCGAGGAGCCGGTCGAGGTCGGCGAGGAACTCCTCCTCGTGGCCGGGCAGGAACCGTCCGTCCACGTGCGCGGTGGCCTCGCCCGGGATGACGTTGACCTTGTAACCGGCGTTGAGCTGGGTGGGGTTGGCGGTGTTGCTCAGCGTCGCGCCGATGAGCTTGGCGATGCCGCCGAGCCGGGCCAGCGTCGACTCCATGTCCTCCGGGTCCAGCTCCGTGCCGAGCGCGTCGCCCAGTTCGTCGAGGAAGGCCCGGGTGGTCTTGGTGACCCGCACCGGGAACCTGTGCCGCCCGACGCGTGCGACGGCCTCGGACAGCTCGGTGATCGCGTTGTCGCGGTGGATCATCGAGCCGTGTCCGGCGGTCCCCGCCACCTTGAGCTTCATCCAGTGCATGCCCTTCTCGGCCGTCTGGATCAGGTAGAGCCGCCGCTGGTCGTTCACCGTGAAGGAGAAGCCGCCCACCTCGCTGATCGCCTCGGTGACGCCCTCGAAGAGGTCCGGGTGGCGGTCGACCAGGAACCGGGCGCCGTAGGTGCCGCCGGCCTCCTCGTCGGCGAGGAAGGCCAGCACGATGTCCCGGGGCGGCTTCCGGCCGCTCCTGAGCCGGTCGCGGACGACCGCCAGGGTCATGGCGTCCATGTCCTTCATGTCGACGGCGCCCCGGCCCCACACGCAGCCGTCCGCGACCTCACCGGAGAAAGGGTGATGGGTCCAGTCGTCGGCGTTGGCCGGTACGACGTCGAGGTGTCCGTGGATCAACAGGGCGGGGCGGGACGGGTCCGCGCCCTCGATGCGGGCCACCGTGGAGGCGCGGCCCGGGTGCGACTCGAAGATCCTCGGCTCCAGCCCGACCTCGGCGAGCTTCTCCGCGACCCACTCGGCGGCCTTGCGCTCGCCCGGACCGGAGTGGTCGCCGTAGTTGCTGGTGTCGAACCGGATCAGCTCGCGGCAGAGGTCCACGACCTCGTCCTCGCCGGTGACGCCCCTGGCCGTGTCCGTCTCGCTCACGCTGATTCCTCCTGCTGTCACTGCCGGCCGGTCCCTGCCATCCTCTCTCCCTTCCGGCTCCGCCCCAAGGCCGGTCCCGGCCCGTCACACGCCGTTCACGCCCGGCCGCGCCGGGAACGGGGTGTGATCGGCCACCCCGGAAAGCCTGGTAGTGTTTCCTTCGTCGCCGCGGGGGAAACCCCGCACGACAGACACCTTGTCCGGGTGGCGGAATGGCAGACGCGCTAGCTTGAGGTGCTAGTGCCCTTTATCGGGCGTGGGGGTTCAAGTCCCCCCTCGGACACTGCGAGAAAACCAAGAAACCCCTGCTGAGCAGGGGTTTCTTGGTTTTCTGGGGTGTGCGGGTGACCACCTCCCGGTGGCTCCGGCCGCACCCGCTCGTGAGGTCCAGGGGGTCTGCTCAGCCGCGGCGGCCTATTCGGCCGTCGCCGAGGGCCAGCGCCGCGGTGAACGCGGAGAGTGCCGGCCGGCCGAGCAGCAGCGCGGGCCCGTACGGCCGCTTGCTGTCGCGGACGGCGACCGTCGCCTCGTCGACGATCCCGCATTCCACGCAGTCGGACTGTGATGCGGACGCCGAGGACTTCCACCAGGTCACCGGCAGAGTCGACGCGTCGTCAGCGTGCTTCATTCCTTATTCGTTCTTCCTTATCTGGGTGATCAGTTCCACCGACGCCTCGACGGACTCGGCGGCAGACGTGAGGCGTTGCCACGCGGCCCGGTGCGTGGAGACCCGATCACGTTCCTCGATGTACAGGGCGGAGGTCAGCCCTTCCTGGTGGACGACGTCCAGGTCCGTGTGCGGACCGAAGCCCAGGATGCTGAAGGTGCCGGTCAGCCCGGCGTGGAGGGGAGCGTCCGAGCGCAACACCTGGATGTTGATGTTCGGGCGCCGCCCCATCGTAAGCAGGCGCCCCAACTGCTCGTACATCAGGGCGGGATCCTCGGTGGTGGAGCGCAGGGCCTGTTCGGAGATGATCGCCCAGAGCGCCAGGGGGTCGCTGTCGCGGGTGAGGACGGCCTGGCGTGCGAGCCGTACCTCGACCAGCGCGTCGACCCGCGCCTCGACCGCCTCGGACATGGCGGTCGCGCGGATGATCTCGCGGGCGTACTCCGCGGTCTGGAGCAGTCCGGGGACCATGCCCAGCTGCCAGGTGGAGACCGTCTCCGCCTCGGCCTCCAGGCTGATGAGGTCCTCGTACACCGGGGTGAGGACACCCCGGTAGGAGTGCCACCAGCCGCGTCTGCCACCCTCCTTGGTGAGCGTGATCAGGGCCGCGCGCAGCTCGTCGCTGACGTCACGGCCGAGTTCGGCGTACAGGTCGAGCAACGCCTGGATGTCGGCCGCCTTGGGAGCGGTCTTGCCGGTCTCCATCCGGGACAGCTTCGAGGAGACGAACGCGCCGTCGGAGTGCTCCGCGACCTCGTCGAGGGTGAGTTCGCCGCGCAGGTCGCGCAACTTCGCACCGAGCCGACGCCGGCGCACCGTGGGCGTGCTCACAGGTTCCCCCTTCTCTGCGGTGAACTGCCCGACAGTCTGCCGTGCCGCCCCAACCCTCGCCACCGGCTGACGACTTGTGCCGCAACTCTCTCGACCCGGTGCGCAATTTTTCACATCCCGCGGTACGTATTGCGATCGACTGTGCCGGGAAGGCACCATGAATCCGGGAAATACGAAAGTGACCGCACTCGCATGGCGAACCACCGTGCCTGCGTTGGGACATGCCCGTGAGGGGATCCACATGATCGAACGCCAGCGGAGCACCACGACCGAACCCCGTGCACTGCAAGTCGCCCCGCCGCCGGTCCTGTTACTGGCGAGCGAACCCCAGTCGGCCGGGGCGGCACGGCGGTACGTGAGTGACTTCATCACGCACCACCTACCGGACGCCTCCCGTGACCACATCGACGCCGTCGCGCTGGTCACCTGCGAGCTGGTCACCAACTCCTTGCGCTACGAGACCGACCCGGACGATCCGGTGCGGCTCGTCATCGACAGCGACGGCTCCCGGACCCGGGTGGAGGTGCACGATCCGCTGGGCCGCCACCCGCGGCTGCGGCCCATCTCCGTGGAGCGGGACCGCGGGCGCGGTCTGCTCATCCTGGACGCGCTGTGCTCGGGCCGCTGGGGCGTGGGCAACCTGCCCTGGGGCAAGTCCATCTGGGCCGAGGTCAGCGCCGTGTGACCACCTGCCCGCCCCACGACGACGGCCGGTTCCGCGGCGATCCTCTCCCCTCCCCGCCACGGCACCGGCCGTCGCCGCACCCGCCGCCGGACACACGGAGTTGGCCCGCATCACGCTGTGTGGGCCATCTCTCGTCGCGGCCGGAGAACGCCTGGTCAGAGGTTTTCCAAGATTCAAGCGAGTGCCACGAACGGCCGCTCCCCGGTGGCCGCGACAGGACCGTGAGCCTAGCGTCGTACTAAAATTTCCGGCTTGTACCCAGCCGGAGCCGGACAACCCCAGGCAGACCTGAGGGCCCGCCGGCGCCCCGGAGGGTTCCGGGAACGAGACGCGAGGACCGGATGGCAGCGATAGACGAGAGCAGTGCTCTCGGCCTGCTCGACGAAGAGATCCGCGAGGAGTTCGGGAACACGGCACGGTTCTCGGCCGGGGCGGCGGCGTCGCCGCGCACGCTCGTGGACGTGTTCGAGGCAAGTGTACGGGCCCACCCCGACGAGCCCGCGCTGGACGACGGCACCGCCCAGCTCTCCTACCGCGCGCTCGCGGTGGAGGTGGAGCGGCTGCGGCGACGGCTGGCCGGGGCCGGGATCGGACTCGGCGACCGGGTGGGCGTGCGGGTGCCGTCGGGCACCAACGACCTGTATGTCGCCGTCCTCGGAGTTCTCGCGGCCGGTGCCGCCTATGTCCCCGTGGACGCCGAGGACCCGGACGAGCGGGCCGCCCTGGTGTTCGGCGAGGCGGAGGTCGCCGCCGTGCTCGGCGCGGGTCTGGAGATCGAGGTGCGCCGCGCGGACGCGCGTGCCGCCGGCCGCCCCGGCACCGAGCACGACGCCTGGATCATCTTCACCTCCGGCTCCACCGGCAGGCCCAAGGGCGTCGCCGTCACCCACCGCAGCGCCGCCGCCTTCGTGGACGCCGAGGCCGCGCTGTTCCTCACCGAGGAGCCGATCGGCCCCGGCGACCGGGTCATGGCGGGGCTGTCCGTGGCCTTCGACGCCTCCTGCGAGGAGATGTGGCTCGCCTGGCGCTACGGCGCCTGTCTGGTGCCCGTCCCGCGGTCCCAGGTCCGCAGCGGCGCCGACCTCGGGCCCTGGCTGGTCGAGCAGGAGATCACCGTCGTCTCGACCGTGCCGACGCTGGCCGCGCTCTGGGAGCCCGAGACGCTCAACGACGTCCGCCTGCTGATCTTCGGCGGCGAGGCCTGTCCGCCGGAGCTGGCGCAGCGGCTGGTCACCGAGGGCCGCGAGGTCTGGAACACCTACGGGCCCACCGAGGCCACCGTGGTCGCCTGTGCCGCCCTGATGACGGGTGCGGAGCCGATCCGCATCGGGCTGCCGCTGAACGGCTGGGAACTGGCCGTCGTGGACGACGCGGGCGAGCCGGTGGCGATGGGCGAGAGCGGCCAGCTGGTGATCGGCGGGGTCGGCCTGGCCCGGTACCTCGACGCCGAGAAGGACGCGGAGAAGTACGCGCCCCTGGAGTCGCTGGGCTGGCAGCGGGCGTACCGCAGCGGTGACCTGGTACGGGCCGACCGCGAAGGGCTGGTGTTCCTCGGGCGTGCCGACGAGCAGATCAAGCTGGGCGGCCGCCGGATCGAGCTCGGCGAGGTCGACGCGGCCCTCCAGGCGCTGCCCGGTGTCGCGGGGGCCGCGGCGGCCGTGCGGACCGCGCGCGGCGGCAACCCGCTGCTGGTCGGCTATGTCGTCACCCAGGACGGCTGGGACCGGGCGGCGGCCGTCGAGAAGCTGCGCGCCGAGCTGCCCGCGGCCCTGGTGCCGCTGCTCGCGCCCGTGACGGAGCTGCCCACCCGCACCTCGGGCAAGGTCGACCGCAACGCGCTGCCGTGGCCCCTGGAGGACCTGGAGAGCGGCGGCCCGGCCGAGCAGCTGTACGGCACCGAGGCGTGGCTCGCCGAGCAGTGGGCCGAGGTCCTCGGCGCCCCGGTGAGCAGCGCCTCGGACGACTTCTTCGCGATCGGCGGCGGCAGCCTGTCCGCCGCCCAGCTCACCACCCGGCTGCGCACCCGCTACCCGAGCGCGGCCGTCCTCGACATCTACCAGCAGCCGATGCTGCGCAAGCTGGCCCGCCGGCTGGAGGCGTCCGCGCAGGACGACGGCGCGCGGCGGACGATCGCGCCGGTGCCGCGCCGCGCCCAGTTCGTGCAGCTGATGGTGCTGCTGCCGCTGTTCACGCTGCTCGGGCTGCGCTGGACGCTGGTGCTGGCCGCGCTCGGCAACCTGCTGCCCGGCTACGGCTGGCTGCCCACCGCGCCCTGGTGGCTGGTCGGTGCCGGGGCCGTGACCCTGTTCACCCCGCCCGGCCGGATCGCGGTCGCGGCCGGTGGCGCGCGGCTGCTGCTGCGGGGCGTGCAGCCCGGCCGGTACCCGCGCGGCGGCTCGGTGCACCTGCGGCTGTGGACGGCCGAGCGGCTCGCCGAGTTCGCCGGGGCGACCACGCTGACCGGGTCCTGGCTGGAGCGGTACGCGCGGGCGCTGGGCGCCAGGATCGGCCCCGAGGTGGACCTGCACTCGCTGCCGCCGGTCACCGGGCTGCTCAAGGTGGGCCGCGGTGCGGCCGTGGAGTCCGAGGTGGACCTGTCCGGCTCCTGGCTGGACGGCGACCGGCTGGTGATCGGCGCGGTCCGGATCGGCGCCCACGCGGTCGTCGGGACGCGCAGCATGCTCTTCCCCGGCGCCCGGGTCGGCAAGCGCGCCGAGGTGGCCCCGGGTTCGGCGGTCACCGGGCAGGTCCCGACGGGCCAGCGCTGGGCCGGCGCCCCGGCGGTCAAGCTGGGCAAGGCCAAGCGGAACTGGCCGAAGCAGCGGCCGCGGCGCGGTACGCACTGGCGGGTGATGTACGGCCTGACCGGTCTCGGTCTGAGCGCGCTTCCGGTGCTGTCCGGCGCCGCCGCACTGCTGGTCGCCGGGCGTTTCGTGGCTCCCGGGGACGGTCTGGGCGAGGCCCTGCGGGGCGCGGCGGTCGCCCTGGTGCCGGCCACCCTCGCGTTCGGTCTTGCGTACGCCCTGCTGATCCTGGTCGCCGTCCGGCTGCTCAGCCTGGGGCTGCGCGTCGGTACGCACGCCACGCACAGCCGGATCGGCTGGCAGGCGTGGACGGTGTCCCAGCTGATGGACCGCTCCCGCGAGACGCTGTTCCCGCTGTACGCCGGTCTGGTCACCCCGGTGTGGCTGCGGCTGCTCGGGATGCGGATCGGCCGGGGTGCCGAGGTGTCGACCGTGCTCGCGCTGCCGAGCCTGACGACGGTCGGCGAGGGCGCGTTCCTGGCCGACGACACGCTGACCGCGCCGTACGAGCTCGGCGGTGGCTATGTGCGGATCGGCCGTGCGGAGATCGGCCGGCGGGCGTTCCTCGGGAACTCCGGGATGACCGCGCCGGGGCGCAGTGTGCCGGACGGCGGTCTGGTGGGCGTGCTGTCGGCGACGCCGAAGAAGGCCAAGAAGGGCACCTCGTACCTCGGGCTGCCGCCGGTGAAGCTGCCGCGCAGCGCGGCCGACGGCGACCAGAGCCGCACCTACGAGCCGCCGGCGCGGCTGCTGTGGGCGCGGGCGCTGGTGGAGGCGTGCCGGATCGTGCCGGTGCTGTGCTCGGTGGCGCTGGCGGGGCTGACGGTGGCCGCGCTGTGCGCGTTGGGCGGGTGGGCGCCGCTGCTGTCGGGGCTGGTGCTCCTGGGTGCCGGTGCGGTGGCGGGCCTGGTCTCCGTGGTGGCCAAGTGGGCGCTGGTCGGGCGGCACCGCAGCGGGGAGCACCCGCTGTGGAGTGCGTTCGTGTGGCGCAACGAGCTGGCGGACACCTTCGTGGAGGTGCTGGCGGTGCCGTGGCTGGCCGGCTCGGTTCCGGGTACTCCGGTGATGACGGCCTGGCTGCGCGGGCTCGGTGCGCGCATCGGCGAGGGTGTCTGGGTGGAGAGTTACTGGCTGCCGGAGACCGATCTGGTGACCCTGGAGGACGCGGCCACCGTGAACCGTGGTTGTGTCCTGCAGACTCACCTCTTCCACGACCGGATCTTGCGGACGGATACTGTGGTTCTCCGTGAGGGCGCCACGCTGGGCCCTGGCGGGATCGTGCTGCCCGGCAGCACGATCGGGGCCCGTACCACCCTGGGTCCCGCGTCGCTCGTCATGGCGGCGGAGTCGGTCCCCGACGACACCCGCTGGCTCGGCAACCCGATCGAGGCATGGCGTCCCTGAGCGCGGGCCGTCCGACGGTGGCCGCGGGCGTCGGCGCGCCGAGAGACGGTTCGAGCACAGCGCAGGGAGCGAACGCGGAAGTGGCAGTGCAGCAGTCGGCGGGTCCGGACCCGTACTTCCCGGACAACGGCGATCCCCGGTACCGGGTGCATCGCTATGAGCTCACGCTGGACTACCGGCCCGGACCCAACCGCCTGTCCGGCATGGCCCGGATCAACGCGATCGCGGGCCGTGCCGCGCTGCCCGAGTTCCAGCTGAACCTGGCCGACTTCAAGATCGGCCGGATCCGGGTGGACGGCCGCCAGCCGCACTGGACGCACCGGGGCGGCAAGCTGCGGATCAAGCCCGCGAAGCCGCCGCGCGCCGGTGCCGCCTTCACCGTGGAGATCCACTGGTCGGGCAACCCGCGGCCGGTGAACAGCCCCTGGGGCGGGATCGGCTGGGAGGAGCTGACGGACGGCGCGCTGGTGGCGAGCCAGCCGGTCGGCGCGCCCTCCTGGTTCCCGTGCAACGACCGGCCGGCCGACAAGGCGTCCTACCTGATCTCGGTCACCTGCCCGTCGGCGTACTCGGTGGTGGCCGGCGGCCGACTGCTCACCCGGACCACCAAGGCGTCCACGACGACCTGGGTGTACGAGCAGGCCGCGCCGACGTCGAGCTATCTGGTGAGCCTCGCGATCGGCAAGTTCCAGACCGTCCTGCTCGGGGACCCGGGGTTCGGCGGGGTGCCGATGCACGGGCACATACCGGCCCAGCTGCTGCCCCAGTTCTCCCGGGACTTCGCCCGCCAGCCCGCGATGATGGATCTGTTCCAGCGGCTGTTCGGGCCGTACCCCTTCGACGAGTACGCGGTGCTCGTCGCCGACGAGGAGTTCGACGTCCCCGTCGAGGCGCAGGGGTTGTCGCTGTTCGGCGCCAACCACGTGGACGGGGCGCGGAGTTCGGAGCGGCTGGTGGCGCACGAGCTGGCGCACCAGTGGTTCGGCAACAGCGTGTCCATCGCGGACTGGCGGCACATCTGGCTGAACGAGGGGCTCGCGAAGTACGCGGAGTGGCTGTGGTCGGAGCGCTCCGGCGGCCGTAGCGCCCAGCAACTGGCGGCCGTCGCCCACCGGTTGCTGTCCGGGCTGCCCCAGGACATCCGGATCGCCGCCCCCGGCAAGAAGGCCATGTTCGACGACCGGCTCTACGAGCGCGGCGGGGTCACCGTCCACGCGATCCGCTGCGCGCTCGGCGACGACCGGTTCTTCCACATGCTGCGGGCCTGGACGGGACTGCACCGGGGCGGGGCGGTGACGACGGCGACGTTCACGGCGCACGTGAACCGCTTCGCGGACGAGCCGCTCGACGGGCTGTTCGACGCCTGGGTGCACCGCACGGCGCTGCCCGCGCTGCCGACCCAGCCGGTCCCGGCGCGTCCCGCGCAGCCGCCCACCAATGCCGAGTCGGCGTAGGCGACCATAGGTCCATGGCCCGACGCACCCCGCAGCCCCGGCGGCAGCCCGCCCCCGCACCGGCTCACGGCACCCCCTGTCCCTGCGGCCTCCCGGAGCCGTACGAGCGGTGCTGCGGCCGCTTCCACCGGGGCGAGGCGGCGGCGCCCACGGCGGAGCGGCTGATGCGCTCGCGGTACAGCGCCTTCGTCGAGCGGGACGCGGCTTACCTGCTGCGGACCTGGCATCCGCGGACGCGTCCGCCGGGGCTGGACCTCGACCCGGCGATGCGCTGGACGGGTCTCGAGATCCTCGGGACGACCGACGGCTCGGCCTTCCACACCACCGGCACGGTGACCTTCCGCGCGTCCTACCGGGGCGGTTCGCTGCTGGAGCGCAGCCGGTTCGAGCGGGTGGACGGGGCGTGGGTGTACGTGGACGGCGACTTCCCGGACGAGTAGTCCCGCTCAGGGCGCGAGGATGTCCAGTTCCTCCAGGGCGCCCACCGTGATCTCGCGGGTCAGCCGTTCCGCGCGGTCCGCGTCGCCCTCCCGTACCGCCTCCGCGAGTTGCACGTGGAGGGTGACGGCGCCCGGGGCCGGGTCCTCGAACATCACCTCGTGGTGGGTGCGGCCCGCGAGGACCTCGGCCACGACGTCGCCGAGCCGGGCGAACATCTCGTTGCCGGACGCGGTGAGGATCACCCGGTGGAACGCCATGTCGTGGACGAGGTACTGCTCCAGGCGGTGGCCGCGGGAGTTGGCCACCATGCCGAGGGCGCACTCGGTGAGTGCGGCGCACTGCTCGGCCGTGGCGTGCCGCGCGGCCAGGCGGGCGGCCACCGGCTCGATCGCGGAGCGCAGCACGGTGAGCGAGCGCAGCTGGTGCGGGCGGTCGGCGCCGGCCAGCCGCCAGCGGATCACCTGCGGGTCGTAGACGTTCCACTCGGCCTTGGGCCGGACGGTGACGCCTACCCGGCGGCGGGACTCGACCAGGTGCATGGACTCCAGGACCCGGACCGCCTCGCGCATCACCGACCGCGACACCTCGAAGTGCTGGGCCAGTTCGTCCGTGCGCAGGACGCTGCCCGGCGGGTACCCGCCCGCGGTGATCTCGGGGCCGAGGGTGTCCAGTACGCGGCCGTGCAGCCCCCTGCCCGGTGTGCTCATGCACTCAGCGTACAGAGTGGATCACAGGACTAAAAAGTCAGACTTATATGTCACACACTCTTGAATTCGTCGTACCTAATGGGTTTCAGTGAGGCCGGCACCGGATGTCGTCTGCCGGTGTCCCATGTCGAGGAGGACAGCGAGGCAGTGATGCGGACCCCCCACGTCGTCGTGGTGATGGGCGTCGCCGGCACGGGCAAGACCACGATCGGTCCTCTGCTCGCGGCCCGGCTCGGCGTCCCGTACGCCGAGGGCGACGACTTCCACCCGCCGGCCAACATCGCCAAGATGTCGGCCGGACACCCTCTGGAGGACGCCGACCGGTGGCCGTGGCTGGACGCCATCGGCGCCTGGGCGCACGGGCGGGAGGGGCTCGGCGGGGTGGTCAGCAGCTCCGCGCTGAAGCGGTCGTACCGCGACCGGCTGCGCGCGGCCGCCCCCGCGGTGGTGTTCGTGCACCTCACCGGGGACCGGAAGCTCATCGCGGACCGGATGTCGCACCGGCAGGGTCACTTCATGCCGACCGCGCTGCTGGACTCCCAGTTCGCCACGCTCGAACCGCTGGCGGCGGACGAGCCGGGTGTCGCGGTGGACGTCTCGGGCACACCCGAGGAGATCACCGCCCGGGCCGTCCGCGCGCTGGACACGCTTCCCGACCTGACCGCGCGGTAACCCGCGTCACCACCCCAGTCGGCCACCCGACCACTCGGCCACACAAACACAAGGAACCCCCCGTGACCAGACTCAGCGTCGAGATGCTGGCAGCGGACACCGTCGCGCCCATCACCTCGGCCGGCCACGCCCGCCTGGGCATCGCCGTGCTCGTGGGCATCGCTGTCATCGTCCTGCTCATCACCAAGTTCAAGCTCCACGCCTTCCTGGCGCTGACCATCGGCTCGCTCGCGCTGGGCGCGTTCGCCGGGGCACCGCTGGACAAGGTGATCACCAGTTTCACCACCGGGCTCGGTACCACCGTCGCCGGAGTGGGTGTCCTGATCGCGCTCGGGGCGATCCTGGGCAAGCTGCTCGCCGACTCCGGTGGCGCGGACCAGATCGTCGACACGATCCTCGCGAAGGCTTCCGGGCGGGCGATGCCGTGGGCGATGGTGCTGATCGCCTCCGTGATCGGGCTGCCGCTCTTCTTCGAGGTCGGCATCGTGCTGCTGATCCCGGTGGTGCTGATGGTGGCCAAGCGCGGCCACTACTCCCTGATGCGCATCGGCATCCCGGCCCTCGCGGGTCTGTCCGTGATGCACGGCCTGGTGCCGCCGCATCCCGGCCCGCTGGTCGCGATCGACGCGGTGCACGCGAACCTGGGCGTGACCCTGGCCCTCGGCGTCCTGGTCGCCGTCCCGACCGTGATCGTCGCCGGTCCGCTCTTCTCGAAGGTCGCCGCCCGCTGGGTGGACGTGCCGGTGCCCGACCGCATGATCGCCGCCCGTCCCTCGGAGGAGCTGGAGCGGCGCCCCGGCTTCGGCGCCACGCTCGCCACGATCCTGCTCCCGGTCGTGCTGATGCTGTCCAAGGCCCTGGTGGACGTCGTCGTCGACGACCCGGCGCACACCGTCCAGCGCGTCTTCGACGTGGTCGGCTCCCCGCTGATCGCCCTGCTCGCGGCGGTGATCGTGGGCATCTTCACGCTGGGCCGCGCCGCCGGGTTCACCAGGGAACGGATCTCGGCGACCGTCGAGAAGGGCCTGATGCCCATCGCGGGCATCCTCCTCATCGTCGGCGCGGGCGGCGGCTTCAAGCAGACGCTGATCGACTGCGGTGTGGGCCAGATGGTCCTGGAGATATCCAAGGACTGGTCGATACCGGCGCTGCTGCTGGCCTGGCTGATCGCGGTGGCGATCCGGCTCGCGACGGGCTCGGCGACGGTGGCCACGGTCTCGGCGGCCGGCCTGGTGGCCCCGCTGGCGGCCGACATGTCGACCGCCCACACGGCGCTCCTGGTGCTGGCCGTCGGCGCGGGTTCGCTGTTCTTCAGCCATGTCAACGACGCCGGGTTCTGGCTGGTGAAGGAGTACTTCGGCCTGAGCGTCGGCCAGACGATCAAGACCTGGTCGGTGATGGAGACGATCATCTCCGTGGTGGCGGGCGCCCTGGTCCTGCTGCTGTCCCTGGTGATCTAGGGGCTGTCCGGCGGTGGCGGCGGGCCTTCCGCTACGGCCGCCACAGCGGATGCTCGCGTGCGGCCCACTCGCGGCTCACCGACCCGGTGCGCAGACCCCGTCTCGCCTCCGGGTCGGCGAGGGCCATCCCGATGTGGCCGCCCAGGACGACGCCGATCGTCAGGGCCAGCCAGTCGTGGACGAACGTGGCCGAGGTGCGCCACATGAGCGGGGTGAGATGGGTGAACCACATCATCAGGCCGGTGACGAGCATGACCAGGCTCGCACCGGCGATCCAGTTCGCGTAGATCTTCTGCCCGGCGTTGAACTTGCCCGCCGGGCGGGAGGACGGCCGGCGGTCGCGGGCCAGGGCGGCGTGCAGCCAGAGCCGGTCGTGGGGGCCGAAGCGGTTCAGGAAGCCGAGGTCCCTGCGGAAGGCGCGGGAGGCGAGGCCGAGGAGGACCGGGACCGGGAGCGCGAGGCCCGCGCACTCGTGGATCCGGACCACCAGTTCGCGGCGGCCGACGAGGACCGCGAGCTGCGGGATGTAGAGGCAGGCGGCCGTCACCACGCAGACGCCCATCAGGGCGGCCGTCGTGCGGTGCACCCAACGCTCGGCGGCGGTGAAGCGGTGCAGCCGGTCCGCGGCCGGCGGCGCCTCAGCTCGTAGGCTCATCGTCGCGTCCGTTCGACTTGCCGACCCAGGCGTCGACGTCGTAGCCCAGCTTCTCCCAGTAGCCCGGTTCCACCGTGTCGGTGACGGTGATGCCGGAGAGCCACTTGGCGGACTTGTAGAAGTACATCGGGGCGACGTAGAGGCGGACCGGGCCGCCGTGGTCGTGGCCGATGGGCTTGTCCTGCATGCGCAGCGCGACCAGGACGTCCGCCCGGCGCGCCTGGTCGAGGGTGAGGCTCTCGGTGTACGCGCCGTCGAAGCAGGTGAAGTGGACCGCCCTGGCGGTGTCCTTGACACCGGCCAGGTCGAGGAGGTGGGAGAGGCGCACGCCCTCGAAGGGCGTGTCGGGCACCCGCCAGCCGGTCACGCACTGCACGTCCTTGACCAGCCGGGTCTGCGGCAGGGCCCGCAGGTCGGCGAGGCTGTAGGTGCGCGGCTCGTCGACCAGGCCGCCGATCCGCAACCGGTAGTTCGCGGCGTTCTTGTCCGGCACCGAACCGGTCACCGAGTAGTAGCGGAATCCGCCGCCGTTCGGGAGCAGCCCGGTCAGGCCGGTGGGGTCCTTGCCGGAGAAGGTGCCGAGTACCGACTCGGTGATCCGTTGCAGCACGGGCGCGGTCACCACGCCGAGCGCGCCGAGACCGAGAGTGCCGAGGAACACCCGGCGGCCGACCGGGCTGCCCTCCTCGGTGTGCCGCGGCTCGCCGGACAGTTCAGAGTTCACGTCCTCATTCGAACACCGTCGGGGCGGCGATGGTCCCGGAAACCGGCGGCCGTAAGAAATCCACAACCTCTTCTCATGAAGCTCCGTGCGCGCGGGCCCGGGCCGCCCGGAACGCCTCGCAGGGGTCGCGGTCCGGGTACGACCAGGGCACCTCGGTGTGGTGCCGGCCGATGCGCTGGAAGAGGGCGGCGGCCTCGGCGTACCGGCCGGCGCCCGAGGTGGCGTGGGCGAGGTGGTTGAGGTCGATGTGGCGGCGGGGGTGCTCCTCGATGCCCCACTCCAGCCACCAGTCGAAGGCCGCGTTCAG
This sequence comes from Streptomyces sp. NPDC020958, assembly GCF_055562175.1. Classification (NCBI taxonomy): domain Bacteria; kingdom Bacillati; phylum Actinomycetota; class Actinomycetes; order Kitasatosporales; family Streptomycetaceae; genus Streptomyces; species Streptomyces sp. NPDC020958. Next base: position 123,802 of record NZ_JBVHFU010000006.1, on the reverse strand, counting down.
GGCGCGCCGGGCGGACGGCTCGGCCCAGTGCCCGGCGGCGGCCGGATCTGCGGGCGCCCCGCCGGTGGCGGCCAGCACCCGGTGCCGTTCGTTGTACGCGACGACCGGGAGGACGGCGAGCGGCGAGTCCGCCGGCGCCTCGGCGGCCGAGCGCTCGGCGAAGGCGCACAGCTCGTACGACCCCTGCGACTCGGTCTCCGCGATCCGGGCGGCCATCAGGTGGTGGGCGTGATGGTGCTCGGGGTGGCGGCGGCGCACCTCGGCGAAGGCGCTCCGGACCTCCTCGTCGGTGCCGAGGTGCCGGGCCAGCAGGAGCAGGCCGAGCCACGGGGTGGGGTCGGCGGGGGCGAGCGCGGCCGCGCTGCCGCAGGCCTCGCGGGCCCGCTCGGGCGGCTCCTTGCCGCGCAGCGCCCGCCGGACCAGGGTCAGCGCGTACAGGGTGGCGGCGTCGGCCGTGCCGGGCTCGGCCAGCAGCCACTCGCGGGACCAGGCGACGGCGTAGGGCTCGCGGGCGAGGACGGCGACCCGGTGGCCCCGGCGGTCCCAGTCCTCACCCGTGTGGAGCAACAGGGAGCGGGCGGACTGCCAGCGGCCCTGGGCCAACGCGGCCCGCGCGGAGATGAGTTCGGCGTCGTCGAGGGCGTCGTCCGGACAGTGGGCGCATCCGGGGCGCGCGGTCGCGCGGGGACCTTCGGCGACGGCCCGGCCTGGGCCTACGAGGGGCGGGGTTGGGGGCACCGCGGAACTTCCTGGTTGTCGGGCTGCCATCGGCCGATCACGCACAGCAAACCCCCCGCCAAGACTTTGCGTCAAGCCGAGCGATACTGGTCCTGTGTTCAACTACCCTGGAACGGCGGGAACTTGACGCGAACGGGTCCCCGGTTGGCGTACCGTGACCGCAGGGCTTCGGGTGCCGGCTGTGGCGTACGCCATGGCGCGGGCCGCCCGGGCGTCGGACCATGGCAGTACGGTCCGGCACCCAGCGCCACCCTCCGCGATCGACCCGGGCACCGTGACCGTGTCCGTCGCCCGGTTCCGGGTACTCCCGGAGCACCACCCATCCGGCAGCGCTACAGTCGGCCACTACGCCCCCCGTAGCCCGGCCGCATGATCGAGGTACGCAGCGTGTCCGTACTGGTTCTGGTTCTCGCCGTGAGCGCGGCCTGTTGCCTGGGCTTCGGGTTCGTGCTCCAGCAGAACGTCGCGCAGCAGGCTCCGCTCAGCGACTTCCTCTCGCCCCGGCTGCTGCTGGACCTGATGAGGGTGCCGCGCTGGCTGGGCGGGATCGGCCTGATGGTGGCCGGGATGGTCCTCGGGGCGGTCGCCCTCGGCAAGGGCGAGATCTCCCTCGTCGAGCCGCTGCTCGCCACGAACCTGCTGTTCGCCCTCGCGCTCTCCAGACACCAGACCAAGCACCCCCTCAGCCACCAGGGCTGGGCGGGTCTGCTGCTGCTCGCCGGCGGTGTCACCGCGTTCATCCTGGCGGGCGAGCCGCGCGGCGGTCACGCGATCGCCGACCCGCTGCGCCACTGGCTGATCATCGGCGTGGTCGTGGGCATCGCCCTGGCGCTCACCACCTGCGCCAAGCGGTCGAGGCTCAGCGCCGGACCCACCCTGCTCGCCCTCGCCGCCGGTCTGCTCTACGGCGTCCAGGACGCGCTGACCCGGGTCACCAGCACCCGCTTCTCCGAGGGCGGCATCATGGAGGTGCTGACCGGCTGGCAGCCCTACGGCGTCCTGGTGCTCGGGGTGACCGGGCTGATCCTCGTGCAGAGCGCGTTCGAGACGGCGGAGCTGCGCATGTCGCTGCCGGCGCTCACCGCGGCCCAGCCGCTCACCGGGATCCTGTGCGGGGTGGGCTTCCTCGGGGACCGGCTGCGTACCGACACCGGGGCGCTGGCCTGGGAGGCGGCGGGGCTCGCGGCGGTCGTGGCGGGCATCGTGCTGCTCGGGCTGCATCCGGCCATGCCGCGGGGTGCGGCGCCGCGGGAGCCGTCCCTCGACCTCCAGCCGCGCTGACGCCCTCCGCCACGGGCCTGCTTGGATGGCGGCATGAACGCTGCTGACGAAATCCTCGACATCGTCGACGAGAACGACCGGGTGACCGGGCAGGCCCCGCGCGGCGAGGCGTACGCCCGGGGCCTGCGGCACCGCTGCGTCTTCATCCAGGCCAAGGACGCGTCCGGCCGGATCTTCGTCCACCGCCGCACCGCCACCAAGCTGGTCTTCCCCTCCCTGTACGACATGTTCGTCGGGGGTGTGGTGGGCGCGGGCGAGTCCTACGACGACGCGGCGCTGCGGGAGGCCGAGGAGGAACTGGGCGTGACCGGTCTGCCCCGGCCGGCGTTCCTGTTCAAGTTCCTGTACGAGAACGGGGCCGGGCAGAGCTGGTGGTCGGCGGTGTACGAGGTCCGCTGCGAGCTGCCGGTGCGGCCGCAGGTGGAGGAGGTGGCGTGGCACGACTTCCTCAGCGAGGAGGAACTGGCGTCCCGGCTCGGCGAGTGGGAGTGGGTACCGGACGGGTTGGCGGCGTGGGAGCGGCTACGGGTACATCGGGGCTGAGGCGCCCCGTAGGGGGCGCGGGGAACTGCGCGGTCACCCCCCCACGGAGCCGCAGCCGAACGACCACGGCGCCGCACCCCCGGGTAGTCTTGCTACACGTGATCGAATTCGCGCGGAACGTCCGTTTGTGGTTCGCCCCCGAGGTGGTACGGCAGGAGGGCACGACCCCGGACTACCGTTTCTCCCTCGCCAACGAGCGGACGTTCCTGGCCTGGCTGCGCACCGCCCTCGCGCTCATCGGCGGCGGCTTCGCCGTGGACCAGTTCCTGCCGGACCTCCGCTGGGGCTGGCGCGTCGGCCTCGCGCTCGCTCTGCTCGCCTCGGGCGTGCTGTGCTCCCTGCGCGCCGTGAACCACTGGATGCGCTGCGAGCGGGCCATGCGGCGCGGCGAGGACCTCCCGGTGTCCCGGTTCCCGGCCCTGCTGAGCGTGGTCGTCGCCGTGGTCGCCGTGGCGATGGTGCTCGTCGTGCTCGTGGGGTGGGAGGGGTGACCGAGCCCGCCCGGGACCCCGGACTCCAGCCGGAGCGGACCCGGCTGGCCTGGCGCCGTACGACGCTCTCCGCCACGGTGGCCGCGACACTCGCCGCGAAGGCCGCGCTGCACGACAGCACCTCGGCCGTCGGGGTCGTGGCCTGCGCGGCCGTCTGCCTGCTGTGGCTGGGGTTCCTGCTCGTCGCCAACCGCCGCATCCGCGCCCTGGCGGCCGACGATCGCCCTCCTGCGCTGGCCCCGCGGCAGGCGACCGCCGCGGTGCTGTGCACGGTGGCCGTCGCGGTCTGCGCCACGGCACTGGTCGTATAGGACGCCCGGGGTACTCGGGCGCCACGCAACCGGAATGACCGGATATGCGTCCTGCGCGTGGCAGCCTGTCCGTCGGCGTACCGCCGCATCCCCGACTTCCGGACCCCTGAAGGCGAGCACCATGACCACCCTTCACCAGGAACACACCGCGCACGGTCACAGCCACGGACCGGGCTGCGGGCACGACCAGGTGCCGCACGGCGACCACGTCGACTACGCGCACAACGGGCACCTGCACCGCGAGCACGGCGGCCACTGGGACGAGTGCGAGCCCGAGACGCACGTCACCCACGACGGCCACGAGCACCGGCACGGCGACGGCTGCGGGCACACCGGGGTCCTGCACGGCGACCACGTCGACTATCTTCACGACGGCCACCGGCACGCCGAGCACGAAGGTCACTGGGACGACCACTGATCCGGCCGGCCCCGATCGGCGGCTCCCCGTCCTGCGCGCACGGGGAGCCGCCTCGTCCCGGCCGGGCCACAGGGTGGTCCCGGTCACGTTTGGCTCACGCACTGGACGGCATACCGACCGGTCGGCATCATGAGTCGGGTCCTGTTCGTTCGTTCGTAGGAGCGATGCATGAGCCCCGACCACCCGCCCGGACTGGATCTCGACCGGCTGCGCGGCCTGCTCGAACGCGAGCGGCCCGGCCTGGTCGCCGGGCCGCTGACCGGAAGGCTGATCGAGGGCGGACGGTCGAACCTCACCTACGCGGTCTCCGACGGCGCCGCCACCTGGGTGGTGCGGCGGCCGCCGCTCGGTCACGTCCTGGCCACCGCGCACGACATGAGGCGCGAGCACCGGGTGATCAGCGCGCTGCACCCGACCGAGGTGCCGGTGCCGCGGCCGGTGCTGCTGTGCGAGGACGAGGAGGTCCTCGGCGCGCCGTTCTACGTGATGGAGTTCGTCGAGGGCACCCCGTACCGCACCGCCGGTCAGCTCGCCCCGCTCGGCGCGGAGCGCACCCGCAACGCGGTGCTCTCCCTCGTCGACACGCTGGTGGACCTGCACGCCGTGGACCCCGCGGAGGTGGGCCTCGCCGACTTCGGGCGGCCCGAGGGCTTCCTCGACCGGCAGCTGCGGCGCTGGGGCAAACAGCTGGACGCCTCCCGCAACCGGGAACTGGCCGGCATCGACGAGCTGCACGCCACCCTGGGCCGCCGGCTGCCCGACTCCCCCGCGCCCGCCGTCATCCACGGCGACTACCGCCTGGACAACGTGCTGATCGGCGACGACGACACGATCAAGGCCATCCTCGACTGGGAGATGTCCACACTCGGCGACCCGCTGACCGACCTGGGCCTGCTGGTGATGTACAGCCGGCCGCTGGGCGCGCCGGACTCGCCGGTGTCGACGACCGCCGAGGCGCCGGGCCATCCGGAGCCGCGGGAACTGGTCGAGCGGTACGCCGCCCGCTCGGGGCGGGACGTCTCGAACATCTCCTGGTACACGGCGTTCGCCTGGTTCAAGCTCGCCGTGATCCTGGAGGGCATCCACTACCGGTACACGCAGGGCCAGACGCTCGGGCGGGGCTTCGACCGGATCGGCGAGCTCGTGCCCGTCTTCATCGACCACGGACTGACCACTCTTCAGGAAGGCTGACCGGCCATGGACTTCGCGTTCGACGCGCGCACCGAGGAACTGCGCGCCAAGCTGCTCGCCTTCATGGACGAGTACGTCTACCCGGCGGAGGCGGTGGCCGAGGAGCAGCGGGCCGCGCTCGCCTCGCCGTGGGACACCCCGGCCGTGGTCGAGGAGCTGAAGGCCGAGGCCCGCAGGCAGGGCCTGTGGAACCTCTTCCTGCCCGACGCCGAGTACGGCGCCGGTCTCACCAACCTCCAGTACGCGCCGCTCGCCGAGATCACCGGCCGCTCCCCGCACCTGGCGCCCACCGCGCTGAACTGCGCGGCCCCGGACACCGGCAACATGGAGGTGCTGGCCCAGTTCGCCGACGAGGCGCAGCGCAAGCAGTGGCTGGAGCCGCTGCTCGCCGGCGAGATCCGTTCGGCGTTCGCCATGACCGAGCCGGAGGTGGCCTCCTCCGACGCCACCAACATCACCACCCACATCGAGCGGGACGGCGACGACTACGTCATCACCGGCCGCAAGTGGTACATCTCCGGGGCGATGAACCCGGACTGCAAGATCTTCATCGTGATGGGGAAGACCGACCCGGACGGCCCGGACATCCGGCGCCAGCAGTCCATGGTGCTGGTCCCGCGGGACACCCCGGGGGTCACCGTCAAGCGGGCGATGCAGGTCTTCGGGTACGAGGACCACTCGCACGGCGGCCATGCCGAGGTCGTCTTCGACCACGCGCGCGTGCCGGTGTCGAACCTGGTGGGAGAGGAAGGCGGTGGCTTCGCCATCGCCCAGGCGCGGCTCGGTCCGGGCCGGATCCACCACTGCATGCGGCTGATCGGCATGGCCGAGCGGGCCATCGAGCTGATGTGCCGGCGGGCCGTCTCCCGGACCGCCTTCGGCAAGGCGCTGGCGCAGCAGGGTGTGGTGCACAACTGGATCGCGGACGCCCGGGTGACGGTCGAGCAGCTGCGGCTGCTGGTGCTGAAGACCGCCTGGCTGATGGACACCGTCGGCAACCGCGGCGCCCACAGCGAGATCCAGGCCATCAAGATCGCCACGCCGCGCGCGGTCGTGGACATCATCGACCGCGCCATCCAGCTGCACGGCGCGGGCGGGGTCAGCCAGGACTTCCCGCTGGCCGAGCTGTACGCGAGCGCCCGGACGCTGATGATCGCCGACGGCCCCGACGAGGTGCACCAGCGGTCGCTGGCCCGCCGGGAGCTGAAGAAGTACCTGTAGGCGGCGCCCGCGGGGACAGAAGGACCGGCGGCCCCGTGGGCGGGGCCGCCCGGTCCTGTGCGGTTCAGGGGCGCAGTGCGCGCAGCAGCAGGTCGGCGAGGTGGTCGGCGACGTCCTGGGGGGTCATGGGGCCGTCCGGGCGGTACCAGGTCGACAGGTGGTGGACCGAACCGAAGTGGTAGTCCACGACCAGGTCGGCCGGGGTCGCGGTGGAGAAGACGCCCGCGCGCTGGCCCTCCTCGACCAGCGCGCGGAAGCGTTCGTGGTAGCGCCGGCGTTCCGCGCGCACCTGCTTGTTCTTCTCCGGGCTCAGATGGTGCATGGACCGGAAGAAGATCATCGCGTCGTCGAGGTTCTCGATGGTCGTGACGACCACGTCCGCGGCCGCGCCCCGCAGCCGCTTCTCGATCGGCTCGTCCGCGTTCGCGAAGGCGTCGAGCCGCTCCTGCTGGACGCGCAGCACGCGCGCGTACACCTCGTGCAGCAGGTCGTCCTTGGAGCCGAAGTAGTGGTACAGCGCCCCCTTGGTGACGCCGGCCGCCTCCACGATCTCCTGCACGGAGGTGCGGTCGTAGCCCTGCTCCGCGAAGAGCCGGGTGGCGGCGGCGAGAAGCCGCTGCGGAACGGGAGTCCCGTCCCCGTCCGTCGTCCTGGGCACTGCCGCCACCTGCCTTTCTCCTGGGTCCACTAACCCTGTTGCGGTCGGGAACGCAGTTCCCGTCGGAGGATCTTCCCACTTGCCGTCTTCGGCAGGTCGGGCAGGATCTCCACCTGGCGCGGATATTTGTAGGCCGCCAGTCTCTCCTTGCAATAGAGGGCGAGATCGTCCGGTTCGGTTGCGGCACCCGGGCGCAGACTGATGTAGGCCTTGACGGTCTCCCCGCGGTACCCGTCCGGGACCCCGACGACGGCGGCCTCGCGTACCGCCGGATGGGTGTACAGCACGTCCTCGACCTCGCGCGGCCAGACCTTGAAGCCGGACGCGTTGATCATGTCCTTCTTGCGGTCGACGACGTACAGCCACCCCTGCGGGTCCATGAAGCCGATGTCACCGGTGCGCAGTTCGCCGTCCGGGAAGGTCTCGGCGGTGGCCTCGGGCCGCCGCCAGTACCCGGGCACCACCTGCGGCCCGCGGACGGCGATCTCGCCCTGCTCGCCGAAGGGCACCTCCGCACCCTGGTCGTCGAGGACACGTACGACGGTGTCGGGTCCCGGCAGCCCGACGGCGAGGGTCCCGGAGACCGGGTCGACCGGCGCCTCCAGGCCCGGCGGCACGGAGGCGCAGGGCGCGGTGCACTCGGTCAGCCCGTAGCCGTTCCTGATGTACGGCCCGAACCCGGCGCGGAACTTCTCCACCAGGGCCGGCGGCAGCGGCGCGCCACCGGAGGAGATGTTGACGAAGGAGGCGAAGTGCTCCGGGGTGACGTCGGGATGGGCGGCCAGGGCCATGAAGGCGGTGGAGGGGCCCACCGTGTACTGCGGGCGGTGCTCGGCGAACGCCTCCAGGACCACACCCGGCTCGAAGCGGTAGGTCAGCACGAGCGTGCCGACGCTGGTGACGCAGGCGGCGAGCTGGCAGACCATGCCGGTGATGTGGAAGAGGGGCGCGAGGGCGTAGTAGACCGGCGCGTCGGGCAGCGCGAGTCCGGTGCGCTGCCGCTCCGCGTTGTACATGATGTTGCCGTGCAGGTTGGTGGCGCCCTTGGGGGCACCGCTCGTCCCCGAGGTGTAGCTGATCAGGGCGATGTCGGCGGACGCCGGGTCCCGCCCTTCGGGGGTCTCGCCGCCCCTGCGGGCGACCTCCACCAGGTCCTCGGCGTCGGCGGCCTGCGGCAGCCGTGCGAAGGTCAGCACGCGGGAGTCGTCGCGGGTCTGGAAGTCCAGCTCGCTCGCGGTGAGCACGATCCGCACCGGTGAGCCGGCGGCCGTCTCGCGCAGGTACGACTCCCAGGCCCGCTGCGAGCAGACCAGCGCGGCCACCTCGGCGTCCCGCAGGACGTGCGAGACCTCCCCCGACTTGTACATGGGGTTGACCGGCACCACGGTCGCCCCCGCCTTCCAGGCGCCGAACAGCGCGAGCACGAAGTGCGGGGAGTTCTGCAGGACCACGGCGACGCGGTCGCCGCGGGCCAGGCCGCGCTCGACGAGGTGGGCCGCGACGGAGTCGCTCAGCTCGTCGACCTCGCGGAAGCTGAGGCGGGCGTCGAAGTAGGCGAGACAGGTGCGGTCGGGTGCCTCGGCGACGGCGGCCCGCAGGGCGTGCACCAGCGAGGCCGGCGGGTCGACCGGGCCCCGCTGGGCCTCGTTCAGCAGGGCCACCCAGGGACGGGCGGAGTAGCGGGACTCTGCGTGCGGCTGGGTCACCGGGTGGCCTCCCACTTCTGCTGGATGTGGTTCATGCTGGTCAGCCAGCGGTCCGGGTCGGCGGCCCGGGCCTGGTAGTACCCGGCGACCTCGGGGTGCGGCAGGATCAGGAACCGGTCCTCCGCCATCCCCTTGAACAGCGCGTCCGCGACGGCCTCCGGCTCGATGGCGGTCGGCTGGAGCACGATGTCGCCCGCGCTGCCGGTGGCGGCGAGCATGTCGGTACGGACGCCCTGCGGGCAGATGGCGTGCACCTTCAGGCCCCGGTGCCGGTACGTCAGCGACAGCCACTCGGCGAAGGCGTACGCGCCGTGCTTGGTCACGCTGTAGGGCGCCGCACCGATCATGGTGAGCAGCCCGGCGGCGGACACGGTGGACACGAACCGTCCTGCGCCCCGCTCCAGCCAGTGCGGCACCAGTTCCTGGGCGGCCCGCACATGCGCCATGACGTTGACGTCCCAGGCCGCGGCCCACACCGTCGGGTCGGCCGCCTCGGACCCGCCGGAGGCGAGCCCGGCGTTGGCGCAGTAGACGTCGACGGTCCCGCCGAGCGCGTCCCGGGCCGGGCCGACGATGCCGGACGCGTCCCCCGGAAGCGCGATCCCGCCGATCTCCTCGGCGACGGCGGCGGCTCTGTCCCCGTCCAGGTCGTTCACCACGACCCGGGCCCCCTCGGCGGCGAACCGCCGGGCGAGGGCGGCCCCGATGCCGCCTCCCGCCCCGGTGACGACGACTCCGGCATCCTGCACGGCTCCCACCATCGGTCTCCTTCGACACGACGCGACCAGACTCGGCTCAGCAACGACACACTAACCGGTCGGTATGTTTGAGAAAAGGGTGACCGTCACACGCCCTAGGGGTGCGCCCCGAAGGGGCGCGGGGAACTGCGCGACCAGCCACGCAGGACCCGCACCCGGACGACGACGGAGGCCCCCCACATGCGCCCGTCCAGACGAAGTCTGCTCACCGCGGCCACGGCAGCGGCCGTGACAGCCCTACCCACAGCAGCGACAGCCGACGCCCACGGCACCCTCAGGACCGGTTTCGACCGCCTCTCCGCCGACGGCTACTCCCTTCTCGACGGCCAGAAGGTCGGCATCGTCACCAACCCCACCGGCGTCACCCAGGACGTCCGCCACATCGTCGACGTCATGCACGCCGACCCCCGCGTCGCACTGACCGCGGTCTTCGGCCCCGAGCACGGCTTCCGCGGCACCGCCCAGGCCGGCGGCTCCGAGGGCCGCCACGACGACCCGGCGACCGGCCTGCCCGTCTACGACACCTACCTCAAGAGCGGACAGCCCCTCGCCGACGTCTTCACCGCCTCCGGCGTGGACACGGTCGTCTTCGACATCCAGGACGTCGGCGCCCGCTTCTACACGTACGTCTGGACACTGTACGACTGCATGGCGGCGGCCCTGCTGGCGGGCAAGCGCTTCGTCGTGCTCGACCGGCCGAACCCGGTGACCGGCCGCACCGCCCAGGGCCCGGTGCTGCACGAGGAGTTCGCCAGTTTCGTCGGCAGGAAGCCGATCGCGCAGGCGCACGGCATGACGGTCGGCGAGCTCGCGCTGCTGTTCAACGCACGGTTCCTGGACCAGCCGGTCACCCTGGACGTGGTACCGATGACCGGCTGGCACCGCGACCGCTTCTACGACGCCTGCGGCCTGCCCTGGGTGCCGCCGAGCCCCAACATGCCGACCCCGGACACGGCGCTGGTGTACTCCGGAACCTGTCTCTTCGAGGGCACGAACCTCTCCGAGGGGCGGGGCACCACCCGCCCCTTCGAACTCCTCGGCGCCGAGGGCCTCGACGCCCGCTGGGCCGCCGCGGCGGGCGAACTCGTGCTGCCCGGCGTGCGGTTCAGGGAGGCGTACTTCGCGCCGACGTTCTCGAAGTTCCAGGGCAGGACCGTCGGCGGGGTGCAGATCCACGTGCACGACCGGGCCGCCTACGACCCCGTGCGCACCGGTGTCGCGCTGCTGGTCACCGCCAGGAAGGTGTGGAGCGGCTTCGCCTGGCGCGCCGACCACTGGATCGACACGCTCACCGGATCCACGACGGTCCGCACGATGGTCGACGCGGGTGCGGGTCCCGACGAGATCGTCGGGGCCTGGCAGGACGAACTGGCCGCCTTCCGCCGGGTGCGAAAGGATTTTCTCCTCTACAGGTGAGGCGCGGCGTATGGCCAATGATGCCCGGGAGCGGGACGATGCGCGCACATCGCACCGGTTCGGGCGGCGAGGAGCCTGTCATGGCTGACCCTGGGACGAGCGTGGCTCCCTACTGGGAGCTGACCTTCGACGCTGACGGCGATCCGGACGGCGCCGAACGCGACCGGCTGCTGGCCGAGGTCACCGGCCACGGCGTCCGTGACCTGATCGTCTTCGCGCACGGCTGGAACAACGACCGGTCCGGCGCGACCGCCCTGTACCGGCACTTCTTCGCCCCGGTGCCGGGGCTCGCCCCGAAGGCGAGGCTCGGGTACGCGGGGGTGATCTGGCCGTCGATGCGGTTCTGCGACGAGCCGATCCCGGACTTCCCGAAGTCGGTGGTGGCCGCGGAGGCCGAGGAGTCCCCGACCCCGGCCCTCGACAAGGACACCCGGCGCGCGCTCCTGGAGACGTTCCCGGGGCGGGCCACGGTGGTCGACCAGCTCGCCCGGATGCTGGACCAGCGGCCGGCCGGTGAGCTGGAGGAGTTCGGTCGCCTGGTGCGACTGCTGGTCGAGGTCCTGCCGGGCGGCCCGCAGCCGCTGTTCGCGGCGGACACGATCGCGGAGGGTGTCCCGCAGAGCGAGCCGGTGCTGTTCAGCGGGGAGGCGACGCGGCTGTGCGCGGAGTTCGCGGGGGCCGTCGCGTCCCTGCGGGAGGGCGGCAGCGCGGCCGGGTTCGCACTGCCGAACCCGTGGGACGGGGCGAAGGAGTTGCTGCGGCAGGCGACCTACTACGCGATGAAGAGGCGAGCGGGCACCGTCGGGGAGCGCGGCCTCGGGCGGGTGGTCGGGCAGTTGGCGCAGGCGGCGCCCGGCGTGCGGGTGCATCTGGTCGGGCACAGCTTCGGCGGCCGGCTGGTGTCCTTCGCGCTGCGCGGGCTGCCGGACGGGGTGCGCACGGTGAAGTCCGTGACCCTGCTGCAAGGTGCCTTCTCGCACTACGCGTTCGCCGCCCGGCTGCCCCAGGACCCGCGCACGAGCGGGGTGCTGCACGGCCGGCAGAACCGGATCGACGGCCCGCTGGTGTGCTGCTACTCCCACTTCGACGAGGCGCTCGGCACGCTGTACCCGCTGGCCTCCCGGATGGCGGACGACTGCGAGTCGGCCCTGGGCGCGGACGTGGCGCGGCTGCTGGGCGAGCGGTGGGGCGCGATGGGCCACGACGGCGTCCAGGCGGTGCCGGGCACCGGGTCGCTGGACCTGGCGGCGGCGCTGCGCGGACCGCTCGCCGCGTCGGGTTGTGTGAACGTCGACGCGGCGGCGGTGGTGAACCGGGGCGGTCCGCCGACCGGGGCGCACAGTGACATCGTGCACCCCGAGCTGGCGCGGTTGGTGCTGGCGGCGGGGCGCATCGGGTGACCCCGCCGCCGTGCGGGTGTCACCGGTGCGAGGTGTACTCCACCACCTGCTGGAAGGTGGGCCGGTTCTGCCAGCTGATGTTGTAGTGCTTGATGCCGCCCAGGGTGCGCTGGACGATCGAGTCGGCACACCACTGGTCGCCCGCCGAGCACAGCGAGTCCCCCGGGTAGACGGTGGACGCGCTGGTGCCGGCCGCCGTCTTCAGGGTGCTGATCAGGATGTCCCGGCAGGAGCTGAGGCTGCCGCCGCCGCAGTACTGCTCGGCCAGCGGCCCGGACACGCTCTGCCCGAGCACCGAGCGGATGTCCTTGTCGACATAGCTCCACCAGCCGTACTGGTAGGAGCTGCCGGCGTGTGAGCCGGTGGGTCCGTGTGCGGCCCACGGGGCTTCGTCGATGGGCAGGTTGGCGGTGAACGCGGTGTACAGGCCGGAACCGAGGCCGGGCTGGAACTCGGCCTTCACCAGCAGCGGCCACCAGGCGTCCAGGATCCGGATGGCGTCGGAGTTGGCGTAGGTCTTGGAGCCCGCCGACGTCTCCGTGCGCTTGCCGCCCGCGGCGAGCCAGGTCTGGATCTTGCTGACGGCCGCGGCTGCCGTGGAGTCGGTGACCGTACTGCTGTTGATCACCTTCAGCAGATCCGGCACCACGTCCTCGGCCCGCAGGTCCGTGAGTGACGCGTCTGCCATGGCCTTGACAAGCGAGGAGCGGGTGACGCCCCCGGCGGCCACGAGTTTCTTCACCCGGTCGTCGAGGAGGTTGCCTCGGTGGACCGAGCCGTCGCCCCAGCTGGCGGTCGTGTAGTCGAGGGCCTGCTTGTTGTTCCAGGAGACGTAGTAGTCCTGGTCGATGGACTGGGGGTGCTGCGAGGCCGGGGTGTAGTCGGCCGTGTTGGTGGTCGGGTCCCAGTTCTGCCACTCGTAGGCGGCCTGGCCCCAGACCGGGAACTCCGGGTCGACACCGCTCGCGCGCACCGGGTTGTCGCCGCTGTTGTAGTACGCGGTGTGCGAGGAGTCGGCGTAGAACCAGTTGAAGGTGTAGTTGATGTGCTGCACCGCGCCCTGGAAGGTCTGGGGGCTGTTCACGTAGCTCGGGTCGTTGAGCATCTGGAAGCCGATGATCGAGTCGGCCTCGTGCATGTAGGAGGAGCGCAGGGTGGTGTAGGCGACCTTCTTCCCGCCGACGGTGGCCCGGTATTCGACGGGCCCGTACTTCGTCTTCCAGACCCGCATGGTGTACGAGCCGGCTGCCGTGCCGTCGGCCGTGGTCGGCTTCCAGGAGTTCGTCTGCTCGACCTTGTCCATGGCCGTGCAGGTGCCGTGGTAGAGGTAGTGGTAGTCGTCCTGGCAGAGTTCGACCGCGAAGCTGTCGATGATGTCCTGGCCGGAGGTCGTGGCGGACCACGAGTAGTCCTGACCCCGGCCCAGTTCGACGTACATGCTCAGGCCGGCGAACGAGGCGCCGCGGGCGCTGATGCCCGGCCCCTGGATCTCCTGGAGCATGAGCAGCTGCGGGGCGAAGTAGCCGGTCTGCGGCCCGAAGACGGCGATCGGGTGGCCGCTCGCGGTGTACTTGCCGCTGACCACCAGTGCGTTGGACATGCCGCGCTTGGCCGAGCTGAGCGCGGTCGCGGTCGCCGCGGCGGAGGCGGCACCGGCGCTCTGGTCGGCTCCGGTGCCCGTGGCGTTGTAGACCAGCGGTTCGGTGGTCACCGATCCGGCGTCCGGCAGCGCCTCCCCCTGCGGGCTGGCGGGCTTGGTGCCGTACGGGAAGCTCTTGCCGTCGTGGACGGTGAGCACGGCCTCGGGGTCGTTGCGCTCGCGGAACGACTCCCAGACCTTGGTGCCCTCGGTCACCCCGTACTGCTCCTGGGCGGCCAGCAGGGAGATGGCGTTGTTGACCTCGCCCCCGCCGCCGGAGCCGAACAGCGTGCCGATCACGGAGGCCAGCGCCACCAGGTCGGTGATCTTGAAGTGGTCGATCGTGCCGGCGTTGGTGATCGAGTCCTTGTGGCCGGTCAGCACGTACTCGCCGGGGAAGTAACGGCCCTTGTCGGAGGCGTCGATGTAGGAGTTGATGCCGTCGAGGTAGGCGTTGGCGTCCGCGAGCGCCTGCTGGCCGCGGGCGCCGTTGGTCGCGACGGCGTTGTCTATCTGCGCCTGGAGGTCGGCCTCGGTGTAGGGCGCGTTGCGGTAGAACTCCTGCTCCAGGCCCTGGTTGGAGGCGACACCGCCGGCGAAGGAGGTGAGCTGGCCGCGCCCGACGTGCCGGAACACGTCCATGAGCCACAGCCGGTCCTCAGCGGCGGCATAACCGGCGCCGAACTCGGTGCCGTATCGGGTGGTACCGGTGATGTGGGGCACCCCGGTCGCCTTGTCGCGGACGATGGTCACGTCGCTGCGGCCGGCCGGGGTCTCGGTGGAGGCGACCTGACTCGACGCGACCCCGAACGACGCGTCGTTGAAGAAGGTGTTGATCTTCGCGTCGGTGAGGGTGGAGTAGCCGGTGGCCAGGTTGGCGTAGGGGCCGAGCTGGTCCTCGGCGTGGCTCGGCTGGGTGCCGAAGGCCTGGTTGAGCAGGATCTGGGCAAGAGTGGCGTTGCCGTTCTCGCCGGGCGGCAGGATGTCGGAACACTGCCCGCCGCAGTAGTCGTTGGAGGCCGCCGCGGCGGCGGGGGTCTGGGCGAGCGGGGAGAGCAGCCCGGCGATCAGCGCGCATACCGATGCGGCTTTCAGGAACCCGGGGAGCCTGTGGGGAGTTCTCAGTTTGTCGAACAACGCGTGATGTCTGGTGCGCCGTGGCATGGCGGCTCCTCAACGACGGGGGTGGGCCGGACGTTACCGCCGGTATCCCCGGGATTGAAGATGAACATGCGTCAAGTTTTCAACATGTCGCACGCGTCGGCGGTGCCACCGGCCGCCGGTCAAGACGGGCGGCCTTATGGGCGGCATCGGAAATCGGATGGAGCCGATTCGAGTGTCGATACGTCTATACGGCAACGTCGCGCGAAGCCCGTGCGGCGACGCCGAAGTGACCGAAGTGCAGGTACAGGTGTGACGGAGGTGCAGGGCGATGGCCGGTTTCCGGAGTATGGCGAGACAGGTGCGAGACCCACGGTGCGATCTGGCGCTGCGGCGTTATTCGCTGCGCAAGTGCCTGGAGCGGTTCGCTCCGTACGGGCACCGCGCGACCTGGGACCATCTGTGTGCGCGGGCCGGGTTCGGTCCTGAGGACCGGTCCCCCGATCCGGTGCGTCTCGTGGGCGCGCTGGACGAGTTGGAGGAGGCGCGGGCGGTCTGGCTCGCCTACGAGGTCGACTTCGCCTCCCGCCGCAAGAAGGAGAAGCACGACGGGCTGCGCCGCCCGGGCAGCGTGGACGACTGGCACCGGCTGACCTGGGGCGGATTCGGCGTGGCCTGGTGCGACGACCCGCGGGTCCATCCCGACGAACCGCTCGCCGAGGTGCTGCGACGGCTGATCGCCGCGCTGGAGCGCGAACCGGGCACGGTCTGCCCGGTGTGCGAAGGGGAGCGCCTCGTCTGGAAGTACGACCTGGACCACGAGCCCTCCGCCGGACCGGTCTGCGCGGACTGCGGGATCCTGGTGCCGCGTCCGGTGCTCACCGCCGAGGCCCTGGCCTACGCCAGGCGCGGGCGGCTGCTCATGTCGGCCTGACCACCGGGGGTGCGCCGGGGATGCCGCACCCCCCTACCGCCCCTCCTCCCGCGCTACGCCCTCTCCTCCGGCAGCAGGCGGGAGCCCGCCCGCCGTGCCCCGAAGGCATCGTGCGGGTTGGACAGGACGCATGTGGCCAGCGACAGGCAGCCGCAGCCGATGCAGTCGGTCAGGTGGTCGCGCAGCCGGTTGAGCTGCCGGATGCGTTCGTCGAGTTCCGCGCGCCACGCCCGCGAGAGACGGGCCCAGTCCTCCCTGGTCGGGGTGCGCTCCTCGGGGAGTTCCGCGAGCGCCTCGCGGATGGTGGCCAGCGGGATGCCGACGCGTTGCGCCGCCCTGACGAAGGCCACGCGGCGGAGTGTGTCGCGGGTGTAGCGGCGCTGGTTGCCGACGGTCCGCCGACTGCTGATGAGCCCCTTGGCCTCGTAGAAGTGCAGTGCGGAGACCGCGGCGCCGCTGCGCGCGGACAACTGGCCGACGCTCAGCTCGTGGATCTCCTCGGGAATCTGCGGCACCCGGCAGAGACTACCCATCGGACGCGGGCCGCGGTCCGTTGACAGCGGCCCCGCGGCCGACCATACTAAGCAGTTGCTTAGACACAGTGAGTGTGACCCGTGCGCGCGAGAGGGCCGGCAACATGGCAGAACCGAGGATCTTCGCTTCCCCCGACGAGCTGAAGGCGGCCGTGGGCGAGCAACTGGGCTTCACCGACTGGGTGGAGGTCGACCAGAAGCGGATCGACCTGTTCGCGGACGCGACGGGCGACCACCAGTGGATCCACGTCGACCCGGAGAAGGCGGCCGCGGGCCCGTTCGGCACGACCATCGCGCACGGCTACCTGACCCTGTCGCTGCTCCCGCTCTTCGGCCCCCAGCTGATCAAGGTCGAGGGCGTCACGATGGGCGTCAACTACGGCACCAACAAGGTCCGTTTCCCCGCCCCCGTGCCGGTCGGCTCGCGCCTGCGCGCCACCGCGACGATCACCGGCGCCGAGGAGGTCACCGGCGGTGTCCAGGTGACCGTCGCGTTCACCGTGGAGCGCGAGGGCGGCGACAAGCCGGTCTGCGTCGCGGAGTCGGTGTCCCGGTACTACGTCTGAGCGGCCCCGCGGCCAGGGCCTGTCTGACCATTCCCGTCGTCGCCCGGAGGGCGGCCTCGCGGCGTCAGGTGCGGCGAGAGTACGTGCATGGCGTCGCGAGGCAGGCGGGAATTTGACGACAGGGCCTAGTGGGCCCCGACCATCCGCAGCACGAGGTCGGCGTAGAGCGCGCCGACCTCCTCGGGGGTCCGGTGGCCGTTCACGTTGAACCAGCGGGCCACGTCGATGCACAGCGACAGCACCGCGAGGGTGGTGCCGTGGACGTCGATCACGTCGAACTCGCCGGCCGCGACGCCCTCCTTGATGATCCCGCGCACCTCCGCGTCCACCTGGCGGCGCAGCGCGAGGATCTCGGCGCGGGCGTCGGGGCCGAGGGCGTCCAGCTCGTACTGCACGACCCGGGCGGTGGTGCGCCGGCCGGCGTGCCAGCGGACGAAGGAGCTGACGGCGTCGGCGAGCCGCTCGGCGGCGGTGCCCTCGCGCCGGGCGGCCGTCCGCAGGATGTCCAGGGCCTTGTCGTGACCGATGCGGCTGATCCGGTGGAGCAGCTCTTCCTTGGTCTTGTAGTGGATGTAGAGCGCGGCCGGGCTCATACCGGCGCGGCCCGCGATGTCACGGGTGGTGGTGGCGTGGTAGCCGCGCTCGGCGAAGGCCTCCACGGCGGCGACCAGCAGGCGCCGGGCCGCGTCAGGGGTGACCTCTTCCCACGGCTCGATCTCGCCGCCGGTCGTGTCCTCCGCCGTACTCATCGCTCGCTCGCCCCTCTCGGTACCGGAGCTCCACCATACCGCCGAAGCTGAGCGAGCGCTTAGCGTGCCCGCTCAGAGCCGTGCGCCGCCCTCGGGGAGGTCAGAGCTTCTCGAAGGGGTCGTGTTCGGCGAGCAGCTTCTCCAGCCGCGCCTGGTCGACCCGGCTGACGATCTGGCCGGCCTCCTGGCGGTCCCGGACGACCTTCGCGAGCGTGAAGGCGGAGGTGACGAGGTAGAGGACGGCGATGCCGAGGAAGCCGCGCACCCAGGCGTCGGCGTGCAGCCTGAGGATGCCGATGAGGGTGGCCGCCATGGCGATGCCGAAGGAGGCGACGGCCTGGCCGTAGAAGGCGGCCGTGTTCTGGTTTCTGACCGGTGTGTCACTCATGGGACGAGCATCGGCGAACGTGGGCCGCGCCACATCCGCCGGGATACTCAGGACGTACTCAGAACGCCGAGACGCCCGTCAGCGCCCGCCCGATGAGCAGTTTCTGGATCTGGCTGGTGCCCTCGTAGAGGGTCATCACCCGGGCGTCGCGCAGGAGTTTGCCCACCGGATACTCGTCGATGTAGCCGTAGCCGCCGAAGACCTGGAGGGCGTTGTTGGCGGCGCGCACGGCGGCCTCCGAGGCGAACAGCTTGGCCTTGGAGGACTCGGTGGCGAACGGCAGCCCGCGGTCGACCAGGTCGGCGACGCGCCAGGTCAGCAGCCGGGCCGCGTCCACGTCGACGGCGATGTCGCTGATGAGTTCCTGGACCAGCTGGTGCCCGGCGATCGGCGTGCCGAACTGCTCCCGCTCCCCCGCGTGGCGCACGGCGGCGTCGAGCGCGGCCTGCGCTATGCCGACGCAGCCCGCGGCCACCGACATCCGCCCCTTGGCGAGCGCGGACATGGCGACCGAGAAACCCTTGCCCTCCGGGCCGAGCATCGCGGCGGCGGGCACCCGGACGTCCTGAAGGACCAGTTCGGCGGTGGCCTGGCCACGCAGACCGAGCTTGCCGTGGACGGCGCGGCGGGTGAGGCCGGGGGTGTCGGCCGGCACCAGGAAGGCGGAGACGCCCCGGTGTCCGGGGGCGTCGGTGGAGCGGGCGAAGAGCAGGACGACGTCGGCCCAGGTGCCGTTGGTGATGAACATCTTGGTGCCGTTGACCACGTAGTGGTCGCCTTCGCGAACGGCACGGGTGGTGAGGTTGCCCGCGTCGGAGCCGGTACCGGGTTCGGTGAGGCCGAAGCAGCCGAGGTGCGCACCGGAGGTCAGCCCCGGCAGCCAGCGCCGCTTCTGCTCCTCGTCGCCCCAGGCGGCGATCGACTTGGCGACGAGCCCGAGGGAGACGGAGACGATCCCGCGGACCGAGGAGTCGCCACGCCCCAGCTCCTCCGTCACCAGGCAGTACGACAGGTGGTCGCCGCCCGAGCCGCCGTACTCCTCGTCGATCGTCAGCCCGAGGAACCCGACCTCGCCGAGCTTCTTCACGATGCCCCGGTCGACCTCCTCGGCCCGGTCCCAGGCGACCACGTGCGGGGCGATCTCGCGCTCGACGAAGTCCCGGGCGAGCCGCCGTACGGCGGTCTGCTCCTCGCCGAGTCCCAGGTTCACCATGCGACCACCCTTTTAGTCATCATTTAATTAGCACTGCTAGTTTATTCGACCGGCCCTACTATGTGCGCCATGGCCCGACCACGCAAGCCCCTCCTCAGCACCGACCGGATCGTCCGGACGGCCCGGGAACTCGTGGACGCGGAGGGGCTGGCCGCCGTGTCCACCCGGCGGCTGGCCGCCGAACTGGGAGTGAGCGGGCCCTCGCTCTACAACCACTTCCGCACCAAGGACGAGATCCTGGAGGCGGTCGCGGACTCGGTCAGCGCACAGGTCGACCTGTCGATGTTCGAGCCCGGCGACGGCCGGGACTGGCGCACGGCCCTGCACGACTGGGCGGTGTCGTACCGGGCCGCGCTGCGCGACCACCCGAACATCGTCCCGGTGCTGGCCCGCGGGCCGGGCCGGCGCCCGGCCGGACTCCGGGTCGCCGACGCGGTGTACGGCGCGATGGTGGACGCGGGGTGGCCGGCGGCGCAGGCGACGTCGATCGGCGCGCTGATGCGGTACTTCGTCATGGGCTCGGCGCTGGGGTCGTTCGCCGGGGGGTTCGTGGACGACGCGAGCGCGTACGATCCGGCCGACTATCCGCATCTGGGCCAGGCCCATCTGCTGGCGGATCAGCAGGAGAAGATCGACGAGCGGGCGTTCGAGACGGGGTTGCGGGCGCTGCTGGACGGGTTGGGCGAGCAGTTCGCGCGGGGGAAGGGCACGACGGGATAGGGGCGGTCCGGCCCGGTCGGCGCCGGCTGCGGGCCGGCACCGAACCGGCCGCTCAGAACACCACCAGCGCCCGGCCGCCCTTGCCGGCGAGCATGTTCTCGAAGGCGTCCGGGATGTCCTCCAGGGTGATCCGTTCCGTGACCAGCGCGCCCAGGTCCAGGCGGCCCGCCCGGACGTGCTCGGCGAGCACCGGCAGATCGCGGGCGGGATCGGAGTTGCCGTAGACGCAGCCGGAGAGGGTGCGGCCCCAGTGGAAGAGCTCCAGGGCGTTGAAGGTGACCTGTTCCGTCCTGCCGCCGATGCCGACCACGGTCGTACGGCCGCCCCGGCGGGTGGACTCCCAGGCCGCGCGGATGCTGACCGCGCGGCCGGCGCACTCCACGGCGACGTCGACGCCCTGTTTCCCGGTGAGGGCGCGGATCGCGCGGGGCGTGGTGTCGGAGGCGACCACGTAGTCCGTGGCGCCCGCCGCCCGCGCCAGGTCCTCCTTCGCCGCCGACACGTCCACGGCGACGATCCTGGACGCGCCCGCGATCCGGGCCGCCTGGACGGTGGCCAGGCCGACCCCGCCGACGCCGAAGACGGCGACGGTCTCGCCCTCGCGCACGCGCGCCGCGTTGTGGACGGCGCCGTAGCCCGTGAGGACCGCGCAGCCGAGGAGGGCCGCGTCGGTGAGCGGGACGCCGGCCGGCAGCGGGAGGACACAGGACTCGGCGACCACGGTCTCCTCGGCGAAGGCCGCCACGTTCAGGCCGGGGTGCAGGTCGGTGCCGTCCGCCGTACGGGCGTGGATGTCGGCGGAGCCGTTCAGGGCGTTGGCGCAGAGCCAGACCTCGCCGAGCGTGCAGGCGTGGCAGCTCCCGCAGGAGGGCGCCCAGTTGAGGACGACGGGGTCGCCGGGTGCCAGCCGGGTGACACCCTCGCCCACGGCGGCCACGGTGCCCGCGCCCTCGTGGCCGAGGACCGCCGGGACCGGCACCCGCATGGTGCCGTCGGAGAGGGAGAGGTCGGAGTGGCAGACACCGGCGGCGGCGAGCCGGACGCGGACCTGTCCGGGGCCGGGGTCCGGGAGCTCGATCCCGGTGACCGTCAGCGGAGCGCCCACGGCGGGCAGTACGGCGGCGCGGACCTGGGAAGCCATCGGTGCGATCTCCTCAGAACTGCAGGGACTTGGTCTGGAGGTACTCGGTGAGACCGTGCGCGCCGAGTTCGCGGCCGACACCCGACTGCTTGTAACCGCCGAACGGGGCGAGGGGGTTGAACCGCCCGCCGTTGATGTCGACCTGCCCGGTCTCCATCCGCCGGGCGAAGGCCACCGCCTCCTCCTCGTCCCCGGCCCAGACCGCGCCCGCGAGGCCGTAGACCGTACCGTTGGCGATGCGCAGGGCGTCCTCCTCGTTCTCGTAGCGCAGGATCGACAGGACCGGGCCGAAGATCTCCTCCTGCGCGATCGTCATCTCGGGCGTGACGTCGGCGAAGACCGTCGGTTGCACGAAGTAACCCTGCTCGCGGGGGGATTCGGGGCCGCCCGCCACCAGCCGGGCGCCCTCCGCGATGCCCTTCTCGATGTAACCGCGCACCCGCGCCCGCTGCTCGGCACTGACGACGGGACCGATCCGCTCCCCGTAGGTGGTGGCGGCGGCCGCGGCCAGCTGCACCGCCTCGTCGTACTGTCCGGAGTGCACCAGCATCCGCGTCCAGGCGCTGCACGTCTGGCCCGAGTTGGACATCACGTTGGCCACCCCGACGTTGACGGCCCTGGCCAGGTCGGCGCTCGGGAGGATGACGTTCGCGGACTTGCCGCCCAGTTCCAGGGCCACCTTCTTGACCGCGGCCCCGGCGGTCGCGCCGATCCGCCTGCCGACGGCCGTGGAGCCGGTGAAGGAGACCAGGTCGACGCCGGGGTGCTCGGCGAGCGCCTGACCGGCGACCGGGCCGAGGCCGGTGACCAGGTTGAACACACCGGCGGGGAAGCCCGCTTCGTGCACCGCCTCCGCGAACAGCTGGGCGGTGAGCGGGGTGTTCTCGGCGGGCTTGAGGACGACCGTGCAGCCGGCGGCGAGCGCCGGGGCCGCCTTCGCGACGATCTGGTGCAGCGGGTAGTTCCAGGGGGTGATCGCGCCGACCACCCCGACCGGCTCCTGGTAGACGGTCGAGTTGCCGACCTTCTCCTCGAAGGTATGGGTGGCGGCCAGTTCGGCGTAGGAGCCCGCGACCGCGATCGGCACGGCCGCGTGCACGGCCCGGGAGAACTTCGGCGGCGCGCCCAGCTCCGCGCCGACCGTCTCGGCGATCTCGTCCTTGCGGGCCGCCAGGACGTCGCGCAGCGCTGCGAGCCGGGCGGCCCGGTCGGCGGGCGGGGTGGCGGCCCAGGCCGGCAGGGCGGCGCGGGCGGCGCGCACGGCGGTGTCGACGTCGAGCACACCACCCGCCGGGACCCGGCCGATGACCTGCTCGTCGGCCGGGTTGACGACCTCGATCACGTCCCGGCTCTCGGCGGCGCGCCACGCGCCGTCGATGTACAGGCCGTCGTGTGCCTTCATGCTGCTTCCTCCTGGCGGGCCGGATCTCCGCCTCACAAACTAGCGGCGATAGTTTTAGCGCGCCAGACATGGCCCGCGCAGACATGGCCCGGGCCGGGGCGGACGGCGTCAGAAGTCGACCCGGGCGTGGGCGTCCACCCTGCCCACGCTCTCCTGCGCGAAGGTCTTCTCGTAGGCCCGCCGGATCTCCTCGATCTTCCGGTCGCCGTCCTTCGCCGCCGACTCGGGATACAGCAGGATCAGTTCGTACGACCGTTCCTTCTCGATGGTCCCGTGCGCGTCCCGCCATTGTCCGCGCCCGTTCTGCACGGTGAGACCGTCGGGGAAGTCCGGGGTGACCTCCTTGTCGACGAAGGCGGTGAACTGCCGGTCGGTGACGGCCGGTCCACCGTCGGGGCGGGCGGTGCCGAAGAACAGCCGGGTCTCCAGGTACGGCTCGCCGCGCGCGGGCGCGGCGGCGGGGCGGCCGTCGGCCAGTGCCGTGTAGGCGGTGGGGGCGCCGGCGAGCAGCAGCCCGGCCAGGGCGAGGGCCGACCGGTCACGGAGAGGTTGCGTGCGCATCTCCCCTTCTTAGGGGGTTCGGTCGGCCCTGCCACCGGTTTCCCGCCGGGTTCACTCGTGGGGGCCCGTACCGCGTGGTCATTCCGTCGCGGTCAGGTGGGCGAAGACCACCACGTTGCTGGTGTAGCCGGTCCGGCGGCTGAAGAGGCCACCGCAGGTGATCACGCGGAGTTCCGGGCGGCGGGTCGGGCCGTACACCTCCTTGTCGGGGAACCCGGCCTTGTCGTAGACCTTCACCCGGTCCACCGTGTAGACGGCGGTCCGCCCGTCCGCGCGGCTGGCCTCGATCCGTTTGCCGGGCTGCACCTGGGCGAGCGCCGCGAAGACCGCGGGTCCGGTTCTGGTGTCGCGGTGGCCGACGGCGACCGCGAGGCCGGACTCGCCCGGCGTGGCGCCCCCCTGGTACCAGCCGATCAGCTTCGGCTTGTCGACGGGCGGGGTCTCCAGCTGCCGCCCCCTGTCGAGCCGGACGCCGGTGACCGGTGCGTCGACGCCCAGGGACGGGATGCGCATCGACGTCGGCCGGGACCTGGGCAGCGGGCGGGGCGGCGGCAGCGGCCTGGCCGCCGTGCGGGCCCCGTCGGACTGCGCGCCCGCCACGGCGTCCCGGCCGCCCGATCCGTCGTCGTGCCCCCCGCACCGGACCAGCGTCACCAAAGCCATCACCAACAGGGCCGTCCTGGCGAGGCGGTAGGCGCGGGTCCGGTACCAGGGCCTGCGTCTGCGCCTACGCGGCGCCATTGGGCCGACGGCGGATCAGCCGGACGTACGCCACGCCACTGGCCGCGACCAGACCCACGGCCGCGGCCGCGGCCACGGGCGAGAACGCGGCCGCCGTGTCGACGAGACCGCCGCCGCCGGCGTGCACACCGCCCTGCGGGCCGTTGTGGTCGTCGCCCTTGCCCCAGCTCGCGTCGTTGTGCTGGTTGTCCTCGATCTGGCCGTTGTGGCCGTTCTGATCGTTCTGACCGTTCTGCCCGTTGGGGCCGTTCTGCCCGTTGGGGCCGTTCTGGCCCGGCGCCCCGTCCTCCTTGCCGTCGTGGCAGTTGAGCCGGAAGACCTTCTCCTTCAACGCGCCGGCCACCACCCAGGTGAGCCGGTACTGCCCGTCCGCCAGCCCCAGCGGATCGGTGTGACCGGCGCCTCCGGCGAGCTGGATGGTGCCCGCGACGGTGGCGGCGGTGGGCAGTGGCGGCTGCGGGGTGATGGTGTAGGCGATGGCGGGCAGGACGTCGAAGTTGACGGCGTCGAGGTAGAACCGGCAGACCACCGGGTCGTCCTTGGAGACGCCGAAGGGCACGCCCACCCGGTGGATCCTGATGTCGCCGTTCTCCCCTTGGGCCACCGCGTTCGGCGCCGCCACCCAGGACGCGCCCGCCGCGGCGAGGGCGGTGAGGACGACGGTGGCACCCGCACGGGAACCGGCGGAGCGTGGAAGTGTGAGGGTGGGCATGCAAGCTCCTCCAAGTTAGACGATTTTCATACAAATCGACCTTTCGCCTGGACTATCACTCACCCACCCCGCGGCCCACGCCATCGAGGCCCGACGCGCCGTCAGATATCGCCCGGGCGGCGCAACACCGGGCGCCCGCGCGTCGTGCGCGGCATCGCACCCTCCTCCCCGGACGGCCCCACGGCTCCCGGAGAGCGCACCGCCACTCCCGCCGACAACAGCAGCAACGCCCCCAGCATCAGGAACGGCGCGGCCGCCCCCGTGACCCCCGCCACCAGACCCGCCGCGGCCGGCGCCGCCACCTGCCCCAGCCGGTTCCCGGTCAGCCGCAGGGCCAGCGCCGTGGACCGGGCACCGTCCGGCGCCGCCTGCACGACCGTCGTCATCGACAGCGGCTGCCCGACACCCAGGCAGAACCCGAGCACGCCGAGCATCAGCCCGAGCACCCACAACGGCACCGGCAGCGCGATCCCCGCACACAGCACCGCCGCCAGGAGACACGTCACGCTCAGCAGCACCGGCCGGCCCAGCCACCTCAGCAGCGGCGTGAGAACCAGCCGGCAGGCGATCGTGGCCCCGGCCCGCACGCTCAGCAGGGCGCCGATCACCGCCGGAGCGATCCCCCGGTGCTCGCCGACCACCGGGAGGTACGCCGTGAGGATGTCGGTCGCGGACAGCACCGAGAGACTGATCAGCATGCCCGCCGGGACCCCCCGGGCGCGCAGGATGCGGCCGACCGCGACGCGCTCGCCGCGCTCCGTACGGGAGGTGACCGCCGTACGGTCCTCGATGCGCCACAGCGACGTCAGCGCGACGGCCGCGCCCGCGCCCGCCACCACGAGTGCGAGCGCGCTGCTGCCCGCCATGTCGGGGGCGCCGATCAGCGCACCGGCCGCGATCGGGCCGACCAGCTGGCCGAGCGACGCCCCGATGGTGAAGTGACCGAAGTTGCGGTCCTGTTCGTGCGCGGCGGACTGGCGGGCCACCAGCGACTGGGCACCGATCACGAAACAGAGGTGGCCGAGGCCCATCACCCCGCTCCACAGGGCCATCGCCCCGAGGGAGCCGGCGAGGCCGCTGAGCGCACAGCCGCCGGATATCAGCACCACGCCGGCCGGCAGCAGGGGCGCGCAGCGGCCGAGGTCGGTACGGCGGCCGAGCGGCACGGCGGCGAACAGCGGGAGCAGCGCGTAGACACCCGCGATGACGCCGACCGCCCGCTCGTCGGCGCCGAGCGCGAGGGCCCGGTAGGAGACGGCGGGCCGGGCCATCGACACCGCCCCCTGCGCGAAGCCGAAGGCGATGACGAGACGGAGCAGCCAGCCGCGGTTCCTGCCAGGCGCCATGGTGAAGTCCTCCCGCCCTGGGTTGCCCGGGTGGCTCAGACGATTCCGAACAGGATCCCTGCCCCGAGCACCACCAGGGATGTCAGGGCGGCCCACTTCACGACGAAGCGGGTGTGGTCCCCGAACTCGACCTTGGCCATGCCGACCAGGACGTAGACGGCGGGGACGAGCGGGCTGGACATGTGCAGCGGCTGGCCGACGATCGAGGCGCGGGCGATCTCCACGGCGGGGACCCCGTGGGCCTGCCCGGCCTCGGCGAGGACCGGGAGGATGCCGAAGTAGAAGCCGTCGTTGGACATGAAGTAGGTCAGCGGGATGCTCAGCACGCCCGTGACGAGGGCCATGTGCGGGCCCATGCCGTCGGGGATGTTGCCGACCAGCCACTCGGCCATGTGGTCGACCATGCCGGTGCCCTGGAGGACGCCGGTGAAGACGGCGGCGGCGAAGACCATGCCGGAGACGTTGAGGACGTTCTCGGCGTGGGCGGCGATCCGGGCCTTCTGGTCCGGCATCTGCGGGAAGTTGACGGTCAGCGCCAGCGCGGCGCCGAGCAGGAACAGCACCGGGATCGGCAGCCACTCCATGATCATGGCGGTGAGCAGGACGACGGTGAGCGCCGCGTTGAACCAGTACAGCCGGGGGCGCAGCGTGTCGCGGTGCGGGTCCAGGCCCTGGAAGGCCTCGTCCTCCCCGGGCGGCTCCGCGTCGGTGCCGGAACCCGAACCGCCCCCGAGCGCCGGGGACTTCCCGGTGCCGGTCCCGGCGCCGACCAGCACGGTCTCCGTCTCCCGCTCCGCCACCAGCGCCTCGTCCAGGGTCAGCACGCCGAGCCGGTTGCGCTCGCGGCGGCCCAGGACGTAGGCGAGGGCGACGACGAAGAGCAGGCCGACGGCGAGCGCCGGGATCATCGGGACGAAGATGTCGCTCGCGTCCAGCTTCAGCGCGGTCGCGGCGCGGGCGGTGGGGCCGCCCCAGGGCAGGGTGTTCATCACGCCGTTGGCCATGGCGGCGACACCGGTCATCACGACCAGGCTCATCTTCAGCCGCTTGTACAGCGGGTACATCGCCGAGACGGTGATCATGAAGGTCGTGGAGCCGTCGCCGTCGAGGGAGACGATCGCGGCGAGCAGGGCCGTGCCGACGACGATCCGCAGCGGGTCGGCCTTGCAGAACCTCAGGATTCCCCTGACGACCGGGTCGAAGAGGCCGACGTCGATCATCACACCGAAGTAGACGATCGCGAACATGAGCATCGCCGCGGTCGGCGCGAGGCTCGTGACGCCGTCGATGACGTAGTCGCCGAGCTTGGCCCCCTTGCCGACGAACACGCAGAACAGCGCGGGGATCAGCACGAGCGCCGCGATCGGCGACATCTTCTTCAGCATGATCAGGACCAGGAAGGTCGCGATCATGGCGAAGCCGAGGATGGTCAGCATGAGTGGAACACCTAACGTTCGCCCTTGAACTCCCACCAGGGCCGGCGGTGCGGACGACGTTAGGTCGCGTCAAACGTCGTTAACAAGACGTTGACATGCGAGCAATAAGCGCAGAATTCCAGGTCACGGCGTTGCGGTCACCTCGACGGGGATGCCGTTGAGCACGGCGTTGCCGGACAGCGGGTCGAGCAGGCTGCCGTCGAGGAGCTGGTTGACGTTGACGCCGGGGACGGTCGCGGCGTGGCCGAGCCGGGTGCCGGGGCGGTCGTGGCCCCAGCCGTGCGGGAGGCTGACGACGCCCTTGCGGACGCCGTCGGTGACCTCGGCGGGGGCGACCACCTCTCCCCCGGCGCCCTTGACGCGCACGTCGGCCCCGTCGCGCACGCCGAGCCGCTCGGCGTCCTCGGGGTGGATCTGCAGGGTGCAGCGGTTGGAGCCGCCGGTGAGGGCGGGCACGTTGTGCATCCAGCTGTTGTTGGAGCGCAGGTGCCGACGGCCGACGAGGACGAGTCCGGCGGGGCGGTCGCCGAGCGCCGCGCGCAGCCGGGGCAGGTCCTCGGCGATGGGCCGCGGCAGCAGTTCGATCCTGCCGCTCCTCGTCTTCAGCGGCTGCGGCAGGCGGGACGCGAGGGGGCCGAGGTCGATGCCGTGCGGGTGGGCCAGCAGCCGCTGGAGGGTGAGCCCGTCGGGCCGGGCGCCGAAGCCGTCGCCGTAGGGGCCGAGGCGCAGCATCATGTCCAGCCGGCGCTCGGGGCCGGTGTCCCCGGTGAGCAGGGCGGCGAGTTCCCCCGGGTCGCGGCCGTGCGCGGGTGAGTGGGCCTCGGTGACCGCCTTGCCCAGGGTCTGGCCGATGACCAGGCCGTCGACGGCGGACGGTTCGGCGCCGTGCATGCCGCCGGCCGCCAGGATCAGCCGGGCCAGGATCTCGGTCTCCGCCATCCGGCCGGGTTCCAGCGGCACGGCGGGGCGGCTGTAGCGGACCTGGTTGCGGACGGCGAGGGTGTTGAAGGCGAAGTCGTGGTGCGGGCTCTGCGAGGGCGGCGGCGGGGGCAGCACGACGTCGGCGTGGCGCGCGGTCTCGTTGAGGTAGGGATCGACGCTGACCATGAAGTCGAGGGAGTCGAGGGCCTTGTCGAGACGGATGCCGTCGGGCGCGGAGAGCACCGGGTTGGTCGCGACGGCGATCAGTGCCCGGATCGGCTCCCCTTCGGCGGTCTCGGTGTCGATCTCCTCGGCGAGCGCGGAGAGCGGCAACTCGCCCTTGGCTTCCGGGTGCCCGCTCACCCGGGAGCGCCAGCGCCCGAGCGCGAAGCCGCGGCCGGGCCCCGCCGGGCGGGGGGTGCGGTCGGTGGCGGCCTGCGGGAAGAGCGCGCCGCCGGGCCGGTCGAGGTTGCCGGTGAGGATGTTGAGGACGTCGACCAGCCAGCTGGCGAGGGTGCCGTGCGGGACGGTGCAGCTGCCGATGCGGCCGTACACGGCGGCGGTGGGGGCGGCGGCGAGTTCACGGGCGAGGACCCGGATCGTGCCGGCGTCCACGTCACAGGCCGGGGCGACCGCGTCAGGGGTGAAGTCGCCCAGGGCCGCGCGGAGTTCGTCGAGGCCTTCGGCGTGCGGGGCGAGGTCGCCGAGGTCCACCAGGCCCTCCGTGAAGAGGACCTGGGCCAGCGCGGCGAGCAACAGGGCGTCCGCGCCGGGCCGGATCGCGATGTGCCGGTCGGCGAGCCGGGCGGTGCGGGTACGGCGCGGGTCGATGACGGTGAGGGTGCCGCCGCGGGCCCTGAGCGCCTTCAGCTTGCCGGGGAAGTCGGGGGCGGTGCACAGACTCCCGTTGGACTCCAGGGGGTTGGCGCCGATGAGGAGGAGGTGGTCGGTGCGGTCCAGGTCGGGCACCGGTATCGCGTTGGCGTCGCCGAAGAGCAGGCCGCTGGAGACGTGCTTGGGCATCTGGTCGACCGTGGACGCGGTGAAGACGCTGCGGGTGCCGAGGGTGGCGAGCAGCACCTGGGGGTAGAGGGCGCCGGCCACGGTGTGCACGTTGGGGTTGCCGAGGACGACGCCGACGGAGTGGGCGCCGTACCGCTCGACGACGGGCCTGATTCCGGCGGCGACCGCGTCGAAGGCCTCCGCCCAGGTGGCCTCGCGCAGTTCGCCGTCCCTGCGGACGAGGGGGGTGCGCAGGCGGTCGGGGTCGGCGTCCACGGCGCCGAAGGAGGCGCCCTTCGGGCAGATGAAGCCCTTGCTGAAGACGTCGTCGCGGTCGCCTCGGGCGCTGGTGACGCGGGTGCCCTCGATGGTGAGGGTGAGGCCGCAGGTCGCCTCGCAGAGGGGGCAGATACGCAGGGCGGTGCGGGGCATGCGGGGCCTCCGGGAGGCTGCGGCGACGGGGGGCGGCCGTACTCGGGGCGAGCATACCGGGCGGTATGCCGATGAGGGAGGGGTGTTGCGCTTCGGGCGCGGGGCGTTCGTGGGGACCGTCAGTCCAGGACTCGGGCGAGGTACGCCCGCAGCAGCTCCCGGGTTTCCGCGATGATCGCCTCGTCGCCCTCCGGGGCCATCCGGAAGGACAGGTGGACCAGGGTGTCGGCCGTCTCCACCGCGACCAGGAACGTGCGGCGCAGCACGTCGTCCGGGGAGCGGCCCAGGTAGGCGGCGAGCAGGTCGGTCAGGCGGTCCGCGACCCTGTGGTTCGGTTCCGCGTGGCGGTCGCCGACCGGGATCTGGTTGCCGAAGTCGACGAGCGAGAAGCCCGGGGCGGTGCGCTTCATCGCCAGGTACTCGTCGAGCACCGCGTCCATCGCGGTGCGCCAGTCGCCCCTCGGCGCGTCCTTCAGCCGCTCCGTGACCCGCTCGGTGTAGCGCTCCAGGTTGCGCAGCGCGAGGGCGTCGGCCATCTGCCGCTTGTTGCCGAAGAAGCGGTACACCGAGCCGATGGGCACCCCGGCGCGCACCGCGACGGCCCGGGTGCTCAGCTCGTCGTAGCCCACCTCGTCGAGGAGGTCGGCGCAGGCGTCGAGGATCCTGGTCAGCCGTTCGGCGCTGCGGCGCTGAACGGGCGCTTTACGGAGCGGGGTCGCTGGGGGCACGGCTTCATGATGCCCTTCCGTAAGAATCAGGTGAAGCTCGCCCCCCGCAACGGCGGCGGAACGCGGGGACGCTCATCCCGTGGGGGCGCCGTTCGCCGTGGGGGTCCCCGCCGACGGGGTCGTCGTCTCGGCGCCGGACGCCGTGACGTCCGCCGTGCTCTCCACCGGCTTGCCCTGCACCGCCCACACCGTGCCGTCGTCCGCGTAGAGCCGGGCGGTGACGTGGTGGGTGCCGTGCGGGACGAGTCCGGCCGGGAGGTGGTACGCCGAGGTGCGCAGCCGGGTCACCAGGCCGCCGTCCACGAAGAGGTAGGCGAGGCCGTGCCCGGCCACCGCGGCCGCCCCGGCGCCGGCCGGGGAGAGCCGGAAGCGGTGCAGGTCGAGCCGGACGTCCCAGCCGCCGGCCGGGTCCGGGGTGACCTCGGTGTCCACCTGGGGCGCCTGCTTCCTGCCGATCTCCCGGTAGTGGCGCCCGCTCTCGTCCGTGTCGTCCAGGATCTTGCCCACCGGTGCGGGCGACCCCGTCCCCGGCCGCTGGTGCGCCTCCCCGATCCCGCACCCCGCCGCCGCGACCAGCAGCAACGCGGGGACCGCGAGTCCGCCCGGCAGTCCACGCTTCGACCACATGCCGGGGAGCGTAGAACAGCGGGCCGCCGGCCGGATCCCCCTGAAGTCGGGTTCCCACCCTCCTCGGGGATGATCCCGGACCCTCTTGCACGGAGCTCCGCGCAATCCTACGGTGATGCATAGGAATCGACGGCCGGCAGGTTGAGGGAGCGATCATGGGCGACGGGGTCACCTCCGGCGCGGACGGGTCCGGGCGCGCGGAGGCCCGGAAGACCGCCGAGCAACTGGCGTACCTCTCCGGGTTCGGCAACGAGCACTCCTCGGAGGCGGTGCCGGGCGCCCTGCCCGAGGGCCGCAACTCCCCGCAGCGCGCCCCGCTCGGCCTGTACGCGGAACAGCTCAGCGGTACGGCCTTCACCGAGCCGCGGGCCCACAACCGCCGCTCCTGGCTCTACCGGATCCACCCCTCGGCCGCCCACCCGGCGTTCACCCGGGTCGCCGACAACGGGGCGGTGCGCACCGCCCCGTTCACGGACCTCGCGGCCGACCCGAACCGGCTGCGCTGGAACCCCCTGCCCCCGCCCCCGGAGGGCACGGACTTCCTCGCCGGCCTGTGGACCCTGGGCGGCAACGGCGACGCGACCCAGCGCACCGGCATGGCCGTGCACCTCTACCACGCCGACGCCTCGATGGAGCGGGTCTTCTCCGACGCGGACGGCGAACTGCTGATCGTCCCGGAGCACGGCGGCCTGCTGCTGCACACGGAGTTCGGTCTCCTGCGGGTGGAACCGGCCCACGTGGCGCTGATCCCCCGGGGTGTCCGCTTCCGTGTGGAGCTGCTGGACGCTTCGGCCCGGGGCTACGTGTGCGAGAACTACGGCGCCCCCTTCCGGCTCCCCGACCTCGGCCCGATCGGCGCCAACGGCCTCGCCAACGCCCGGGACTTCCTGGCCCCCGTCGCCGCCTACGAGGACGCGCCGGGCCCGGTGGAGGTGGTCAACAAGTTCTGCGGGAACCTGTGGACCGCCACCTACGACCACTCCCCCCTGGACGTGGTCGCCTGGCACGGCACCCATGTGCCCTATGTCTACGACCTCCGCCGTTTCAACGTGCTCGGCAGCATCTCGTACGACCACCCCGACCCGTCGATCTTCACCGTGCTGACCTCCCCGTCCGACACCCCCGGCCTGGCGGGCGTCGACTTCGTGGTCTTCGCCCCGCGTTGGCTGGTGGGCGAGAACACCTTCCGGCCGCCGTACTTCCACCGGAACGTGATGAGCGAGTACATGGGCCTGATCGAGGGCGCCTACGACGCGAAGGCGGAGGGCTTCGTGCCGGGCGGTGGCTCGCTGCACAACATGATGTCGGCGCACGGCCCGGACCGGGAGACCTTCGACCGGGCGAGCACGGCCGAGCTGCGGCCCCAGAAGGTGGCGGACGGCCTGGCGTTCATGTTCGAGACCCGCTGGCCGCTGACCCTCACCCCGCAGGCGGCGACCGCCGAACACCTCCAGCGGCGCTACGACGACGTCTGGCAGGGCCTGGAACGCCACTTCCGCCCCTTGCACTGAAGATCCGCCGACGGTACGGATGGCCCGTGACCTCCTTCGCCCCGGACTCGATCGTCCTGAACCGCAAGCTGCCGCTCTGGTACCAGGTGTCGCAGTCGCTGCGCGCCTCGATACTCGGCCGCTCGCCCCGGGACCCGCTCCGGCTGCCCACCGAGGAGAGGCTGGCGGAGCACTACGGCGTGAGCGTGCTGACCATGCGGCAGGCGCTGAAGGAGCTGGAGGACGAGGGCCTGATCAGCCGGCACCGCCGCCGCGGCACGTTCATCGAACCGGACGCCCGGCGGGGCTCCCCGGTCCGGCTCCTCGGCTCGGTGGACGCGATCGTGGCCCAGCAGTCGGGCATGACGGCGGAGCTGCTGGACCACGGCACGGTGCCGGTGACCGGCGAACTCGCCGAGTTCTTCCCGGATCTCGCGGAGGTGACGGCCTACCACCGGCTGCGCAGCGACGAACAGACGGGTGAGCCGACCAACCACGCCCGCAACCACGTCCGCCCCGAACTCGCCGAGCGCATCGCCCCGGAGGACCTGGTCCGGTGGCCGATGACCAAGGTGCTCCGGGACGTCGTGGGCGCGGAGATCAGCCGCATCACGGACACGGTCGAGGCGCGGCTGGCCGACCCGGAGACGGCCCGGCTGCTCCGAGTACCGCTCCTCAGCCCGATCCTGCACTACACGGGCGTCATCTACGACACCGCCGACCGGGTCCTGGACCTGGCGGTCATCCAGTACCGGGGGGACCGTTTCTCCTTCACGGTCACGCTCGACGCCCCCTGAAGTCGTCGTACGATGCCGGGCGTGACGCGCGACGACGCTCCGCCGCTCGCGGACCTCATGCCGTGGTCCGTCGCACCACTACGGCTCGGCCGGGGGTGGCCGACGGCCCCGGACCCGGCAACCCTGAAGAGCCGCTGGGAGACCCTCCTCAGAGCCGACGGCCCCGAACGGGAGACCCTGTTCGAGCCGACGCGCGCCCGGACGGTCCGCTCGGCGGTGCCCCAGCTCCCCGGGCAGCCGACCGGCACGGAGAGGCTGGCACAGGCCGCGGACCCGTTCCCGGACCCGGTCCGCGTCCTGTCCGCCCCCTTCGACGAACAGTGGCTGATCCCGGACCACCGCCTGCTCGACACGGCCCGTCCGGAGCTGTGGCGGGTGGCCGACGACCACCAGGTCTTCGCGGTGGAGTCGGCGGAGTCGGCGGACGGCCTGCCCCTGCTGGCGACCTCCCTGCTGCCGACCCTGCGCGCGGGCCGCATCCGCCCGCTGTACCGGCGCCCCGGCGGCGCGGAACCCAACCTGGCCCCCGGCCTGCTGGACCACCTGACCGGCCGGCTGGGCCGCACCGCCACTCCCCCGGACCTCCTCGCCTGGACCCTGGCGACGGTCCGCGCCGACCTCACCGTCCCGCTCACCGAGGACCCCGGCCTCTGGTCCCACGGCGTGGAGCTGGGCCACCGCGCCCTCTGGCTGCTCCGCCGGCACGGCGAGCGCCCCAAGCTCCCCGGCGGCCGCCGCCCCTACGTCCGGGCCCCGCTGCCGTCCCGCCCCCTCACGATCCGCTACGACCCCGAAGAGGAGGCCCTCCACATCGACGAGGGCCGCATCTCGCCGGTCCCCCCGGAGGCCTGGGACTTCCGGACGGGCGAAACTCGTGTCCTTCAGGCGTGGTTCGCGGCGCGGACGGCGGAGCCGGGCGCCCCCGGGACGCTGGCGGCGATCGTACCGGCGGCCTGGTCCCAGTCCTGGACGTCGGAACTCCTGGAACTGATCACGGTCCTGGCCCTGCTGACGGACGTGCGGTCCCGGCGGGACGAGTTGGAGACCGGCGCGCCGATCACGGCGACGGAACTGAGGGCGGCGGGCGTGCTCCCGCCCCCGGACGCGTCCCGGGGACCGGCGTCGGTCCTGGAGCACCCCGAGGAGGGTCCGGCGGGTCAGCTGACGCTGCTCTGACCGGTCCCGGATTCCTTTGCCGTCACGGGCGCTGCTGACAGATCGGCCGGTCGCGGGACATGATCCGGGCCATGGACCGTCTCCCGCTGCCCCTGGAGGGCATCACCGTCGTCGCCGTCGAGCAGGCCGTGGCCGCGCCGTTCGCCACCCGGCAGCTCGCCGACCTCGGCGCCCGCGTCATCAAGGTGGAACGCGTCGACGGCGGCGACTTCGCGCGCGCCTACGACACCGCCGCGCGCGGGCTCGCCTCGCACTTCGTGTGGTGCAACCGGGGCAAGGAGTCCATCGCGGTGGACCTGAAGGACCCGCGCGGCGCGGACGTCGTGCGCCGGCTCGTCGCGGATGCCGACGTCTTCGTGCAGAACCTGGCGCACGGTGCCGCGGCCCGGCTCGGGCTGGACGCGGCCACGCTGTGCGCCGCCCACCCCCGTCTGGTCGCCGTCGACATCTCGGGGTACGGCGCGTCGGGGCCGTACGCGGGCAGACGCGCGTACGACATGCTCGTGCAGTGCGAGGCGGGGCTGGTGTCGGTGACCGGGACGCCGGAGCAGCCGGTCAAGGCGGGGATCCCGGCGGCGGACATCGCGGCGGCCATGTACGCCTTCTCGGGCGTCCTCGCGGCACTGGTGCGGCGCGGTACGACCGGGCGGGGCGGGCCGGTGGAGGTGTCGATGCTGGAGGCGCTGGCCGAGTGGCTGGGGCATCCGCTGCACCACACGATCCACGACGGGACACCACCGGAGCGCACCGGCCTCGCGCACGCGGTGATCGCGCCGTACGACGCCTATCCGACCGCGGACGGCGCCCGGGTGCTGGTGTCGGTGCAGAACGACCGGGAGTGGCGGCGGCTGGCCGAGCGGGTTCTGGGGCGGCCGGAGCTGGGGGAGGATCCGGGGTTCGCGACGAACGCGGCGCGGGTGGCGAACCGGGCGCGCACCGACGAACTGGTGGGCAGGGCCCTCGGGGCGCTCGGCGCCGAGGAGGCGCTGGCGCGGCTGGAGGCGGCGGGCATCGCGTGCGCGCGGCTGCGGGACCTGACGGAGCTGGCGGAGCATCCGCAACTGGCGGCCCGGGAGCGGTGGCGGGAAGTGGGGTCACCGGTCGGGCCGCTGCGCGCGCTGCTGCCGCCCATCACGCTGCCCGGCGGGGACGGGGCACGGATGGGTGACGTGCCCGCGCTCGGGCAGCACACCGAGGCGCTGCTGCGTGCCGTGGGGATGACGGACGCCGAGTCAGCAGCGCTGCGCCGGGACGGTGTGGTCGCCTGAGCGCGGGCCTTGCGGTCAGTGCCGGTTGCCGCCGAACAGCGAACGGCGCAGCCTGCGCAGCGGTGCGAAGAGCGAGACACGGCTGACCCGTGCGCCCCGGTCGCTGCGCTGTGCGGGTGCCCGCGCGGTCAGCTCACGCATCAGAGACGT
Source organism: Streptomyces sp. NPDC020958 (assembly GCF_055562175.1). Classification (NCBI taxonomy): domain Bacteria; kingdom Bacillati; phylum Actinomycetota; class Actinomycetes; order Kitasatosporales; family Streptomycetaceae; genus Streptomyces; species Streptomyces sp. NPDC020958. The sequence continues at coordinate 87,897 of NZ_JBVHFU010000006.1, read as the reverse complement.
CGCCTCGACCGCCTGCTGCTGCGGTATGGCGGGACCCGCCAGCACCGACAGATGGCGGTCGAGGCGCGAACTGGTCGCGCTGCTCCCGCAGGTGATCGCAGGGACCCTCGCCCTGCTGCGTGTTATCTGCTCCATGTCACTCCCCACCCGTACGAGTCCACCCGGCCCGGGCAGGGTAACCCTATCGCCCCGTTGGGGCACCCGTGTATCGCGGTCACAGGATTCACCTTCCCCGCAAGGGTGTTGACGACCCCTCTTCGATCACTCTCCGAATCCGACCGATTTCAGGGCGAGTTGGACAACTGGCTGGCTGGTGGGTTGCGCTGACCCACCGGCAGGCTCGACGGTCACGGCGAGTGACGTCGCGGATTTGACCAGACCCGTGGCCACCAGGGGCGTGTCGGCCTGGAAAAGGCCCAGGGAGCGCGGTTGCGCACGGGGGCGCATCAGCCAGAGTTGATGCACGCGCCCGTTCGGCAGCGCGCCGTATCCGCTGAGCGTGACGATCACCTGCCCCTCCGAAACGGACGCGACCGCTCCGATACTTCGGCCCTGCGCGTCCTCGGCGCCGACCGCGCGGGCGTCGGGCGCGCTCAGAACGTGGGCGATCTCACGCGACTGGGCACGCTCGGCGTCGAGCCGGTCCTGCGTCCGCCCGGCCTGCACCGCGAACAGCGAGGCGACGACCAGCGCGGCGGCGGCCGTGGCGGTGGCGAACGGCACGAACACGGGGCGCGGCCGCCGGCGCTTCGGCGGCGGCTGCACGCCCCAGACGTGCGGCGGCAGACTGGGGACGCGCTCCCGGCCCGGGGCCGGCTCCTGCGGGGTGGCGCGGACGGCGGCCAGCACCCGGTCGCGCATCGCGAGGGGCGGCGGGGCGGCCGTCGACCAGGCGAGCCGTACCGCGTCCTCGGTCAGCGCCTGCACCTCCTCGGCGCACCGGTCGCAGCCCTTGAGGTGCTTCTCGAAGCGGCGCCGCTCGCCGGGCTCCAGGGCGTCCAGGGCGTAGGGCGCCGCCAGGGAGTGCAGGTCCTCGCGGTGCAGCAGGCGGCCGACCAGGCTCACGCCACACCTCCGAGGCAGTCGCGCAGCCGGCTGAGTCCGTCGCGCATCCGGGTCTTGACCGTGCCCAGCGGCAGCTTGAGCCGCTCGGCGACCTCACGGTACGTGTAGCCGTCGTAGTAGGCGAGGGTCACGGACTGGCGCTGCAGGGCGGTGAGCCGGTCCAGGCAGCGGCGCACCCATTCGCGTTCCAGACCGGCCTCCACCGTTTCGGCGACCTGGTCGAAGGCGGTTTCGCCGGCGCGCAGGGCCTCGCGCTGTTCGCGTTCGCCGGCCGCGCGGGCGCTGCGCACCCGGTCGACGGCGCGGCGGTGGGCGAGGGTGAGGATCCAGGAGAGGGCACTGCCCCGACCGGGATCGAACTTGGGTGCCGAGCGCCAGAGTTCGAGGAGCACCTCCTGGGCCACCTCCTCCGACTGGGCGGGATCGCGGACCACGCGCCGTACGAGTCCGAACACCGGACCGGAGACCAGACCGTAGAGGTCCTCGAACGCCTTCTGGTCGCCACCGGCGACGAGCACCAGCAGTTGGTCCGCCTCCACCCCGTCCCTCCTCCTGTGGCCGCACCCGGCCCGTCCTCCCGTATCACGCATTCGCACCTGGACGCACCTCCGGCAGAGGTACGTAAGCGGGGGGCAAAAACGCGGGTCGAGCAGGAAGAAAAGATTTTTTTCTTTCGACCAATCCAAACGGCCCTCCGGGTCCGTATACCCGTCCGTCAAGCAAGTTGGGACCGAGGGACGGACGGCATGACACCTCAAATCTCCAGGAGCGGTGCGCGGCGCAAGGGCCTTGTCACCCTCATCTGTGGGGCACTGGCCACCGGCGGAATCACAGCCGCCAGCGTCGCCGCGCTGGAACCGGGGGTGGCCGCTGCCTCCTCCCACCGGGAAGCCCCCCTCATCTCGGGGACCCCGCAGTACGACAACACGGACCTGTACGCGTTCGTCAGCCCGGACAAGCCCGACACCACCACGATCGTGTCGGACTACATCCCCTTCGAGGAGCCGGCGGGCGGCCCGAACTTCTACCAGTTCGCGGACGACGCCCAGTACGACATCCACATCGACAACAACGGTGACGCGAAGGACGACCTGATCTTCCGTTACACCTTCAAGACACAGATCAAGAACAAGAAGACGTTCCTCTACAACACGGGTGTGGTCGACAACCTGACCGACCCGGACCTGAACGTCACGCAGTCGTACAACCTCGACCTCATCAAGCTCAAGAACGGCAAGCAGCAGTACACGTCGAGGATCGCCAGCGACATCCCGGCGGCCCCGTCGGACGTCGGCAAGGCGTCGATGCCGGACTACGCGAAGCTGCGCTCCCAGGCCATCTACAAGACCACCAACGGCGGCGCGACCTTCGCTGGCCAGGCCGACGACCCGTTCTTCGCCGACCTGCGCGTCTTCGACCTGCTGTACGGCGGCAACCTCTCCGAGGTCGGCAACGACACCCTCAAGGGCTACAACGTCAACACGATCGCCCTCCAGGTGCCGAACGACCTGATCCGGCAGTCGGCGTCACGTCCGACCGTCGGCATCTACGCGACGACCCAGCGCCGGAACGCCCAGGGCTACTACACGCAGGTCTCGCGCCTGGGCAACCCGCTGGTCAACGAGGTCGTCAACCCGCAGAAGGACAAGGACAAGTTCAACGCGTCCCAGCCCAAGGACGACGCGCAGTTCCTGAAGAACGTCACCAACCCGGAACTGCCCAAGCTCATCGAGGCGATCTACCACATCAAGGCGCCGAAGGAACCCCGCAACGACCTCGTCAGCGTGTTCCTCACGGGCGTCAAGGGCCTCAACACCCTCCAGCCGTACGCCACTCCGTCGGAGATGCTCCGCCTGAACACGTCCATCAAGCCCACCGCCAAGCCCAAGCGGCTCGGTGTGCTGGACGGTGACAACGCGGGCTTCCCGAACGGGCGCCGCCTCACCGACGACGTCATCGACGAGGCGCTCCAGGTCATGGAGGGCGAACTGGTCGGTTCCAAGAACGACCTGGGCGACGCGGTCGACAAGAACGACAAGAACTTCGAGAAGTACTTCCCGTACGTGGCCGAGCCGACCTCCGGGTCGCGCGGTCCGCTCGCCAAGGGCACCGGCAGCGGCAGCGGCAGCACCACGAAGAGCGCGCTCGGTGACGCCCTGCCCGGCTCCGGCGGCAGCAACACGACGCTGATCGCGGGATCGGCGGCCGCGGGTGCGGCGGGCGTGCTGCTGATCGGCACCGGGTTCGGCTGGTGGCGCCGCCGGATGCAGCGCCCGTACTAGGGGACGCTTCCCCACCTCACAGACTGGCGCGGCCCGCTCCCTCCCCACCCCCCACGGAAGCGGGCCGCGCCGCCCCATGCGACAGCTACTAGGAGAGGGCATGGCCCCGGGTACGAACGACAAGCAGCCCGCCGACGCGAAGGACACGCCGGACGGCAACGCCGACGAGCGTGTCACCGCCCTGCGCCGGTTCGCCGCCGCGGGGCGGAACTGGCGGCGGGCCCGGCTCGCGGGTTCCGCCGTGCTGCTGGCCGTGGCGCTGACCGGCGGCGCCATCGCCTTCGGAGCGTCCCGGGACAGCGGTGCGACGCCGGTCGCCGCGTCGAGTGCCGTGTCACCGGCGCTGCTCGCGAGCGGCAGCCTCGACGCGAGCATCGCCTCTCTCCAGGCCCACCTGCGCACCCAGCCGAAGGACTCCGACAGCTGGGCCACCCTCGGCCTCGCCTACGTCGAGCAGGCCCGTACCAAGGGCGACCCGTCCCGCTATCCGCAGGCCGACAAAGCCCTCAGGCGCGCCCTGGAGATCACCCCGGGCAACGACCAGGCGCTGGCCGGGCAGGCCGCGCTCGCCGCCGCCCGGCACCAGTTCGCCGACGCGCTCGCCTACGCGGACCGGGCGCTGAAGCAGAACCCGTACAACGCGGGCGCCCTGGCCTCCCGGATCGACGCCCTGGTCGAACTCGGCCGGTACGCCGACGCGGCCGAGGCGGCCGACCTCGCCGACCAGCGCAAGCCGGGCGTACCGGTGTTCACCCGGTACGCGTACGTGCGCGAGCTGCGGGGTGACGTGAAGACCGCCCGCCGGGTCCTGCAGCAGGCGCTGTCCACGGCCACCTCGAAGGGCGACATCGCGTACGTGGCCGCGCAGCTCGGCCTGCTCGCCTGGAACCAGGGCGACTACAAGAGTGCGCTCGACTACTACGCCCGCGCCCTGACCGCCGACGAGAACTACCTCCCCGCGCTGGAGGGCCGGGCCCGCGCCCAGGCGGCGAGCGGCGACCGCGCCGACGCCATCAAGGGCATGGAGCTGGTCGTCTCCCGCTATCCGCTGCCCCAGCCCCTGGTGGAACTCGGTGAGCTGTACGAGGACCGGGGCGCCAAGGGCGACAAGGAGAAGGCCGAGAACCAGTACTCCCTCGTCGAGGCCTGGATCGCGCTGGCCCGCGCCAACGGCGTCAACGCCGACCTGGACACCGCGCTCGCCGCCGCCGACCACGGCGACAAGGCCGAGGCGCTGAAGGCCGCCCGTGCCGAGTGGGCCCGCCGCCACACCGTCCACACGGCGGACGCGCTGGCCTGGGCCCTGCACGTCAACGGCCACGACGAGGAAGCGCTGCCGTACGCCCGCCAGGCCACCGCCACCGGCTACCGCAACGCCTCCTTCAGCTACCACCTGGGCATGATCGAGCTGGCCGACGGCGAGCGGGCGGCCGGCCGCGCGGCCCTCACCAAGGCCCTCGAACTCAACCCGGGTTTCTCCCCGCTCGGCGCCCGCGCCGCCCGTAAGGCGCTGGAGGCCTCGAAGTGAACCTCCGCCGCCGCGCCGCGGCCCTCCTCGTCGTCGTCTGCGGCCTCACCCTCCTCCCGGCCACGGCCGCGAGCGCGCACCCGCTCGGCAACTTCACCGTCAACAAGTACGACGGTCTGGTCGCCGCCCCCGGACAGCTCCGGGTCGACCACTTCGAGGACCTCGCCGAGATCCCGGCGACCCAGGCCAAACCGGACCTGAAGCGGCTGGGCACGGCCGCGTGGGCGCGGCAGCGCTGTACGACGGCGGCGGACGGCAGCAGGCTCACCGTCGACGGCACGTCCACGCCCCTGACCGTCACCACCAGTCACGCCCGGCTCCGGCCCGGCCAGGCGGGACTGAACACCCTGCGGGTGTCCTGCCGGTTCACCGCGCCGCTCCCGAAGGGCGCCGACGTCACGCTCGGCTTCCACAGCGCGGGCACCGACTCCGGCCCCGGCTGGCGGGAGATCACGGCCCGCGGTGACCGGATGACGCTGACGAGGACGGACGTGCCGAGGACCTCGCTCTCGCACGAACTCACCAGCTATCCCAAGGACCTGCTCTCCTCCCCCGCCGACATCACGACCGCCGCGGTCCGGGTCCGGCCGGGCGGCCCGGCGCTCGCCGCGGAACGGCAGGACGCCCCGGGCTCGGAGATCCTCCCCCGGGGCATCGACCGCTGGACCCAGGCCCTGACCGACCTGGTCGCACGCAACCACCTCACCTTCGGCTTCGCCACGCTCGCGCTGTTCATCGCGATCGCCCTCGGCGCGATGCACGCCCTCGCGCCGGGCCACGGCAAGACCCTGATGGCGGCGACGGCGGCGGCCCGCGGCGGCCGCGCCCGGCTCCGCGACGTCCTCCCGCTGGCCGCGTCGGTCACGGTCACCCACACCCTCGGCGTGGTCGCCCTGGGCGTGCTGGTCACGGCGGGTTCGGCGGCCACCCCGTCGGTGATCGCCTGGCTGGGCATCGCCAGCGGCCTCATGGTCCTGGCGGCAGGCCTGAACCTGACGCGTAGGGCCTGGCGCACCAGGGTCCACCAGCACGCCCGGCACCACGAGCACGCTCGCGCCCGCGAGTTGGCACTGGCCGCAACGGCGCACACCCACGCCGACGGACACCCCCACCCCGCCGGCCACCCCCAGGACGACGAGCACCAACACAGCCACGGGCACGACCACGGTCACGAGCACGACCACGACCACGACCACGACCACGGTCACGGTCGCGAGCACGACCACGGTCACGAGCACGACCACGACCACGACCACGACCACGGTCACGGTCGCGAGCACGACCACGGTCACGGTCACGACCACGACCACGGGCACACCCACGGCCACACCCACACGCACACCCACGGCGGCCACACCCACACCCACGAGACGGCCCCCACGCTGCGCGGCACCCTCCTCCTCGGCTTCGCCGGCGGACTGGTCCCCAGCCCGTCCGCCGTCGTCGTCCTCGTCGGTGCCGCCGCCCTCGGACAGGCCTGGTTCGGTCTGCTCCTCGTCGTCGCCTACGGCATCGGCCTCGCGCTGACTCTGACCGCCGCCGGGTTCGCCGTCGTCAAGCTGGGTACGGGAATGACTCGGGTGCTGGACGGACGCCCTCGCCTGACCACCCACCCCCTGGCCACCCTTATCCGCAGGACGACCCCGCTCGCCTCGGCGCTCGTGGTCGTGGCCCTGGGTGTCGGACTGGTCCTCAAGGGCGCCGCCTCCGCCCTGCTCTGAGTTACGTTTGTGATGAGTTCGCGCGAGCTGCCGTGGGGGGCACCCGTGACCGATGAGCCCGGCCGAGAGCGAGTGATCGCCGGCCGCTACCGACTGCTGTCGCCGCTGGGCGAGGGCGGTATGGGCACCGTGTGGCGGGCCCGTGACGAGGTGCTGGGCCGTGAGGTCGCCGTCAAGGAGGTGCGCGCGCCGGCCGGGCTGCCCGGCCCCGACGTGGAGCGGATGTACGCCCGGCTGGAGCGCGAGGCCTGGGCCGCCGCCCGGATCGCCAACCGCAACGTGGTCACGGTGTACGACGTCGCGATGGAGGGCGGACGGCCCTGGGTCGTCATGGAGTTGGTCCGAGGGGTGTCGCTGGCCGACGCGCTGGAGGCGGAGGGCCCGATGTCCCCGCAGCGGGCCGCGGGCATCGGCGCCGAGGTGCTGTCCGCGCTGCGGTCCGCGCACGCCGCCGGGGTGCTGCACCGGGACGTGAAGCCGGCCAACGTGCTGCTGTCGAACGACGGCCGGGTGGTGCTCACCGACTTCGGCATCGCGACCGTCGAGGGCAGCTCGGCGCTGACCATGACCGGTGAGGTCATCGGCTCGCCCGAGTACCTCGCCCCGGAGCGGGCGCTCGGACGCGCGTTCGGCCCCGAGTCCGACCTGTGGTCGCTCGGAGTGCTGCTGTACGCGGCGGTCGAGGGAGCCTCGCCGTTCCGGCAGGACACCCCGCTGAGCACCCTGCGTGCCGTGGTGGACGAGGAGTTGCCGCCGCCGTACCGGGCGGGGCCGCTCGGCCCGGTCGTCGAGGGCCTGCTCCGCAAGGACCCGGCCGCCCGGCTCCCCGCCGAACAGGCCGAGCGGGACCTGCGGCTGATCGCGGCCGGCGGCACCCCGGGCACCGCGGTGACCGTTCCGGTCCCGGCGCCGTACGAAGCCCCGACCCAGGTCGCCCACCAGCCCTACCGGAGCTCCCCCACGCCTCCGTTGCCCACCCCGACGGGCCCCCGGCCGCCGGAGGAGGACAACCGCGGCGGCAACCGCAACGCCGGTACCGTCCTGCTCGTCGGCCTGGTCCTGGTCGCCCTCGCACTGGGCGGGCTGGTGTACGCCCTGCTCCACCACGACAACGGGGGCGGGAACGGCGGCGACGCCGGGGCGGGTCAGTCGGCCGGCAGTCTCAGTTCGCCCGCACCGAGCCGGAGCAGCGTCACGAAGTCCGCGTCGCCGTCGGCGTCGGCGTCCGCGAGCAGCAGTGCGGCCGCGCAGAGCGTGCAGGTGAGCGTGGCGGGGTCCGGTACCGACTACTCGGGGAGCTGCCCGCCGTCGACGGCGCAGGCGCCCTCGTTCACGGCGACGTTCACGGTCGGCAGGGTGCCCGCGCAGGTCGAGTACCGGTGGGTGCTGAAGAAGGGGTCGCTCGACGACCAGGGGTGGAAGACGCTGTCCTTCCCGGACGGCGGCGGGAAGACCCGGCAGACCAAGGTGACCGTCACGACCTGGTCCGACAGCGGGACCCTGAACGACGCGATCGCGGTCGAGGTGCGCAGCCCGGTGCGGACCACGTCCGACGCGGTGCCGTTCTCGGTCACGTGCACCTCGACGACGGAGACCCCGAGCGCCGGGGCCTCCGATTCGCCGTCACCTTCCAGCTCGTGACCGGGGGCTGAGGGACCGCCGGCTCACGCGTTGCTGGTCAGGACCGGCAGATAGCCGCCGGAGTGGCCGCCCGCGGTGGGGTGGTACGACTCGGTGATGTCCAGCAGGTTGAGGCTGTGCAGCCACGAGCTGCCGGAGCAGATCTCGTGGGCGGAGAACGCGCCGCGCACGTCGCCGAAGGTGAAACCGTGGTCGGCGGCGCGCTTGGCGATGGCGGTGTCGATGTAGTCGGCGGCGTTGTTGATGGCGGAGCGCTTGGTCGCGGAGAGGCCGAGGCAGGCGGTGCCCAGCTGGTAGAAGCGCGGGTAGCCGAGGACGACGACCCTGGCGTTGGGCGCCTTGGCACGGATCGCGTCGTACACGGCGTCGAGCTTGCCGGGGAGGGTGGAGTCGACGTACGCCTCGGCGGTGCTGATCCGGGACAGGCAGGTGCTGTCCGAGTTGAGCACACAGGTCGTCATGACGTCGGCGAAGCCCGCGTCGTTGCCGCCGATGGTGAGGGAGACCAGGGCGGTCGAGGAGCTGAGCGTGCCGAGCTGGCCGGAGAGCACGTCGTCGGTGGTGGCGCCGGAGCAGGCGAGGAACGAGAACGAGGACGGGCTGTGGGCGGCGTTCCACAGGTACGGATAGGCGTTGGTGCTGCGGTCGCAGCTGCCGCTCGAACCGATGTAGCTGCCGGCGCCGACGCCGGAGGAGTACGAGTCGCCGAGCGCCACGTAGCCCCCGGTCGCGGCCTGCGCCTGCGTCGCGGCCGCCCCGGTGAGGGTGAGGCCGGTGGCGAGGAGGAGTGAAGTCACGTATGCCGTAAATCGGGAACGTCTCATGGAACCTCCCTTTAGCAGGATCTCTGCCACAACTTTCGTACCAACCGCGCGTGTTGACGGGAAGTGTCCATGCCAAATCTTTTTCTGTCGCAACCAGCCGCTTCCGTGGCGATCCCGGATCACCTGTGACATCAAGGAACGGTCATGTCCAAAGACCCGCTTGACGCCCCCCGTTCGACTGCGCGACATTGAAGCCCGGCATCCGGCGCCTTGGGGGGCAAAGTCGGCCATGCAGACCATACGGCTCAAGTCATCGTCAACAGCGGACGAACGGGCACGACCAGGACCGGGGAGGGACCTGGGACCCGTGCTCGCGGGAGCGGCGACGGCCGTCGGAGCGAGCGGCGCGCTGCTCGCTCTGACCGACTCCGGCTCACCGCTGCGGGCACCGCTCGCCCTGCTGTTCCTGCTCGCCGCGCCGGCCACGGCGATCACCCTGGGGCTGCGTGGCCTCGACCCGTTCACCCGGGTCCTCACCGCGCTCGCGGGTGCCGTCGCCCTGGACATGCTGGTCGCCCAGGGCATGCTCGCCACCCACCGCTGGTCGTGGCGCGGCGGGATCGTCGCCGTCGCCGTGATCAGCCTTCTCCTGCTGCTGCTGGTACGAATGCGACCGGTGGAGCGAATTCACGAACGGGCGAGGAAAATCCGTTCGAGTAAATGAACAGGGTCGGCCAAAGTTGCGTAACGGCCAAACCAACAAAAACGTGAGGCCTGCTTCCAGGTCTTGCCATACCGGTCCAATCATCAATACCGTCGTACATCTCACCCGGGGGGGTGCCGTGCTCGGTGAACGCAGACGCAACAGCTGTGACACCTGCCGTTTCCGAGTCGTGCCGCGCGACCGGCTGCCGTTTTCCGGCAGACCGGCCAGCTTTGCCAGCTCATCCGCCGATACGGAGATCCTTTTTCCGCGCCGCGGCTGAGAACCCCCCTTTCGAACCGGGCACATAAGCGGGCCGCCCAGGGGCGGGCGGTCCACCGGACGAGAGGGACAGGACTCGTGAGTTCCGTTCTGCGCCAGCCGGCGTCGGGCCAGGATCCGTCGATGGCTGCCGAATACCGACCGATCTCCACTCATCTGGCGATCACACCGCCGGTGAGCGTGGTGATCCCCGCCATGAACGAGGCGGAGAATCTCCCCTACGTCTTCAAGACACTTCCCGGCTGGATACACGAAGTGGTCCTCGTGGACGGCAATTCGACCGACGACACCGTCGACGTGGCACGGGAGTTGTGGCCGGGGGTGAAAGTCGTCGAGCAGCGGGGCAAGGGCAAGGGGGATGCCCTGATCACCGGATTCGAGGCGTGCACCGGCGACATCGTCGTCATGGTGGACGCGGACGGCTCGGCCGACGGCCACGAAATCGTGTCGTACGTGTCCGCCCTGGTCTCGGGCGCCGACTTCGCCAAGGGCTCGCGCTTCGCCAACGGCGGTGGCACCGACGACATGACCTTCATCCGCAAGCTCGGCAACTGGGCGTTGTGCACTGTCGTCAACCGCAAGTTCGGCGCCCGCTACACCGACCTGTGCTACGGGTACAACGCGTTCTGGCGGCACTGCCTCGACAAGATCGACCTCGACTGCACCGGTTTCGAGATCGAGACCCTGATCAACATCCGGGTCGTCAAGGCGGGCCTGAAGGTGCAGGAGATCCCGAGCTACGAGTACCTCCGCATCCACGGCACCAGCAACCTGCGCGCCGTACGCGACGGCCTGCGGGTGCTCAAGGTGATCCTCAAGGAGCGCTCCAACCGGCGTGACCTGCGCCGGCAGGTGCGGCACTCGCCGATGCTCAGCACGGGCCGGGGAGAGTCGTCTTGAGAGATCCCGGCATCTCCGTCGTGATCTGCGTGTACACCGAGGACCGCTGGGAGGACATCCTCGCGGCGGTCGCCTCGGTGCGCGCCCAGTCGTACCCGGCGCTGGAGACCCTGCTGGTCGTCGACCACAACCCGGCACTCCTGGAACGGCTCACGAAGGAGTACAAGGAGGCCGCGGAGGTGCGGGTGCTCGCCAACGCGGGCCCCCGCGGACTGTCCGCGGGCCGCAACACCGGCATCGCCGCCTCGTACGGCGAGGTGCTCGCCTTCCTCGACGACGACGCCGTGGCCGAGCGGGACTGGCTGCGCCGCTTCGCCGAGGCGTACACCGACCCGCGCGTGATGGCGGTCGGCGGCCGGACCGTGCCGGTCTGGGCCTCGGGCCGCCGCCCCGACTGGTTCCCGCAGGAGTTCGACTGGGTGGTCGGCTGCACCTACCGGGGGCTGCCCGCCGGACGGGTCCGGGTCCGCAACGTCCTCGGGGGAAACGCTTCTTTCCGGCGTACGGCCTTCGACGCGGCGGGCGGCTTCGCCACCGGCATCGGCCGCGACGGCGACAAGCGCCCGCTGGGCTGCGAGGAGACCGAGCTGTGCATCCGGCTCACCCGGGCCCGCCCGGACGCCGTGCTGCTCATCGACGATCGCGCGGTGATCCACCACCGGGTACCGGAGGTGCGCGAGCACTTCGGCTACTTCCGCACCCGCGCCTACGCCGAGGGCCTCTCCAAGGCCCTGGTCGCCCGGAGCGTGGGCGCCGGCAAGGGCCTGGAGTCCGAACGCCGGTACGCCACGCGCGTGCTGCCCGCCGGGATCGCTCGTGGCCTGCGGGACGCGCTGCTGGCCCGGCCGGGCGGCGCGGGCCGCGCGGGCGCGATCGTCGCCGGGGTGCTGACGGCGGCCACCGGCTACGTGGTGGGCAGCGCCCGGGCCCGGCGAGGCGGCGCGGCCTTCACCGTCGCCGGGATCCGGCGTGAGGAGGACCGGCGATGACCTCGGCAGCGGCAGGGGCGGCCGCCGCCGAGGCGCCGGTGCCGATCCTCATGTACCACTCGGTCGCGACCGCGCCGAACGACGCCACCCGCGCCCTGTCGGTGGCGCCGGAGGCGTTCGCCGAACAGCTGGCGCTCATCGGCGAACTGGACCTGACCCCCGTCAGCACCGCCGAGCTGGCCGCGGGCTGGCGCTCCGGCGGCCCGCTGCCCGAGCGGCCCGTCCTGATCACCTTCGACGACGGCTACGAGGGCGTGCACCGGCACGCCCTGCCCGTTCTCGCCGAGCACGGCTACCCGGCCACCCTGTTCGTCTCGACGGGCTGGATCAGGGGCGCCCACGACACCGGAGGCGGCCTGGACACCATGCTCGACTGGCACCAGGTACGCGAACTGGCGGACGCCGGCTGCGAGATCGGCGGGCACAGCCACACCCACCCGGAGCTCGACCAGCTCGACGACGACCGGCTCCGCGAGGAGCTGGTCCGCTGCAAGGAGATCGTCACCGACGAGACGGGCACCGAACCGACCTCGTTCGCCTACCCGTACGGCTACTCCAGCCGCCGGGTGCGGACAGCCGTGCGGGCGGCCGGGTTCACCCAGGCGCTCGCCGTCGAGAACGGTCTCGCCCGCCGCCGCCAGGGCCCGTACGCCCTGCACCGCGTCACCGTCCGCCGCAGCACGGACGCCGAGGAGTTCACCCGGCTGCTGGAAGGCCGGGCGATCACCCGCACCTTCGCCAGGGACCGTGCCCTCACCAAGGGGTACGCCGTTCTCCGCAGAGCCCGACAGGTCCGCCGGAAGGCCAGCCGTTCCCGTGTCTGACACGACCACCACAACCGAGGCCGCGACCGCCGAGACGCCGGCGCCCGAGCAGTCGGGGCGCCGTCTTCGCCTGCCCGGACGCAGCGGTCCGCCCGGCGGCAGCCCCCTGTTCCGCAACGCCTACGCCCTGATGCTGAACACCGGCATCTCCGCCGTGCTCGGTCTCGGCTTCTGGCTGGCGGCGGCCCGCTACTACTCGGAGTCGGCGGTCGGCCAGGGCTCCGCCGCGATCGCCGCCATGAAGCTCCTCGCGGGCCTGACCGCGGTCACCCTGACCGGTGCGCTGGCCCGCTTCATCCCGGTCGCCGGACGCCGGACCGGTGCGTTCATCTTCCGCACCTACGCGGGCAGTTCGCTGGTCGTGGCGCTGGCGGCCGGCGTCTTCCTGACGACCCTCGGGGTGTGGGGTCCCTCGTACCGCTTCCTGCACGGGCCGCTGCCCGGGGCCGGGTTCGTGCTGGCCGTCGTCGCCTGGAACCTGCTCACCCTCCAGGACGGGGTGCTGACCGGGCTGCGCAACGCGCCCTGGGTACCGGTCGGCAACACCGTGTTCTCGGCGGTCAAGCTGGCGCTGCTGGTGGCCTTCGCGGCGGCGATCCCGACGGCCGGTGTCTTCGTCTCCTGGGTCGCCGCGATCGCCACCTCGTTCGTGCCGCTGGGCTGGCTGGTGTTCCGGCGGCTGGTGCCCCGGCACGTCAAGGCCACCGAGGACCACGCGAAACCGCCCACGCTGAGGGAGACCGGCAGGTTCCTGGCCGGCGACTACACCGGCTCGCTGTTCTCTCTCGCCGTGGTCTACCTGGTCCCGGTGATCATCGCCTCGCAGGTCAGCTCCGAGGACAACGCGTACTTCTACATCACCACCACCATCGGCGGCACCGTCAACCTGCTCGCCATCAACATGGGCGCCTCGCTCACCGTCGAGGGCTCGCACGACCCGGCGCGGCTGGCCGCCAACGCCCGGGCCGCCCTCAGACGGATGGCCCGGATCATGATCCCGCTGTGCGCGCTGCTGTTCTTCGGGGCGCCCTGGATCCTCGGTGTGTTCGGGCCCGGTTACGCGGACGCGGCGACGCCGCTGCTGCGCTGGTTCGCGGTCGGCGCGCTGCTGCGGGTCGTGATGGAGACCTACTTCGCCGTGCTGCGCGCCCAGAGCCGGACCGCGGGACTGGCCTGGCTGCAGGGCCTGTTGTGCGTCCTGGTGCTCGGTCTGACCCTGCTGCTCCTGCCCCGGATGGGGCTGACCGGCGCGGGCGTGGCCGAGATCTCCAGCCTGGCGGTGATCGTGACCGTCGCGGCGCCCCGGCTGTGGCGGACGCTACGGGCGGCCCCGGCCGAGATCCCCGAGGGCACCGCACCGGACGGCGACCTCGCCGACCTGGGCACGCGCGAAGCCCCGTCCGCGTCGGCCGTGCCGCGCAGGCGACGTCCGGCGTGGGCGCTGGACAGCGACACCCTCGCCCTCGGCGTCCACGTCGACTTCGACCATGTGGAGCGCCGGCCCGACGTGCGGCCGGGACCGGGAACCCCGCCCACGGGTACGCCCGTCGTACGGCCGGACGACCGTCCGACGTGGGCGCTGCGGCAGCCCCGGAACCCGGCGCTGCCGGTGGAGGGACACGAGCCGGAGTCGGAGGCCTCGCTCGGGCCGGCCGAGGTCTCGCTGCTGAAGGAGGCCGAGGTCGTCGACGGGCCCTTCGAGGACGGGGTCGTGCCGGACACCGCGGCGGGGGCCGCGGCGGTGCCGGCCGAGGCGCCGGAGGAACCCGCCCGGTCGCTGCGGGAGCGGCTGACGCCCACCCGGCCGGGCGTCGTCCTCGGCTGTCTGCTGGTCGCCGCGCTGCTCCTGTACTGGGTGCCGGTGGCCCGGCTCGACGACGCCGGCCTGGACCGGACGGGCGGGCTCGGGCTGGTCTCGGTGCTGCCGCCGCCGACGCTCATCGGGGCGGCGCTGCTGGTCGCGGTGTTCGCCGCGCTGCTGTGGCGGCGCCGGGAGCACAAGGCGCTGCTGCTCGTCACGTTGCTGGCGACGGTCGTGTCGCTGCACGCGCTGCCCGCCGTGATCGAGACGGAGCCGCGTTTCCCGACCGCCTGGCAGCACCTCGGGTTCATCGACTACATCGACCGCACCGGCTCGGCCGTGCCCGACCTGGACGCCCGCTGGAGCTGGCCGGGCTTCTTCGCGGCGGCCGCGTTCATCGGCAGGGCCTGCGGGGTCAGGGACTTCACCGAGGTCATCCGCTGGTGGCCGACCTTCATCGAACTCGCCTACCTGGCACCGATGTTCCTGCTCGTACGGTCGCTGCGGGCGAGCTGGCGGGCGAAGTGGACCGGCATCTGGTTCTTCGTGCTGTGCGGCTGGGTCGGCCAGGACTACTTCTCCCCGCAGGGCTTCACGTATCTGCTGTACCTGGTGTTCGTGGCGATCCTGCTCGTCTGGTTCCGCGCCCCGCACGTCGTGTGGACGAGGTTCCGGCCCGGCGAGGCGGAGGCCGAGCCCGCCGACCGCCGGCAGCAGGCCGTGCTGCTCATGGTGCTGATCGGCCTGTACGCGGCGACGGTCCCGGCGCACCAGCTCACCCCGTTCGTGATGCTGGGCGTGCTGGCGGTGCTGGTGCTGGTCGGCCGGTCCGAACTGCGCGGTCTGCCGATCCTGTTCGGGGTGGTCGCGGCCGTCTGGCTGGGGTTCATGGCCGAGCCGTACTGGTCCGGTCACTTCGACGAGTTGTTCGGCGGGGTCGGCGGGATCGGCAGCAATGTGTCGACATCGGTCTCCGGCCGTATCCAGGGCGGCAGTTCGACCCACAAGCTGGTGCTGTACGTCCGGGTCCTGCTGGCCGGGAGCATGCTGACGTTCGCCGTCTGGGGCTGGTGGCGGCGCCGCTTCCACCGGTACCGCGAGCGGTCCCTGCTGGTGCTGACCTTCGTGCCGTTCCTGGGCTTCGGCATGCAGTCCTACGGCGGCGAGATGGCGCTGCGGGTCTTCATGTTCGCCGTGCCGGGCGCGGCCCTGCTCGCCGCGCTCGCCCTGTTCCCGCGCACCGGCGCCACGGCGAAGGAGCGCGAGAAGGACCGGGTCAGTCTGGCGCCGGTGGCCGCGCTGCTGGCGGGTCTGCTGCTCATGGGCGGCTTCCTGGTGGCCCGTTGGGGCAACGAGTCGTTCGAGCGGGTGCGGCCCGGCGAGGTCGCCGCCATGGACTACGTCTACGCCCACGACCGGCCGACGGTACGGCTGCTGTGGCTGAGCAACGACACGGTCGACGACGTGACCCCGGCGATCCCGTGGGGTGCCAGGGACATGGAACGGGTGGACTACGTGCCGACGCTCGCGCCCACCGACCCGGTGCTGGTGTCGAGCCTGGTCAAGGCGCTCAGGGACGCCGGTCCGAACTCGTACCTGATGGTCAACAGGGGTCAGGTCGCGTTCCTGCGGATGGACGCCGGCTACTCGGCGACCTGGGCGGGCCGGCTGATCCGGAACCTGGACCACCGGCAGGAGCTGAAGAAGGTCCTGGTCAACGACGACGTGACCATGTACGCGCTGCGTACCCGGCCGGCGGGCGCGGTGCCGGGGCCGGATCCGGGGCCGATCGGGCCGCGGATCACCTGGACGCCGTGGTCGGTGATCGGCGGCCTCGCGGCCGCCCTGCTGGTCCTGCTGCTGACGGCGCGTGAGCTGGTCCGGGTCGCGGTGCGGCCGGGGGTGCGGCAACTGCGTTTGCTCCAGGGCGGTTTCTGGTTCTCGATGCCGTTGCTCGCGGTGCTGCTGGCGTCGTTGGTACAGCGGTTCCTGACGCTCAAGTGAGGGGGTGCGCGTGGCTCACCTGGTGAGCCACGCGACCTCGTACGCCGTCAGGTCGAGCCGCTTCCCGTCCACCCGGGCGCTGACCGGGCGGTCGAGGGTGTTGACGACCAGGACGGTCCGGTCACTGGCGAGGACCCGGACGCCGGACGCCTCGTCCGTCGCGACGGACACGGTCTGGTACCTGGTTCCGGGTGGGAAGGCCCGGGAGAAGCGGGACACCAGGTCGTACATGGGCTCGGGCCGGCCGCCGTCGTCGCTGTCGGTCGTGGTCCACAGACAGCCGGCGCAGTCCCCGCCCTTCTCGTCCTCCGGGTTCCAGTAGAAGCCGGAGTCGGCGCCGCCCTCGACCAGGGCGATCATCCCGGTGGCCTGGACGGCGACCCGGTGCGCCTCGGTCCAGCCGTCGCGGGCGTCGGTGCCGTCGGCGGGTTCCACGTAGTACTCGGCCCACCACAGCGGCAGGTCGTGCGTCTGCGCGCGCACCCATGCACTGACGTACGTCAGCTTCCGGGTGGCCGCGAACTCGTCGGGCAGCAGGTCCTCGTCGTTGGTGTAGCTGGATCCGTCGACGACCACGAAGTCGGCGCCCGCCTTGTGGGCGTTCCAGTAGGCGAAGGCGTCGACGACCCGCTGGTCCAGGACGCCCCAGGGGCCCTTGAGGGTGGCGGAGGCGTTGTCGGTCTCCCGTGGGTCGAAGCTGTCCATGACGAGGTAGGGGCCGCCGACCATGATGTCCTTGTCCACGGCCTTCAGCGCCTTGTAGACGAGGTTGTAGAGCTGGGTGTAGCCCTCGTAGTCCCAGCGGTCCTTGGAGTTGTTCCAGAAGCCCTTGAACTCGTTCCAGACGATGAAGTGCCGGACGTCCGGGTAGCGTCGGGCGACGGTCGCGGCGAGGTCCGCGTAGTCCTGGTAGTGGTCGGGGGTCGGCGCGGTCTCCAGGGCGGCCTGGCTCCAGTCGGTGTTGTTCACACCGGCCCTGCCGCCCTTCATCCAGTCCGGCGAGCAGCACAGGGTGATCACCGGGGTGGCGCCGGACCTGCGCATGAAGTCGACCCGGCGGTCGAGGGCGCCGAAGTCGTAACGCCCCTTCACGGGCTCGGGGTTGTCGGCACCCCAGCCCATGAGGGCCTGGTTCTGCGGCAGCCCGGCGTCCCTGGCCAGCAGGTGCGCCACCCGGTCGGTGGCGGTCGCGCTGCCCTCGTCGGCGCTGTACTGGGTGTGGGTGAAGCCCCAGCCCACGTACGGCTCGGCCGGGTCCTCGGGGGTCGCGGGGGTGCCGTGCACCTTGTCGCCGTCCCGGGTGGTGCCCGTGGTGGCGCTCCCGCCGCCGGGAAGCGTGTGGAACAGGGTCACGATCAGGGCGAGAGCGACCGCGCCCACGCCGAGCAGAGCGGTGAGCCGCCACCGCCCAGCCCCCGAATTCCACCCATGACGTCCCATCAAGGACAACAGTAACGGCGGGAGTCGCCCCCGGGGGAAGGTATCGGCGATCGGCGGCCGTGCGGCAGGTCCACGGGAGCACTCGGGACACTCCGGAAGCTCGGGGCACTTCCGACACACGCCGCCCACTTCGGAAAACGGGTGCGCGCCGGGCCCCGGTGACGGATCATGGCGGCATGTCTGCCAAGCCGCACGAGACGCTGCCGATCCGGCTCAACGTCGACGACTCCGACTCCCCGTCCGATGTCGTCGACGCGCTGTTCCTCGGCCGCTTCGCGACCGGCGAGCAGCCGTACTCGCACGCGGCGAACATCGACCGGGTGCGCTCCGGGGCGACCCTGCTGCCGGATCAGGCGCGGGTGCTGCGGGTGGCCCGCGACGACGACCGCAGCGCGACCCTGGCGGAGGGCGACGGCTGGACGCTGCTGGTCTCCCGCTGGAACCGGGGCGCGGACGTCACCGTCACCGCGACCACCGCCGAACTGGCGGCGAAGGTGCTGAGCGAGGCCACGGACGGCGCGGCGGACGAGCCGGAACCGCAGCCGGAGAACGTGACGATGGGCTTCTGGTACGTCTCACCGCGCCGCGGTCCGCACCGCACCACCCGGCAGATCTCCGCCGGTACGTGGGAGGAGGTCCGCGCCAACTACACGGCTCCGGTGGCGGACGCGATGGACCGTCTGATGAAGACGACCCCGGAGGACATCGCCGGCCGGCTCCTGCTGCTGCACGGTCCGCCCGGCACCGGCAAGACCTCCGCGCTGCGCACCCTCGCCCGGTCCTGGCGGGACTGGTGCCAGGTGGACTGCGTCCTCGACCCCGAGCGGCTCTTCTCCGACGTCGGTTACCTGATGGACATCGCGATCGGCGAGGAGGACGGCGCCGGCAAGGGGCGCTGGCGGCTGCTCCTGCTGGAGGACTGCGACGAACTGATCCGTGGCGAGGCCAAGCACACGGCAGGTCAGGCGCTGTCGCGGCTGCTGAACCTGACCGACGGTCTGCTCGGCCAGGGCCGCAACGTCCTGGTCGGGGTCACCACCAACGAGGACCTGGAGCGGCTGCACCCCGCCGTGGTCCGTCCCGGCCGCTGCCTCGCCCGGATCGAGGTGGGACCGCTGACCCGGCCCGAGGCGGTGAACTGGCTCGGCACGGAGGAGGGCGTCGGCCGTGAGGGGGCCACCCTGGCGGAGCTGTACGCCCTGCGCAGGGGCACGGCGCCGACGTCGGTACCGGGGGCCCGGGAGGGCGCGGACGCGGGGCTGTACCTGTAGTGCTTTGATGGGGGTATGCCCCTGTTCATCGGGACCTCGGGCTGGCAGTACAAGGACTGGCGGGACGTCCTGTACCCGGCCGGCGTGCCCGTGCGTGCGTGGCTGGAGGAGTACGCGAGGCACTTCACGACGGTCGAGCTGAACAACGCGTTCTACCGCCTGCCCAGCCGGGAGAACTTCGAATCGTGGCGGGACCGGGTCCCCGGGGACTTCGTGATCGCGGTGAAGGCCAGTCGCTACCTCACCCACATCAAACGTCTGAAGGACCCCCGGGAGCCGGTCGACCGCCTGATGACCCACGCGGCGGGCCTCGGCGACCGGCTGGGTCCGGTCCTCCTCCAACTCCCGCCGACGCTCAGGGCCGACCCGCCGCTGCTGGACGCGTGCCTGTCCTGCTTCCCGCGCGGCACGCGGGTGGCGGTGGAACCCCGCCACGACTCCTGGTGGAGCCGGGAGACCCGCGAGGTCCTGGAGTCCCGGGGCGCCGCGCTGTGCTGGGCCGACATCCGGGCCCGCCCCATGAGCCCGCTGTGGCGCACCACCGACTGGGCCTACGTCCGGTTCCACCAGGGCCGGGCGACACCGTGGCCGCGCTACGGCCGCCGTTCCCTGGAGACCTGGGTCGACCGCATCGCCACGGCCTGTCCGGAGAAGGCCGACGTCTACGCGTACTTCAACAACGACCCGGGCGGAGCGGCGGTACGGGACGCGGCGCTCTTCGGGAGAGCGGCGGCACGGGCGGGCCTGACGGTGACGAGGACGCCGCAACTGACCACGAGCAGCTGACCGACGCCACAGGTCCTTTCACCCCGGCGCGACGGCGTCAGCCACGACGGGGGAATCCGGCGGTGCCGAGCCCTGCTCGGCCGAACCCGAAGTCCCCTACTCCCCGTAAGCCGCCCGCAGGGCGTCGCGCACCGCGGACAGCGCCTCCTCCTCGGCCAGCCCCAGCCGCCGGGCCCGGTCGGCGTAGGCCTGTGCGGCGGCCGACGCCTCGCGTTGCGCCGCCGACCCCGCCGCCGCGACGAACGTCCCGTTGCGCCCCCGGGTCTCGATCACCCCGTCCGTCTCCAGCGCCCGGTACGCCTTGGCCACCGTGTTCACCGCCAGCCCCAGCGACTCGGCCAGCCCACGCACCGTCGGCAGCCGGTACCCCACCGGCAGCACCCCGCCCCGCGCCTGCTCGGAAATCTGCGCCCGCACCTGCTCGTACGGCGGCGCGCTGTCATCGATGCGGATCTTCAAGGTCACGGCCCGATTCTCCCGCACCCGCCGGGAAAACAAGAGGCGCCCCGCACCCGTCCGGCATAGCGTGCGCCTCATGACAGTGATCGTGCGCGACCTGCGCCCCGACGTCCGCTCCGACGCCGAGGGCTTCGTCCGGGTCCGGCGTCTGGCCCTCCCCTTCATGCTGTTCACCCCCGAGTCCGTGGTCCACGACCTGACCCGCACGCACCCGGACGCCCGCTTCCGGCAGCTGCTCGCCGAGCAGGACGGCGAGATCATCGGCACGGCCCAGGTCGGCCTCGCCCACGAGAGCACGGAGCCCGGCCAGGGCTTCGCCAACGTCTACGTGCATCCGGAGCGCACCGGCCGGGGCGCCGGCACCCTCCTCGCCCGTACGGCGGAGGAACACCTGTCGGCGGCGGGCGCGACCACGTCGTACGCCTGGGTGCTGGACGCCCCGTCCCACTGCGCCTTCGCCGAGCGGCGCGGCTACACCCGGAGCCGCTCGGCGCACTTCCTCCGTCTCGACCTCGCGCACGGCGCGCTCCCCCCGCTGCGGACCCCGCCCCCGGGTGTCGAGCTGCGCACCGGCGCCGACTTCGCCGACGACCCGCGCCCGCTGTTCGACCTCGACGCGGAGACGATGCGGGACGAACCGAGCGACATCGGGACCGAGTTCACCGACTACGAGGCCTGGCTGGACGAGACCTGGCGGCACCCGCTGTTCAGCCGGGAGCTGACCTCGGTCGTCCTGGTGGACGGCCGCCCCGCGGCGTTCAGTGCGGCCCGCACCGACGGCGGCACCCGGTACGGCACCGTCATGACGGGTACGGCCCGGGCGTTCCGGGGCCGGGGCCTCGCCAAACTCGCCAAGAACGCCTCCCTGCACCGGGCCCGCGCGGCCGGCTGCACCGAGGCGTTCACGGGCAACGACAGCGGCAACGGGCCGATGCTGGCGATCAACAAGTGGTTCGGGTACGACATCTGCGCGACGGAGGTCAGGTATGTCAGGGAACTCGGCTGAGCCGACCGCGGTGGTGGACGTCGTGCTGGTCAAGGCGGGCCGCACGAAGATCCGTTATCCGGCGGAGCTGCTGCACGACGACGGCACCCGGATCACCGTGCGCGCCCCCTGGGCCGGTGACGTGGCCCGCGACTTCGGTTTCGTCCGCTTCGAGCAGGGCGACGTCTTCACCGAGTTCTACTGGCGGGACCGCTGGTACGCGGTGAAGGAGGTGCGCGCCGCCGACGGGGCGCTGAAGGGCTGGTACTGCGACGTGACCCGGCCGGCGACGCTCAGCGGCGGCCGGCTGGTCGTCGAGGACCTCGACCTGGACCTGTGGCGCTCCGCCGACGGCACGGACGTACGCCGCCTGGACGAGGACGAGTTCGCCGAGAGCGGGCTGACGGAGCGGGACCCGGCGGCCGCGTCGGCGGCCGCGGCCGCGCTCGACGCGCTGGAGGCCCTGGCACAGGGTCCGGACTTCACCGCCCTGCTGTCGCCGTAACCTGTCACACCGTCGCCACCACCGCGTACCGCTCGTCGCTCACCTCCTTGCCCCACAGGACCGTCGCCTCCGACAGCCGCTCCACACGTATGTCCGCGGCCAGCGGTGCGAGGAGGCCGGTGAGCCGGTCGGCGGGTATGCCGACCGGGGTCACCTTCCCCCACACGCCCTCCACCAGCACGAAGCGCCCCGCGGGGCGCAGCAGCGCACGCCAGTGCCGCAGGACGCGCGCGGGGTCGGGCAGTGCCCAGAGCACATGGCGTACGAGCACGGTGTCGAAGAGCCGCTCGCCCACCGGTGGTGCCGCGGCGTCACCCAGCAGGAACGCCGCGTCACGGCCGGCGAGCTTGGCGCGGGCCCGCGCCACCATCTCCGGGGAGCCGTCCACGCCGGTGACCCGGTGTCCCTGTTCGGCGGCGAGGAGGGAGAGGCTGCCGGTGCCGCAGCCGAGGTCGAGGACGTCGGCGGGACGCCCGGGCAGCCAGCTGCGCAGCCGCTCGGCCCAGGCCGCCCGCACCTCGGGCGCTCCCAGGCCGTGATCAGGCTCGTCGTCGAACCGGGCGGCTTCGGCATCCCAGTCGATACGCACAGCAAGGGTTCGGTCACTCTCGTTCGTCATGCCCCAAGAGTGACACCTGCCACTGACACTTGATCCGTGTGACAGCGACCACTGACAGACCGGCACCGATGAGGAACTCTCGCCAAAAGGGTCTACCTCCGTGACAACGCGGAACTCGGTAGGCGCTGAAGGAGGCAGTTATGCGCCGCACCACCGTGCAGAAGCCCCTGAAGAGGACGGACAGCCGCCGGATCCGCGAGGAGGCCGACGAGCGCCCCGCCGGACGCCCGGAGGTGCGGAAGGACATCGCACGCACCTGGTGGCCGGACGGCTGACCGCGCGTTTCCGCGCGCCCCCACTCCCCGACGACCTCGTACCCGTACGTCGGGTAGATCTCCCGGTTCTCCCCCATCATCGCGTTCGTGTAGAGCCTCACCTCGGGCAGGCCGAGCACACGCGCACGTGCGTCCACGAACTCCAGCAGCCGCCGCCGCTGGCGAGTCCGATCACCGGCTCCCCGACGACGAAGACACGGCCTTCACGGCGGGTACGTCGGCGGCCCGGGCGGGCCGGATGTCGTTGTTCGGCATGAGCTGAACGTTTACCACCTCAGCGGAGTCTGAGCACTCCCTTAAGGCGACCATAAGGATCTCCGTCACCCGCTCCCAGCAGGCGATTCCACGGTTTCCTGGGGTGGTTCCCCGATCGCCCACGACTCCGGGGCCTGACCGGCGGCTCAGGCCGGACAGGCCCCGGCGGGGTGCGGCCGGGCTGCGGCTCAGCTCAGCGCCGACGCGCAGGTGGTGGCGGTGGCGTGGGCCGGGTCGAGCGCGTTGGCCACCTCGTGGAAGGCGATCCGGTCGAAGAGGCCGATCGCCACGTGCTCGGAGAGGTCCAGCGGGCACAGGTCCTGGAGCAGGACGTTGGTGACGTCGGAGCCGCTCAGGTACTGGCTCTGCCAGGGCGTGGCCACCTCGTCGTACTTGGTGGCGATGACCGTGTAGTGCACCCCGGGGACGGTGTCGCCGCCCGCGTTGAGCTGGGTGAGGAAGGCGGAGCCGGGGATCTGGTCGGCGAGGCCGGGGGTGGTGGCCTTGACCAGGTCCGAGGCGCCGGGGAAGTACGGCAGCAGGTTGGTGAGGCCGCTGAGGGTGGCGCCGTGATTGTCGGGGGCGAGGCCGACGAGGGCGTTCACCTTGGCGGCGCCGCCGAGGAACCTCAGGTAGTAGCGGGGCATCAGGCCGCCCTGGGAGTGGCCGACGAGGTCGGCCTTGGCCGCGCCGGTGGCGGTGAGCACCTTGTCGACGAAGGCGGAGAGCTGCTGCGCCGACGCGGCGATGGGGCCGAGGCCGTAGAAGACGGGGACGCCGTTCAGTTGGCCGTAGTCGAGGGAGAAGACGCAGTAGCCGCGGTCCTCCAGGTACGGGGCGAGGGACAGCCAGTTGTCGACAGAGTTGCCGAGGGTGCCGTGGACCAGGATCACGGGCCGGGGATGGGCGGCCGACGGGTGGCACGAGTAGTCGTTCCAGCCGGTGCTGGGGGCGCTGGACGCATGGGCGGTGGCGGCGGGGACGGTGGCGACGGCGGCGGCGAGGAGCAGCGCGGTCAGGGGTCTGAGCACTCGCTTCCAGGGCAGCATCGTGTGATCTCCTTGCGGCTCAAGGGAGTTGCGACGGCCTTACGCCCTGTGATCCGGATCACGAGGATGCTGTTCATCCATCAAGTTACGGAGGAGTAGTGAAAGCGTGAAGTTACGTGTCAGTAAAACTTTCCAGTAACTTCAGCCAGGGTGCTGATCATGCGACATGGATCGCCGCCGCTCCTGCCGGTTGCACCGCCTCCGTACCGAACCGGTCTCGGGCGCGATCGGCGGCGGCCTCGATACGGCGGGCCTTCTCGTCGGCCGGCTCGAAGAGGAGTTGACGGGAGGCGCGTTCGGCGGCGATCAGGTTCTCCGCCCGCAGGGAGACGGTGCGCACGCGGGCACGCTGAAGAGCCAGTCGGTCGTGGAGGTCGTAGGCGAGTGCCGTCAGAGAGCGCGTGTGGGCAGTGGGTTCGTGCAGCTTGCGGGTGCGCGTCGTCGTCGAGCGGTCCGCGTAGCGGACGGTGAGCGTGAGGGCGCAGGCCACCTGGGACTCGCCGCGCAGTCGCAGGCCGAGACGGTCGGTGAGCGCCAGCAGGGCAGCACGCTGCCGGTCGCGGTCCAACTCGTCCTGAGCGAAGCGGTGTTCGACGCTCAGCGAGCGGGGCGGGGCCGAGGGGATCACCGGCGTCGGGTCGAGACCGCGGGCCGCGTCGTGGAGGTTGCGGCCGGCGGTGACGCCCAGGATGCGTTGCAGTGTGCCGAGTGGTGCGGCGGCGATCCTGCCGACGCTGTCCAGGCCGTACGAGGACAGGGTGCGGGCGGTCGCCGGTCCCACGCCTTGCAGGGCCGCGGTGGGTTTCGCCGCGAGGAAGTCGGTGACCGTGTCGATGTCGTCGGGCAGGGTGCGGACCGCCGAGGGCGGGCCGTCGGCCGCGACCATGCGGGCAAGGAGCGGGTTCGAGGCGACACCGACCGTCGAACGGAGTCCGTACAGCCCACCCGTGCGGGCGCGGATGCGCTCGGCCAGTGCCGTGGCGTCCGTGCCGAAGTAGCGCAGGCTGCCGGAGACATCGGCCAGTGCGGCATCCGGTGGCAGCGCCTGCACCAGGGGGGTGTACTCGGCCAGCAGGGCGAGCAGACGGCTGTGGAGCTGCTCGTCCCGCAGGTCGTGGAAGTGGATGTAGAGGATGCTCATCCTGCGCTCCCGGGGCTCTGGTGCCACAGCTTGCGGCTCTGTTTGACGGACTCGCCGGGCGGCTGCAGATCCGCCCAGGGGTGCAGTGCGTAACCGGTCTCCAGTCGGAGGCTGCGGCTGTCCGCGGCTCTGCCCGGTGGCGGATCGGCCTGGGTGAGCCGCTCCGTCACCGCTGACAGGCCGCCTTCGCGGCGCAGCTCGGCCAGTTCGCTGAGGTCCCAGGCGGCGGCGCCGGTCACCGACAGCGCCTTTCCGCCGCCTCCGCCACGGCGCTGCACCACTCCGCGCACGAGCAGCAGCCAGGAATGGAAGACGGTGCGCGCGCAGGCCTCGTGACTGTCCTCGAAGAACGCGCAGTCCACCAGGCCTGTCGTGTCGTCGAGCGTGGTGAAGATGACGCGCCTGCCGGAGCGGACCGGCGGGGTCTGAACGGCTCCTTTCGCCCCGGCGACCAGCACGACCTGGCCGTGCGGCAGGTCGTTCAGCCGCTTCGCGGGGATGACGCCGAGTTCTTCCAGCAACTCACGATGATCACCCATGAGATGGCGGGAGGTGTCCATGCCGAGCACTCCGAGCTCGGCTCCGAGCCGTTCGGCGTCGTCCAGGTCGGGCAGGCCGGCGGGGGCGACCGTACGGTGGTCCGCGTCGGCCTCCCCCAGTGTCAACTGGCCCTGTGCGGAGCCCCGTCGGCCGTGATGCAGCTCGGTGAGGTGCAGCAGCAGGTCGCGGCGGTTGCGGCCGAAGACGTCCAACGCGCCGACCTGGGCGAGCCGTTCGGCGACAGGCCGGGACGGCCGGGCCCGGGAGGCGAAGTCCTGGAGCGAGCTGTAGGGGCGCCCTGCGACGATCCGCGCCGCCTCGCCCTCACTGATCCCCCGCACGTCACACAGGGCGAGCCGGATCCCATGGACGGGCCGATCACCCTCCCCATCAGACACCAGTTCGATTCGATAACCGGCATCCGACGCGTTCACATCGAGCGGCAGGATCGGCACGCCGCGCCGTCGGGCATCCGCGAGCAGCAGCCGCTTCGGATACATCCCCGGGTCATGGGTGAGAAGCCCCGCATAGAAGGCGGCGGGATGATGAGCCTTCAGCCACGCGGACTGATACGAGGGCACCGCGAAGGCCACCGCGTGCGCCTTGCAGAAGCCGTACGCTCCGAACGCCTCGACGATCTCCCAGGTCCGCTCCACGACCTCCGCCTCGTATCCCCGCCTGCGGGCCTCCTGCGCGAACCACGCCCGTACCCGTCCGACCTGGTCCCCGTCGGACAGCGCCCGCCGCGTGTAGTCGCCGAAGGCCAGGGTGCAGCCGGTCATGACCGACAGGATCCGGATGATCTGTTCATGGAAGACCACCACGCCGTACGTCTCCCGCAGCGCGGGCTCCAGGTCGGGGTGCGGACAGCGGGGTGCCTGGCGCCCGTGTCTGGCCTTGATGAACGGATCGACCATGTTGGCCGCGACAGGTCCTGGCCTGAAAAGCGAGATGTCGACCACGAGGTCGTGGAAGGTCTCGGGCTGCAACCGGGCGATGAGGTCGCGCTGACCAGGTGATTCGGTCTGGAAGCAGCCCAGCGTCTGCGAGGACTTGATCAGCTGGAACGTCTTCGGGTCGTCCGGTGGCACCTGGGCGGCGTCGTCCAGGTCGATACGGTGCCCGGTGGTCCGCTCGATCTCGGCGACGGCGTGCGCCATGGCCGACTGCATCCGCACGCCCAGCACATCCAGCTTGAGCAGCCCGAGGTCCTCCACGTCCTCCTTGTCGAACTGCGACATGGGGAAGCCCTCGCCGCTGGTCGGCATCACCGGGGTGCGGTGCAGCAGCGTCGCGTCGGAGAGCAGGACACCGCACGGGTGCATGGCGATACCGCGCGGCAGCGCGTCCAGAGCCTCGACCAGGTCCCACATGTGCGGGCCGTACGCCTCCGGGTCGATACCACGCAGTTCCGGCAACTCCTGCAGAGCGGCACGGGCATCCCGGGCCCGGATGTGAGGGAACGATTTTGCAAGGCGGTCGACCTCGGCCGGATCCAGACCGAGGGCAAGACCGACATCGCGTACGGCGTGCCGCACCCGGTAGGTCTCCGGCATGGACACGGTGGCCACCCGTTCCGGGCCGAAGCGGCCGATGATCGCCCGGTAGACCTCAAGGCGGCGGGCGGACTCCACGTCGATGTCGATGTCGGGCAGCTCCGCGCGCCGGTCGGACAGGAAGCGCTCCATGAGCAGGCCGTGCTCGACGGGATCGGCGGTGGCGATCCCGAGGAGATGATTGACCAGGGAACCGGCGCCGGAGCCGCGGGCGGCGACCCGGATGCCGAGTTCACGGGTGTCGGCGACGACCTGGGCGACGGTCAGGAAGTACGAGGCGTATCCCAGTCTCTCGATCAGGCGCAGTTCGTCCTCGAGGCGCTCCCAGCGGCGGCGGTCACGGTCGTAACGGTGCAGCAGCATGGCGGCGGCGCACTTCGAACGCAGCACCCGCTCGGGCGTGCGCCGGTGGCCGCCGACGAGTTCCGGCTCGGGGAAGTGCACGCGGCCCAGTCCCAGGTCGTCCTCGGGGTCGACACGGCATGCGGCGGCCGTCTCCTCGGTGACCTCAAGCAGCCGACGGGCCGTGTTCGCGCGGTATCCGGCGGCTTCAGCGACCTGCTCGGCGATGCGCGCCATGTCTGTTGCCGGCTTCAGCCACCGCTCGCCACCGTCGCGCTCGCCGCGTGGGTCGATCGGCACCAGGCGACGGGCGGAATCCAGGACATCCGCGACCGGGCCCTGGCCGGGGTCGGCGTAGCGTACGGCATTGCTCAGGACAGGCGTGATCCTCTGATCCGCGGCGAAGCCGAGGGCGCGGGCCGCGAGCCGGAGCGAGCCGGTGCCCGTACCGCTACGGCCGTGAGAGACGACCTCGATGCGCAGCGCCGCGTCCCCGTACCGCTCCCGCCAGGGCGTGAGCAGCTGGGCGGCGCGGTCCGGCCGCCCCGCGGCCAGCGCGCGGCCGACGTCCGAGGTGGGGCCGAGCAGCACAGTGAGGTGGTCACCGCCCAGCGCTTCCCAGGGCAGCAGGGGGCGCCGGTCTCCCACGGTGTCCGCATGCGCCGCACTCACCAGCCGGCACAGCTCGGCCCAGCCTCGGGCCCCGTCCCGGGCAAGGAAAACCACCCGCTGGGCCGACTCGTCGACATAGGCGCCGCCGCGAGCCGGTGCCCGTCGCCGCTCCGTGCGTCCAGCGGTTTCGCGGGGCGCCGCCACCGCGAGATCCACTCCGAACAGGGGCCGGATACCGGCCTGGCCTGCAGCCTTGGCGAAACGGACGGCACCGCCGAGGGTGTCCCGGTCTGTCAGGGCGACCGCGTCCATCCCCCGCTCGGCCGCCCGCTCCGCAAGCTGCTCGGGGTGCGAGGCGCCGTACCGCAGGGAGAACCCGGAGACGGCGTGCAGATGCGTAAATCCGCGCACCTGGACCACCTCGCCACTGACTGCCCCCTGCCTTCACGTCGCCACTCCGGCACATCCGGGGTGATGACACCACCCTAGACCAGCATCGAACGTTTATGCGATTCGAGGAGTGTGCCGCGGCAGGGCTGTCAGGCGAACACGGACAGCAGGAGCGCCATCCCGAGGCCGAGCACGCTCACCAGGGTCTGCACCACGGTCTGTGTCTTCGTGGCCTGGGTGAGATCCATGCCGAAGGATTCCTTGACCAGCCAGAAGCCGGCGTGGTTCACGTAGTTCAGGCCGAGGGAGCCTGCCCCGATGGCCACCACGAGCAGCGACGCCTCCAGGCCGCCTCCGCTGACCATGGGGGCGATGATGCCGGTGGCGGAGACGATGCCGACGGTGGCGGAACCGGTGGTCAGCGACAGCAGGAGTGCGATCAGCCAGCCCAGCACGATGACGTTCAGATGCGCCCCCTTGGCGGCGGAGGCGATCGCGTCGCCGATGCCGGAGTCCTGGAGAACCTGCTTGAACGCGCCACCGCCACCGATGATGAGCAGGATGGCGGCGATGGACTTCAGGCTGTCCGTCAGGGATGCGCGGACCTCCTCGCCGGAGCGGCCCGTGCCCAGAGCGGTCACGCCGAGAGCGAAGAGCAGCCCGGCGAGCATCGCCACGACGGGCTCGCCCAGGAAGGTCAGCGCGGAACCCAGGGTGCTCGTCTCGTCGAGCACCGTTTCGGCGAGGGTACGCAGCAGCATGAGGGCGACAGGGACGAGCACCGCGGCGACGGCCAGCCCGGTCGGTATCCCGGAACGGGACGTGACGTCCGTATCCCCCGACGACACGTTCGAAGCGCCGGCCGTCACGCTGACAGGCGACGTCGCTCGGACGGACTGCGACGCACCCGTGAACTGCGCGACAAGAGCCTCGTCCGGGCGGACCTCGGCAAGGCGCGGCGCGATCCACCGGGCGTAGACGGGGCCGGCCAGGATCACGGTGGGGACGGCGCAGACGAAGCCGACGACCATGGTGAGGCCCAGGTCGGCGTGGAGGCCGG
Source organism: Streptomyces sp. NPDC020958 (assembly GCF_055562175.1). Taxonomy (NCBI): domain Bacteria; kingdom Bacillati; phylum Actinomycetota; class Actinomycetes; order Kitasatosporales; family Streptomycetaceae; genus Streptomyces; species Streptomyces sp. NPDC020958. The sequence goes on along the minus strand of NZ_JBVHFU010000006.1, from coordinate 58,108 downwards.
TCATGGCGGTGAGCGGCCCCGGGTGCGGCGGCAGCATGCCGTGCAGGGTGGACAGCGCGGCGATGGCCGGTACGCCGAGCAGGACGTACGGGGAGCCCTTCGTGCCGCCCTGGGCCTCCAGCCTGCGCGCCACGCTGAAGATCAGCGGCAGCAGCACGATCAGGCCGACCTCGAAGAACATCGGGATGCCGATCACGAACGCCGCGGCCGTGACCAGCCAGGGCAGCCCGCGGGTGCCGGAGCGGTCGATCAGGGCGTGGGCGAGGGCGTCGGTGGCGCCCGAGTCGGACAGCAGGCGCCCGAGCATGGCGCCCAGGGCCAGTGTGATGCCCACGTCCCCGAGGGTGCCGCCGGCGCCGTCCTCGAGGGACCCCAGCAGTTTGGCGACGGGCTCACCGGCGGCGAGGCCGGTGCCGACCGCGACGACGATGAGCGCGACGAACGGATGGATGCGCAAGCGGGAGTTGATGAGGTAGATCAGGGCCGTGACCGCGATGGTGAGGATGAGCAGCAACCACCAGGTGTGCGTGGTCATGCGGGTGCCTTTCGATGGACGGGTGAGGGGCATGGCGAAGTGAGCCGCAGCGCAGCAGGGTGGTGGTGCGGCTCGTGTCAGCAGGGGCGGGCGGCAGCCCGGTCAGTCCAGTCCGAGATCCCTGACGAGACGGGCCACTGATGTGTCCTGTTGGGACAGGTACGCGGCGAAGGCGTCGCCGGTGGTGAACGCGTCGGTCCAGCCATGGCGGCGGAGTTCCGCTTTCCATTGCCGGGACCGGTGCATCGCTGTCAGCGCTTCGATCCACCGCTTCCGGTCGGCGCCTTTGATGCCGGGCGGCGCCACGACTCCCCGCCAGTTGCTGAAGACCAGGTCGATGCCGGACGCCTTGAGGGTCGGTACTCCGGGGAGTGCGTCGATCGGTCGTGGGCTGGTCACCGCCAGGACCCTGAGCTGACTGGCGTCGATCTGGTCGAGGAACTCGCCGAAGCCGGTGGTGGCGAAGTCGACCTTGCCGTCGAGGAGAGCGGGCAGCAGGTCGCCGCCACCGCCGTCGTAGGCAACGTAGCCGACCCGGTGCGGGCCGATACCGACGGCCTTGGCCAACTCCATGGCCAGCAGGTGGTCCGGTCCGCCGAGTGAGGATCCGCCCCCGACCTTCAGGCGCGCGGGGTTCCTTCTCCAGGCGGCGATCAGATCGTCGATCGACCGGTAGGGCGAGTCACGGCGCACGACCACCGCACCGGCCTCCTCGACCAGCCGGGCCAGCGCAGTGGTCCCGGTGACGGACGCCTTCGCGTGTGCCACGTGCGACGCCCCGATCACGCCGAGACCCATCTGCAGGACGAGCCTGCCGTTGCCCCGCTCGTTCACGATGCGCTGCAGGCCGACCGTGCCGCCGGCTCCCGGCAGGTTGAAGACCTGCACGCCGGAGTCCACGCCGGTCTCCTGCAGCACGCGGGCCACTGTGCGGGCCGTGGTGTCGTATCCGCCACCGGGGGTGTTCGGAACCATGATCCGCAGCCCGGTGTCGGCCGGTTCCCCGCCGGGCAGCACCTGGCACCCGGTGACGAGAGACAGGGACAGGGCGAGGAGGGCGCCGCGAACGGCGTGCGAGCGACCTCTCATGGCACCTCTCTTCCGCAGCCGTCGCGATCGACGTCATGATTGTGCGGCCCGTGGTGCGAGCCGCCCAGTTTGTGTCAGCAGTAGAGATTGAGTTCGTTGTGGTCACCAGTTTTCGGCGTCATACCCTCGCGGGCGAGATGCTGGCGCTGCAGCTCGCCATCGTGGTGGTCGTGCTGCTGGCGGTCGCGGCGCTCTCGCTCGCCCAGTCGGAGGCCACCTTCAGCCGGGTCGAGGGCCGCCGCGTGAGTGCGCTGGCCGAGCAGTTGGCTGCCAATCCACTGGTGCGGGGCCAGCTCCCGCGTCCGGCGCCGGAGGAGACGCTGGCCCCGCTGACGCATTCCACGCTGGTGCAGTCCGGGGTCACCTCCGTGACGATCGCCGACTCCTCCGGGCGCATCGTCAGTTCGACCAACCCGACGGTCATCGGTGACCGGCTGCGGCTCGGACCGGGGGTGGCCCGTGGACGAGGCTGGTCCGGCTCGCTCACCTGGGACGGCAGCCGCGAACTGGTGGCGCAGGTGCCGGTGCTCGGCGCGGCGAGCGGGGACCTGGGGCGGACCCTGGGCATCGTCATGATCGGGGAGGCCTCCCCGACGGTGTGGCAGCGGCTCAGTGGTGCGTCTTCCTATCTCCTCGCCTACCTGGGCATCGCCAGCGGGCTCGGTCTGGCCGGCTCCTGGCTGCTGGCCCGCCGGGTCAAACGGCAGACGCTCGGCCTGGAGCCGCGCGAGATCACCGGGCTCGCCGAGCACCGCGAGGCCATGCTGTACGGGATCGCCGAGGGCGTGGTCGCCCTGGATCCCCAGCGGCGCCTCACCCTGGTGAACGAGGTGGGCAGACGGCTGCTCGACCTGCCCGAGGAGTGCGTGGGCCGGACGCTGGACGACCTCGGCATCGACGGCCGTCTGCACGACGTGCTCACCGGCACCCGGCCCGAAGCGGAGCACGGACCCGACGAAGTGGTCATACGGCACGGCCGCGTACTGGTGATGAACAGGATGACCGTCACGAAGAACGACCGCCCGCTCGGCTCGGTCACCACGCTGCGGGACCGCACCGAACTGGCGCGGCTGGAACGCGAGATCGGCTCCTTCCGCAGCACGTCCGAGCTGCTACGGGCCCAGACGCACGAGTTCGCCAACCAGCTGCACACCATCTCCGGACTCATCCAGATCGGCGAGCAGGACGAGGTCGTACGCTACGTCCGTGCGCTCACCCGGCGCCGCCAGTCCCTGGACATGACCATCGGCCGCCGCATCCACGATCCCGCCGTCGCCGCCCTCCTCATGGCGAAGGACTCCCTCGCGGCCGAACGCAGGATCACCCTGAGGATCTCGGACGTCACCTCCCTCGGCCGGCTCGCCCCGGAGGACGCCGCCGACGTGGCGACCGTGGTCGGCAACCTGGTCGACAACGCCATCGACGCCGCGGCCGGAAGCGACCTCGACGACCGGGAACCCTGGATCGAGGTCGAACTCCGGCAGGACGCGTCCAGCGTGGAGATCGTGGTGTGCGACTCGGGCCCGGGCGTGGCTCCCGAACTCGCCCAGGAGGTCTTCCACCACGGTTTCACCACCAAGGCCGCCGCGGAGGGCGAGCGCGGCATCGGCCTCGCACTCACCCGGCTCGTCTGTGAACGACGTGGCGGGGAGATCAGGGTGACCAACACCGCCGAAGGCGCCCGGTTCACCGCGCGCATGTCCGTGAGCCACTCGACGGAAGCGCTCGAGGAAGGAGCAGCACGTTGACGGACGCCTCCGGCACGATCGACGTTCTCGTCGTCGACGACGACTTCATGGTGGCCCGGGTCCACCGCACCTTCGTCGAGAGGGTGCCTCCGTTCAGGGTCGTCGGCACCGCGGGCACGGGTGAGCAGGCCATCACCGCGGTCGACGAACTGCGCCCGGATCTGGTTCTCCTCGATCTCTATCTGCCCGATGTCTTCGGCCTGGACGTCATCCCGCGGCTGCGCACCGCGGGACACGACTGCGACATCATGGTCATCAGTGCCGCGCGCGAGGCCGACACCGTGCGCGGCGCGGTCCGCCACGGTGTCGTGGACTACCTGCTCAAACCCTTCGACTACGAGGACATGAAGCCCCGCCTGGACCGGTACGCCGCACGGCGCGGCCGGCTTCTCACCACGGTGGTGCGCGGCCAGGCCGACATCGACCGGGCGCTGTCCGCAGGGTCGGTCCCCGCTGTCGTCGCCAGACTCCCGAAGGGGCTCAGCGTGGAGACCGCCGACCTCGTCCAAAGCGCGCTCCGCGCCGCGGACGGCACCCTGTCGGCCGCCGAATGCGCGGCCGCCACCGGTATCTCCCGTGTCAGCGCCCGCCGTTACCTGGAGCACTTCCACACCACCGGCACGGCGGACGTCTCCCTGCGTTACGGCGCCGCCGGCCGGCCCGAGCGGCGCTACGGCTGGCGAGACTGAGAGAGGGGTGCAGCTCGTCGGCGCTCAAGAGGGAGCCCCCGTACACGGTCGCGTACGGGGGCCCGGTGCCGGGAGCCGATCCGGGTGGATCGTCAGCCGATGCTCACGCCGTAGTAGCTCAGCGCCTCGGTGACCGGCTGGAAGAAGGTCGTACCGCCGGAGGTGCAGTCGCCGCTGCCGCCGGAGGTCAGGCCGTAGGCCACGGAACCGCCGTAGAGCGGGCCGCCGCTGTCGCCGCCCTCGGCGCAGACCGTGGTCTGGATCAGACCGGAGACAATGTCACCGCTGCCGTAGTTGACGGTGGCGTTGAGCGCGGTGACGCGGCCGCTGTGCGTGCCGGTGGTCGAACCGCGGCGGTACACCGTGGTCCCGACGCTCGGCGTGGCGGCGCTGGAGATGGTCTGGCTGCCGACCGTGCTCGGGTGCGCGATCGAGCTGTTGGTGTACCTCACCAGCGCGAAGTCGTTGCCCGGGAAGCTGTAACCGACGTTGGTGCCCAGGACCGTGCTGTGACTGGAGTTGCTGTACCAGGTGGAGGCCACCTCACCGCAGTGCCCGGCGGTCAGGAAGTAGTACGTGCTGCCGCTGTGCACGTTGAAGCCGAGCGAGCAGCGGTAGGAGCCGCCGTAGATGGCGTCGCCGCCGCTGATCAGCTTCTTGAAGGTGCCGGGGGTGCGCTTGATGGTGAGCGCGCCGGAGTTCGCACCCGCCTGCCGCTTGATCTTGGCGATCTCGGCGTTGGAGACCGTGGAGTCGGCGGTGACGACGACACGGCCGGTCTTGCTGTCGACGGACCAGGCGGTGCCGGGCACGTCGGCCTTCAGGACTGAGCTGTTCACGGCCTTCAACTGGGTTGCGCTGAAGGTGTGGACGTCACTCGCGCTCGCGGTGGGGACGGCGAACGCTGCCGCGGCCAGGAAGCCGGTGCCCACGGCGATCAGCCGGGTCCGTCTCGAGATACCGCTGCGGGGGGTCGTGCGCTTGATCCTCACTTGTCGTTCCCTCCCAGGGGACGTCGGGGGCCCGCGTGGGGTCGGGGCCCGTGAGGCGCAGCCAGGGGGATGACCGGATTCCGGACACGCAATGCCCCTGACAAGCGCTGTGGGGGAGTATTCGGGCGATCGACCGCCAGCCGCAAGGGCGCCTTTCGGCCGTGCGACCGCGAGTGAACTGTGGTGCGTTTGGGCGACCTTGCCCCGGTCGGCCCCCGCAGTCTCCCTCAGCCCAGCCGGCGCTCCCCCGCCTCGACGGCGACGCCCAGGGTGTTCCCCGGGGGCGGGAAGGGGCAGATGAAGTGGTCCGCGAAGGCGCACGGCGGCAGTTGGGCCCGGTTGAGGTCGACGGTGGTGGAGCCGTCGGCGGCCGGGGCGGCCGAATAGAGGAACCTGAACCGGAAACTGCTGTGGCCGCTGGTGCGGTCGGCGAACACCGCCCACAGCCGCCCGTCGGCCTGTTCGGCGACCTGGAGCGTCAATTCCTCACCCCCCAGGGTGAAGGCGAGTTCCCCGGCGAGCACCAGTGCGCGCTCCCGTCCGTCCGCGTTGCCGACCCGGACGGAGCGCCGGTCGTCGTACGGCGTGAAGCGGCCGGGGACCGACCAGCGCGGGTCGTAGGGGGTAGCGTCGATGCCCCGGAACGCACGGCGCGCCTCGGCGGCCGGGTCGTAGTCCCGGATCCCCCAGACGTCTTCGCGGACCAGCACCACCAGGTGGCGCTCGCCGAGCGTGACCCGGGCCGCCGGTTCGCGGTCGGCGGCGAGCCTGATCTCCCCGGTGAAGGGCTCGTCGTCCAGGGCGAGGCCGTCGTCCTCGGCCGCGGTGAGGACCACTCCGTCACCGTCGGCCCTCCAGATCCCGGGAACGTTCGGAAGGCGCCCGTCCGGATGGTCCTCGATCCAGTGCGTGCCGACGAGGGCGAGCGGCCCGTAGGGCGCCGACACCTGCTCCACGCGCTGCTCGTGCCAGCGCTTCCAGTCCCCGGACGCGTCGTCAGTGGTCATATCTGCCATATCCGTCATATGAAGAGCCCTTTCACTTCGGTGGCCATGCTTCGGGCGAGGCCCAGGTGCTCGCGCAGGGTGCTGCCCGGATAGAAGGTGCGGAACAGACCGCGGTGCTGGAGGAGGGCCACGGTGCCGTTGACCAGGCGCTCCAGGTCCCGGCGGGGTTCGGCGGGGACGAGGTGGAAGCCGTCGGTGGCGTCCTCGCCGTGCCAGCTCGCGATCAGCTCCGCCAGGTCCACCGGACCGCCCCGGTACAGCGGACCCTGCACGGTCTGCCGGGGGCCGCCGCCGCCGTGCCCCGGCTCGGCCGCCCGCTCCCCGTCCCCCAGATCCACCATGAGACTCACCAGCACCCGCAGCGCTTCCGGGTCCCGCCCGAACTCCTGTGCCCGGGAGCGCAGTTCGTCTCGTACGAGGGCGGCCTGCGCGGAGCTCGCGGCCCGCACCAGGGCCACATCGGCGTACCGGGCGGCCGGGCGCCGGGCGGCCTCCTCGGTGGCGTCGGCCACCCGCACCGGGAACGCCCCGGCGGGTCCCGGCTCCGGCTGCTCGCTCCACCAGCCGGCCCGGCCCCCGCTCACCCGGTCGAGGTCGGCAGCGGCCCCCGGCGGGGCGGTCACCAGGGGCACCAGCCCGATCCGCCGGGTGGCCGGGGCCACCCGCGACAGCACGGTCACCGGGTCGCCCTCCGCCCACCCGAACCTGCCGTCGAGCGTCACGAAGTCCAGCCCGCCGCTCTCGGCCAGCCGCACCAGCTCGACGTAACGCTCGGCGTCGAACACGCCGACCTGGTCCACGGCGGCGGCCAGATGCAGCAGCCCCCGCCCGTACGAGCCGGTCACAGGACACCAACTTCTCCGAGAACCACGAAAACTCCTCCTTCTCGCCGGACGGCGGGACGTCGCAACGGGCTCTACGCGGCGGCCTGTTCGGACAGGCCGCGCAGGAAGGCCAGGGCCGCGCGGGCCGTGGCGTCGTTCTGCCGGAACGCGGGCCCTCCGGTACGGGGCCGGGTGAAGGCGCCGGGGGTGCGGCTGTCGGTGAAGGGGCCGAGGGCGAACCGCCGGGGATGCGGTCGCCCGTCCCCGTCGAGGATCCGCCCGTCGGCGGGGTCGACCGCGAGCAGTCCGCCGGGCGTCTCCACGGCGCCGTCGGCGTGCAGGGTGCGCAGCAGCGGGTCCCGGGCGCGGCCGAGGGTGGGTTCGGGCAGCCGTGCCTCGACGAGCGCCCGTGCCTCGACGGTGAAACCGGGCACGGTGTCGGCGGCGGCCCGGAACACCTGGTCCGCCGCGGTCACCGTCATCCCGGCGCCGAGGAACCTCAGCACGCCCGCCCGGGACAGCGCGAGCATCTGCCGCAGCCGGGGTCCGGGCGGCCCGGAGGCGAGGTAGCTGAAGAACCCGTGCCACCAGGAACCGATGTTCCCGAGCTGCGTCAACTGCCCGTAGACGGACAGCAGTCCGAGGAACACGGCGAGGTCGGGGCTGTACGCCGGGTCGTGCCGGCGGTCCAGGTCCGCCTCGATGTATCCACGCAGCCCGTCCTGGAACTCCTCGTGCGACCCGTAGCGCACCCCGTCCAGCGGATGGTCGAGCGCCGTCAGGTCGAGCCGGTCGGCGGGGTCCGGTACGGCGGCGGCGACCAGCGCCCGTATCTCGGCGTCCTCGTCGGCGGCGGCGTACTTCTCCTCGAAGTCCGGCCAGGCGACCGCCGTCCGCTCGGGGTGGACGGTGAAGAGACGGTGGTAGTGCGCGAACCCCAGCTCCTTGGCCACCAGCGGCCACACGTCCCGCCGGAAGTCGAAGCCGGCCGGCCGGGCGAGCAGTTCGGCGATCTCGGCGGGCCCGAGGAAGCGCGGCAGCGGCGGGCGTTCGCCGGTCCAGTCGTAGCCGATCTTCGAGTGGTACGGCACTCCGCGCCGCGATCCCACGTAGAGGACCGGTTCCTGCCCGGAGGGCAGGTAGGTGTCCCCGTCGTAGCGGCCGCCCCGTCCCTCGGTGAGCAGCACCATGAGGTCGACGAAGGCGAGCCCGAACCCGCGCACCAGCACCGGCTCGCCGGGCCGCAGTGCGGACAGGTCGCTGTCGGCGGTGAAGTCGGGCGGCAGGTGGACCAGGTGGTGGGCGTCGGCGTACGCGGCCAACTCCGCCTGTTCCTCGTCCAGTTCCGCATCGAGGTGGCCGAGGGCGAGGACGACGAGGTCGGCCGCCAGGGGGCGCGGGCGGCCCTCCAGCCACACCTGCTGGCGGCCCTCGCGCGGCCCGCTCACCCGCAGGGCCCGGCGACAGTGGTGGTGGACGGTCACGCCGTCGGGCAGGCCGGCGACGGCTTGGTCGTGGACGTGGCGCAGGTAGCGGCCCTGGATCTGCCGGTCGGCGAAGGTACGGCCGTCCAGGCCCGCCCACTCGTGCAGGGTGGGCCCCTCCATCACCGGGCCGGTCATCCGCACCGTCTCGTCGGTGAACATGGTGACGTCCTCGGCATGCGAGTTCATCCACAGCAGCGGCGACTGGGCGGCCCGCCAGATGCGGCCCGCGCCCGGCGGGTGCGGGTCGACCAGATGGATGTCGAGGCCCGAACCGGCGTACAGCTCCGGCGCGTTGGCGGCGATGCGTTCCAGGAGACCGGTCCCCCGCGGCCCGGCCCCCACGATCACGAGCTGGGGTCTCATCGGGCCGCTCCCGTGCGGCGCGCGGGGCGCTCGGGTGTGCGGGGGCCGGCAGGGGCGTGCGACAGAGAGTCGTATGGCATGGGAAGGCTCCGTGACGGACAGCGAGAACACGGTGATTGCCTTCACACGGGAACACCGCTGTGCGGTGCCCTACGGCCGAACCCCTCAGCAGGGCCGTCCGTCGACTCTACGGCGGTGTTTCCCCTCGCTGTCAAGGCTGTCCAGAGTGTGGGCGTCGCGTCTCACGTCAGTTGACGGAAAACCGGAGACCTGTTCCACTTGGCCCATGCATCCGCAGCAGTGGCTGGTCACCCGCTCCCACATCGACTTCGGTCGCGTGTGGTCCTGTTCCTGTTGAGCTGACCCACTGCGCGCCCCGCCGTCGGCGGGGATCCCGCGTTCTCTTTCGCGTACCGCCCTTCGCCTTCACACGCGCACCCCTCCCCTCGCGTTCCCCGCCCCTGCCGACCCCAGGAGACCGCCGCTGCCCGTCACCCGGTCCACCAGTCGTCCAGCACATCCCGGACCGGGACGACCGGCCTGCTCAGCAACCGTCGCACGGACAGCAGCAGTCGCACCCGTCACAGCCGTCGCACCCGTCACAGCCGTCGCAGCCGTCGCACGGGCAGTCGCAGTCCCGGCAGCAGCCCTCGCGCTTCTTGCGCGACCAGGGCCCCTCGTACTCCTCCGCGCAGCACATCTGGCAGGTGCAGCACAGCAGCGCGAACATCCCGCAGCCCGCGAGGAGGTCCCGTTTCTCCGGCGGGGCCTTCGGCTCCGGCCCGTGGGCCGAGCAGGCCGACACGGTCCCGAACGCCCGGTCCACCGAACGCCCCAGTTCGTGCACGAGCAGCAGATGGGCCAGCCCGCCGTCGGCGAACTGCGCGTCCCGCAGCGCCAGCCGGATCCCGTGCAGCGCGTCGTCGGCGAGCCGCCGCGCCTCGGGCAGGGGGGTGCCGGTCGCGGCGAGCGGGTTCCAGGCGCCCGTCGCGGCGTCGGCCGCCCGGTCCTCGACGGCGTCCAACAGATGCGCGAGCCGTCCGAAGAGCCGGCCGGCCTCGGCGAGCGGTGCGGCGTTGCCCGGCCGGCCGGCCAGGACGGCGGTGTGCGCGAAGGCCGCGGCGGTGGCGGTCTCGGTCGGTTCGGTGACCGTCAGCAGCGGCGTGCCCGGCCCGGCGAGCGCCTCGACGGCGAGTTGCCGGTCGACGGCGTCGACCAGGATCCCGGTGTCGAACCCGACGGCCGCGCCGCTCCGGGCCCCGGCCCGTCCCCAGTCGGCGGCGACCCGGCGGGCGACCGCCGCGACCGGCCGGCGGGCCAGCAGCCCGTCCCGGTCGGCGACATGGTCGCGCACCTTGGCCGAGGCGAGCACCAGGGAGACCGCGGCGGCGAGCCGCGCACCCTCGCCGCGCGCCACCGAGGCGGTCCGCATCCCGCGCAGCGGGCACGGTCCCGCCGTGCGCCGGCCGTCGGCCGGCCGCTCGGCCTGAGCCTCCGTCAGAACGGATATCAGCAGCCCGTCGTAGTTCGTGACGACGCGTGCGAGCTGTCCGTGGTCGCCGCGGAGCGCGAGACACAGCCCGCACAGGTGCGCCAGCCACTGCGCGCGGAACCTGTCCCCGAGTCGATGACCACATGGTCTGACCATCCCGAACATGCGCGAATTCCCCCCGTGCCCCTTCACCCTGACGCACTGTTCATCACCCGTACGCCGTGAACAATCATATTTCACTCTCAGTCAGCAGAGGTGTGAGTCAGGGCCCTTGGGGCACCTGGGCTCTCGACGGATCGGCTCTGCACCAGTACCGTCACAAACCCCCCGTGCGGCGTCTATCCACTTGGCGCACCATCCGCATCATGGACGACCATAGGGATGCGGAAGCAAGCAAGACCGCTGTGAGAGGAGGCGTCCATGGGATCGGTACGCAAGGCGAGTGCCTGGCTTGGCCTCGTCGACGACAACGATGACGAGCGCTACTACGACGACGACTACTCCGAAGGGACCGAGCAGCCCGGGGACGCCTGGGTCACCGACCCCCGGGTCAAGGTGGCCTCGGACACCGCCGAGGAGAAGGGCCGCCGGATCGGCACGGTCACCCCGGACAGCTTCCGGGACGCCCGCGCGATCGGCGAGCTGTTCCGTGAGGGCGTGCCGGTCATCGTGAACCTCACGGCCATGGAGTCCGGCGACGCCAAGCGGGTCGTCGACTTCGCGGCCGGGCTGATCTTCGGCCTGCGCGGCTCGATCGAGCGGGTCTCCAACCGGGTCTTCCTGCTGACCCCCGCCCACACGGAGATCGTCAGCGGCGAGCCGGCCGCGCGCCGCGAGGACGGCTTCTACAACCAGAGCTGAGGCAGGGCCGTTCACCGGCCCTGCCCCCGCGCGGGGTTCACCGGAAGGCGTCGAGTCCGGTGAGCGCCTTGCCCAGCACCAGCTGGTGCATCTCGACCGTGCCCTCGTAGGTGAGCACGGACTCCAGGTTGGTCGCGTGCCGCATCACGGGATATTCCAGCGAGATCCCGTTCGCCCCGAGAATCGTCCGCGCCGTACGGCAGATCTCGATCGCCTCCCGTACGTTGAGTTTGCCGAAGCTGACCTGCTCGGGACGCAGGCGGCCGGCATCCATCCGCCGCCCCAGATGATGGGCGAGCAGGATCCCCTTGTGCAGTTCGACCGCCATGTCGGCGAGCTTGGCCTGGGTGAGCTGGAAGCCGCCGATGGGCCGGCCGAACTGCTCCCGCGACCTCGCGTAGCCGAGGGCGGCCTCGAAGCAGCTGCGCGCCGCACCCATGGCTCCCCACACGATCCCGTACCGGGCGTGCGACAGGCAGCTGAGCGGTCCCTTGAGCCCGGTGACCTCCGGCAGCACCGCGTCCGCCGGCAGCCGTACGTCGTCGAGGACCAGCTCACTGGTGACACTGGCCCGCAGCGACCACTTGTGCTTGATCTCGGGCGCCGAGAACCCGGGCGTGTCCGTGGGCACGACGAACCCCCGGATCCCGTGGTCGCTCTGCGCCCATACGACGGCCACCCCGGCCACCGACCCGTTGGTGATCCACATCTTGCGGCCGCTCAGCACCCAGTCGCCGCCCGCGTCGCGCTTGGCGTACGTCCGCATGGCGGCCGGGTCGGACCCGTGATCCGGCTCGGTGAGCCCGAAGCAGCCGATGACCTCGCCCGCCGCCATGCCCGGCAGCCACCGCTGCTTCTGCGCCTCGCTCCCGAACCGGTGGACGGCGTACATGGCGAGCGAACCCTGCACGGACACCAGCGAGCGGATCCCCGAGTCGGCGGCCTCCAGCTCCAGACAGGCGAGCCCGTACTGCACGGCGGAGGCGCCGGCACAGCCGTATCCGCTGAGCGACATCCCGAGCGCCCCGATGGACCCCAGCTCCCTGGCGAGCTCCCTGATCCCGGGCAGTTCCCCGCTCTCGTACCACTCGGCGACGAAGGGCAGCACCCGATCCGCCGCCCACCTGCGCACCGTCTCCCGCACGGCGAGATCCTCCGGCTCCAGAAGATCGTCGAGCCCGAGCGGATCCCCGGCGTCGAACGGAGGCGACTTCACGGACGCGGACATGAGAACCCTCCCGAAAACTAGCACCGCTAGTTGCGACAGACTACCCCGCCGCCCGCCTCGCGGGCGGTGCGCTACGCCGAGACGCGCGAGCGGGCCGGCTCCCTGGGGGCCGGGACCTCCACCGGATTCTGCTCGCACTGCATGACCCGGGGCAGCCGCAGTGCCATCACCGCGCCCAGGAGCAGCAGGCCCGCGCTGACCAGGAGGGTCGCGTGCAGCCCGTGCACGAAGGAGTCACGGGCCGCCCGGCGCAGGGCCGCGCCCGCCGGTCCGCCGAGGCGCCCGGCGACGTCGTACGCCTCGCCCAGCGAATGCCCCGCCGCGGCCGAGGCCGACTCCGGTACGCCCGGCACCCCGGCGAGGCCGGGCGCGTACGCCGCGTTCATCACACTGCCGAGGAGCGCGATCCCGATACCCGCGCCCAGCTGGTACGACGTCTCGCCGATCGCCGCCGCGCCGCCCGCCTGGGCGGCCGGAGCCTCGCTCAGCATCGACTCGTACGCGCCGAAGAGCGTGGTCTCCAGGCCGAAGCCGAGGAGCACGAATCCGAGCAGCAGCAGGCCGGCGTTGTCGACCCCGCCCATCGCCGTCAGCGTCAGCACCGCGGCCGCGGTCAGGAAGAACCCGAAGCACACCATCCGGCGCGGCCCGAAGCGCCGCAGCATCCGCGCCCCGGCCAGGCCCGCCGCCATCGCGGCGAGCGTCAGCGGCAGCAGGCGCAGTCCCGTCCGCAGCGGGGACAGGCCGAGGACCAGTTGCAGGTACTGCGCGGCGATGAGCTCGAGGCCCACCAGCGCGAGCATCGCCAGCACGATGCAGCACACGGCCGTACTGAACGCGGGCCGCGCGAACATCTTCAGGTCCACCAGCGGGTAGGCGCGGCGCCGCTGCCGTCGTACGAAGAGGGCCAGCAGGAGCGCGCCGAGCAGGAGCGGCGCCAGCGTGAGCCCGCTGCCCGCCGGTTCGCCGCCGCCCAGGCGCTTGACCGAGAACACCACGCCGAACAGGCCGACCGCCGCCATCAGGGCGCCGATCACGTCCCAGGGGCCGTCGCGGTCGCCGCGGGACTCCGGGAGCAGGATGCGTCCCACCGGGAGGCTGACCAGCATCAACGGGATGTTGACCAGGAAGACGGAGCCCCACCAGAAGTGTTCGAGGAGGAAGCCGCCGAGGAGCGGGCCGACGGCCGCGCCGACCGCCGCCACCGCGCTCCAGACGCCGATGGCCAGGGCCCGTTCCCGGCGGTCCGGGAAGACCTGCCGGAGGATCGACAGCGTCGCGGGCATGATCATCGCGCCGCCCGCGCCGAGCAGCGCCCGCGCGAGGATCAGGGTCCCGGCGCTCGGCGCCAGGGCCGCCGCCGCGGAGGCGACGCCGAACAGGGCGTATCCGAGGAGGAGCACGCGGCGCCGGCCCACGCGGTCGCCCAGCGTGCCGAACAGGATCAGCAGCGAGGCGCAGACCAGCGGGTAGACGTCGACGATCCAGAGCAGCTGCATCGCACCGGGCTTGAGGTCCTCGGTGACGGCGGGTACCGCGACGTGCAGCACGGTCGCGTCGAGCGCGACGAGCAGCAGACTCACGCACAGGACGACGAGGACGACCCAACGGTTGGCGCCGGCCACGGATCCGGGCGCCCGCCGGCGCGGCCGTACGGCAGCCGTGGTCGTCCCGGACATGTACGTACCTCCCAGATGGTCCCTCGCGGGCGGCGGATCGGCGGGGCGGGGACTCCCCGTCGTACGGCCGGAGAGGAGCGGGGTCTCCGGCCCGCGCGGACGAACGCGAGTGACACGTCAGCGTACGCGAGTTCGTTCCCCGGGCACGTGGCGGACCTCTCACACTCCGCGCCCAACTGTGTGGCGTACGCCACTGGCCGTGCCGCCCACCACGCCCCGCCGGGCCCTGCGGTTGCCCGACCCGTCGATAATCGAGTCCGTGACCGATCTTGAGAGGCCCGTGGCGGCACCGCGCGTCCCGGGCCTGCGCCGGGCGGCCCCCGCCCTGCTCGGGTACGCGGCCGTGCGCGCCCTGGGCCTGCTCACGCTGGCCGTGTGGAGCGCGGCGCGCGGCAAGAACGCGTACACGTTGTTGACTGCGCGCTGGGACTCGCTGTGGTACGCGCGGGTCGCCGAACGGGGGTACGGCTACGAGGTGCGGCTGCCGAACGGCGACGTCCACTCGAACCTGGCGTTCTTCCCGCTGCTGCCCTGGCTGGAGCGGGTGCTGCACGCGCTCACCCCTCTCTCGTACGCCGGCGCGGGCTTCGCGGTCAGCCTGCTCGCCTCGGTCGCGGCGGCCTGGGGGATCTTCGCGGTGGCCGACCTGGTGCACGGACGCCGGGTGGGGGTCTGCGCGGTGCTGCTGTGGGCGGTGCTGCCCGTCGGGATCGTGCAGTCGATGGCGTACAGCGAGTCGCTGTTCACGGCCCTGGCGGCGTGGTCGCTGTACGCCGTGCTGACCGGCCGCTGGCTGACCGCGGGCGTCCTGGCCGCGCTGGCGGGGCTGACCCGGCCGGTGGGGCTCGCCGTGGTGGCGGCGGTGTGGACGGTGGGGGTGGTCTCGTTCGTGCGGGATCGGAGCGGGGGCGCGCGGGACCAGGGCGTGGGAGGTACGGACGGCGTGCAGGAGGGTGAACGCGCCCCCGAGGTGCCCAGCGCCGCGCACGCCCGGCGCGTTGCGCTGACAACGGGCGCCCCTCCCTGGCGCCGCGCCCTCGGCATGCTCCTCGCTCCCCTCGGCGCCGCCTCCTATGTCCTGTGGGTGGGCCGTCGCACCGGCAGGGGCCCGCTCGGCTACCTGGACGTCCAGGCGGGCTGGCGCAACGGGTTCGACGGCGGCTATGCGTTCGCCCGCTTCGTGGCAGACAAGTTCACGTCAATTACGTCCGCTCCGGCGGGAGTGGGTCTGGCCGTCGGCGTCTGCCTGCTGCTGTGGCTGTACCTGACCGGCGTCCGCCAGCGACAGCCGCTCGCACTGCTGGTCTACACGGGTGTCGTCCTCGCGCTGGCGCTGTGCGCCTCGAGCTACTTCGGGTCCAAACCGCGGCTGCTGATGCCGGCCTTTCCGCTGCTGCTGCCGCTCGCCCGGTCCCTCGCGCGGCTGCCTACCGGCAGATCGTCCCTGGTCACGACCGGTGTCGCGGTGGCCGCGGCGGTGTATGGCGCGTTCTGGCTGAACGGCTCGGGACCTCCATGATCATTTCATGCGGCCCGATGAGCAGCCGGAGAATTCCACCCCATGCTTCGGTTAACGAATTCATAAGTGCCATAAAACGGCGACCTGAAATGATCAAAGGAATTGAAGGGCGGACCCGCCGAGATTTACGTAATCCTTAGAATTCGGAGGCCTCCTGAGAGGTTTCCCACATCACATCGTCATCACAAAGCCGCTGTTTCGACCGGGAACAGAGCTCACTCGCTGTAACGTCGATTGGGTGCGTACCGAACGAAACCTCACCCGTCTGGACCGGGTGTTCGCCAGGCTGGACCGTGAGCCGGAACGGCCGGCCCACATTGATGTGCCGAAGATGAGCCGGCACCGGGTCGTGTTGTTCACCGCGACCCTGGCCTTCTACCTGGCGATCGTGTGGGCCGTCGTGATCACCTCGTGGCTGGTCCGGCTCGACTGGCAGGTCATGTTCTTCCGGCCGTACCAGCAGTGGGCGGCCATCCACTGGTTCGTCGACTACTACGTGGTCCTCGGCCAGCGCGGACCCACCGCCGTGATGGTCGCGGCCTGGCTCGGCTGGCGCTCCTGGCGGCAGCACACGATCCGCCCGCTGCTGACCCTCGGCGCCTCACTGCTGCTGCTCAACATCACGGTGGGCGCCGCCAAGCTCGGCATGGGGCGCCTCGGTCCGCACTACGCGACCGTCATCGGCTCGAACGAGATGGGCCTGGGCGGCGATATATTTCCCAGCGGCCACACCGCCAACGCGGTGGTGACGTGGGGAATCCTGGCGTATCTGGCCTCCACCCCGAGAGCCCGCCGCTGGCTTTCCGCGGCCTCCGCGGTGACCTCCCTCGGCGTCGGCATGTCCACCGTCTACCTCGGTACGCACTGGCTGAGCGACGTGTTGCTGGGCTGGGCCGCCGGACTGCTGATCCTGCTGGCGCTGCCGTGGTGCGAGCCGTTCATCGCCCGCGCGGAGACCTGGATCCTCGACCTGCGCGACCGCTGGCGCTCCCGCCGCGGCGTCCCGGCACCCGCGCCCGTCCCGGTCCCCGTGGTCCTCAAGCCGCGTCCGGTGCCCGTCGAGCAGACGGCACCGGAGCGCGAGCCGGTTGCCTCGGCCCGCGCGCCCAGGAGCCCGATCCACCTGGCGCCGGGCCCGCACACGGCCCGCTCGGAGCGCACCCCGGTGACGCCGGCGGGCAGCCGCCGCCCGCAGCACCCCGAGCGCCCGGCGCGCGGCACCGCGGCCCAGACGGCCCGCCCGCTGACGGGCGGCTGACCACCCGGCGAGCGGGGGCCCGGTACGCACAGCCCCGCCCCCGTCGTACGGTCAGCCCTTCCAGGCGCGCGTCACGACCCCGTCCCGCACCTCGAAGTTGAGCCGTCCCGCCCGGTACTCCATGGTGATGATCGCGCCGGGCGGGAGCGAGCGCACCGTGGACCAGCCCCGCCGCCGGGCTCGCTGTTCCGCTTCGCCCGCGTCGAGGCCTAGGTACTCCTCCGGGCTGTCCTGGGGCTCCTCGCTCGGAGCGGGATTCGGTGCCATGCGGCCACGCTATCCCGTGTCCGGGGCCGGTCACACTTCTGTCACAGAATCACGCCACGCGTTTGTGTCGTACCGGGTCACCCGTACGAGGGGTTCCGTACCTCTTCCTGGCGGATTCGAACGCAATTCCCTCCCGTCCGCGAGGTCTTACGAAAAACCGCCGGAAAGGACCGGGACCGAGGATCAGGGGTCTCCCGGGGTCCAATTCCGTGCGAATCCACGGGCCGCCGGGGCAGCTGACACCGCATAAGAGTTTCACCCCTCCGACACAGAACCCCCCTACGGGGACGGCCGTTTTGGAACATGCCCATGTCGCCTCCGGAACGCGCCTCGCCCCGCCCGGTGCGGACCGGGCGGGGCGAGGCGTGCGAGGCGGGGCGGGCGTCAGAGCGCGAGGCGCTGCCCGGGCACGATGAGGTTCGGGTCGTCGCCGATGACGGCCTTGTTGGCGGCGTAGAGGCGCTGCCAGGTGGTGCCGTGCCGCTCGGCGATCCGGCTCAGGGTGTCGCCCGCGCGGACGGTGTAGTCGCCGCCGGCCGAGCTGCCGCCGCCGTGGCCCGTCGAGCGCTGCGGGGCCTTGGCCGCGGGGGCCTGCTTCCAGGTGGGCTTCGACGTGTGCACGGGCGTCGACCTCGTCGCCGACTCCGTGCCGCTCCGCGTGGTCGCCGAGGCGTTCTCGGGCGCCGAGCCGCTCGCACCGGCCCGTCCCGAGCAGACCGGCCACGCGCCCCAGCCCTGGGCGTGCTGGACCTTGGTGGCGACGGCGATCTGCGCATCCCTGGAGGCCTGGTCGGCCGTCGACGCGTAGGCGGTGCCGCCGTACGCGCGCCAGGTGGAGGCGGAGAACTGGAGTCCGCCGTAGTAGCCGTTGCCGGTGTTGATGTGCCAGTTGCCGCCGCTCTCGCACTGCGCGATGCGGTCCCACACTCCGTTGTCCGCCGCCGCGGCGTTGCCGGTCGCCGCCAGCAGGCCCAGCGGGGCCAGCAGCGCCGCTCCGGCCAGGGTGGCGGTCGTACGGCCCTTGCGGGAGCCGTTCTTCGCGACGGTCTCACGGGTGGTATCGGCACACTCGGACATGTATTTCCCTCTCCACGTACCCGGGCTCCCCCCGGGCGAGGCACGGTCCCCGCGCGATTACGCGGTTCCCGCACTCGCCCCGTCCGCCGCGGCCGGTGCTGCGGTGGTGCTCTGCCTGCTTCGGCCGGCGGACGTACCCGAGCGGTGCTCGTTGCACACGGCGGAGGAATCTAGAGACGGGGAACGCCCGAAATCAACCAACTCCCCGTTGGGCCAGGCCAGTTCGGCGTTACCACAGGTAGCGGCGATTTTCGGCCACCCACTACATTCCTTGATTTCGTGATTTGTCGACCACGGGTTCGACGGATCTGTGATTCAGTTCACCGCCTCAAACCCCTTTGGCTTGCGAAGAGTTGACTTTGAGTAGGCCATTCCGGACGAAGGGTGACCGTGCGCAGTGGTTGGTTCGATCCCGATCCCTCTGATGCGTGACCCCCACCACAGATCACCCGTTGTCTTCTTCATGAGCCCGCAACCCCGAGGGGCTCACGGACCGGGAGCCACCCGGCCCTTCACGCACCGCATCCCGAGGGAGCCACCGTGCCGCGCATGCTCGACGTCAGCAACGAGGTACGCGCCGAGATCGGCGACGAAGAAGCCGACCGGCTGCTCGCCGGAGACAACGCCCCTGGCAGTTACGACTGCACGTCCTGCCGCACCCCGGGCGACTCCGAACAGGAGCGCACCAGCACCGTCCTGTTCGTCGGGGACGAGACCGCCGTCCTCGCCTTCGCCCACGCCACCTGCCTGCCCTCGCAGGTCGTCCAGGTCACCGAGGAGCAGTTGCAGGGCGCGGTCCGCTCCATCAGCGGTGACAGCGCGCCCGGCGGGCAGCAGAAGTCGGCGCCCGAGCAGGCGGTGCTCGGGGTGACCAGCGGGCTCGTGCTGATCGCCGGAGAACTGCACCCCGCGCTCGTCGTCGAGCCGACCTCGCCGATCGTCCGGCCCGGCACGGACGGGGTGGGCGACGACTTCCTGCCGCTGCTCATCGAGCAGGGCTTCATGCCGGTGCCGCAGCTCACCGCGGTGCCGCCGGTGCTGCACGGATGGTCGGTGCTGCTGGCGGTGGGTCAGCTGCACGCGGTGCTCCAGCCGGGGGCGAACGGCGGGCAGCCGGTGGCCTGGTGGCAGGCGCATCAGCCGTTGCAGGTGACGGACGGGTGGCGCGCGGCGGCCAACAAGCACCAGCAGGTGCTGATGTTCGCGGCGCCGGTGGGGTCGATCGGGCGGCAGCCCCGGGAGGACCTGCTGCGCGACGCGATCGACAAGGCCGCGGCGAACGGGAAGCTGGTGGCGGCCGCGCTGCCGCTCGCGGGGGTCTGAGGGCCGCCCGCAGCGAAGACGAGCCGCATCTCTTCGCTCATCCGGTCGTTTGGACATACGTGCACGCATACGACCTTCCGCCTCGCCGGCCGTCCTTCGCCACCGTTCCGTCCGCCCGGGTGGCTCAGGAGGCCTCACGCGGGCTCTCGGCCACGCCGATCTACGACTCTCTCTACGCGGAGTGGGTCAAGAGCTTCCGCACGCTGCCGGGTGACCGCAGCGGGGAGGAGGCGATGGGGTTCACCGCCTTCGGGACCGCCCCGTTCAGCACCGGCACCCACGCCCCGGGGCTGTACCAGGCGAACTCGTACGGCGCGTACAGCGCGGGTGCCTACAGCGCCCGGCACGGCGTCGACCAGCCGCCGCAGCCACCGCAGTGGCAGCGGATCGGGCCGCTCGGCCGCTCCCAGAACCCCGGGATGACACCGGTGCCGGCGGCGCTTCCACCGGGCCCGCGCCGGGGCATGTGACCCACGCGTGAGGGGCGGTCACCGTCACCGGTGACCGCCCCTCAGGCATGTCCCTACTTCTTCTTCGCGCCGCGCTTCTCGCGCACCCGCACGGAGATGTGGATCGGCGTGCCCTCGAAGCCGAACTCCTCGCGCAGCCTGCGTTCGATGAAGCGGCGGTAGCCCGCCTCGATGAAGCCGGAGGCGAACAGGACGAACCGCGGCGGCTTGGTGCCGGCCTGGGTGCCGAACAGGATGCGCGGCTGCTTGCCACCCCGCACCGGGTGCGGGTGGGCGGAGACCAGCTCGCCGAGGAAGGCGTTGAGGCGGCCGGTCGGCACGCGGGTCTCCCAGCCGGCGAGGGCGGTCTCGATCGCGGGGACCAACTTCTCCATGTGGCGGCCGGTGCGCGCGGAGACGTTGACGCGGGGCGCCCAGGCGACCTGGCCGAGCTCGGTCTCGATCTCGCGCTCCAGGTAGTAGCGGCGCTCCTCGTCGAGGGTGTCCCACTTGTTGAAGGCGAGGACGACCGCGCGGCCCGCCTCGACGGCCATGGTGACGATGCGCTGGTCCTGCACCGAGATGGACTCGGAGGCGTCGATCAGGATGACCGCGAGCTCGGCCTTCTCCACCGCCGCCGCGGTGCGCAGCGAGGCGTAGTAGTCGGCGCCCTGCTGGAGGTGCACGCGCTTGCGGATACCGGCGGTGTCGACGAACTTCCAGGTGACTCCGCCGAGTTCGATCAGCTCGTCGACGGGGTCGCGGGTGGTGCCGGCGAGTTCGTTGACGACGACGCGCTCCTCGCCCGCCACCTTGTTGAGGAGGGAGGACTTGCCGACGTTCGGGCGGCCGATGAGGGCGATCCGGCGGGGACCGCCGATCCCGGCCCCGCCGAAGGTCTGCTCGGGGGCCTCGGGCAGCGCCTCCAGGACGGCGTCCAGCATGTCGCCGGTGCCACGGCCGTGCAGCGCGGAGACCGGGTGGGGTTCGCCGAGGCCCAGGGACCAGAGGTGGGCCGCGTCGGCCTCGCCGCTCGGGCCGTCGACCTTGTTGGCGGCCAGCACGACGGGCTTGCCGGCCTTGCGCAGCAGGCGTACGACCGCCTCGTCGGTGTCGGTGGCGCCGACCTTGGCGTCGACGACGAACACGACCGCGTCGGCCGCCTCGATCGCGTACTCCGCCTGGGCCGCCACGGAGGCGTCGATGCCGAGGACGTCCTGCTCCCAGCCGCCGGTGTCGACGACCTTGAAGCGGCGGCCCGCCCACTCGGCCTCGTAGGTCACCCGGTCGCGGGTGACGCCGGGCTTGTCCTCGACGACGGCCTCACGGCGGCCGATGATGCGGTTCACGAGCGTCGACTTGCCGACGTTCGGGCGGCCGACGACGGCGAGGACGGGCAGCGGGCCGTGGCCCGCCGCCTCGATGGCGCCCTCGACGTCCTCGATGTCGAAGCCCTCTTCGGCGGCGAGCTCCATGAACTCCGCGTACTCGGCGTCGCCGAGCGCCCCGTGGTCGTACTCGTGCGCAGCCGAGTCGCCGGGCTGGCTGTGGTCGTTCATGAAGTCCGTACCTCGTCGTTCATCGTGGTGATCGGTGGAACAGCCCCTATCGGGCGGATCCACTACTCAGTGTCGCCCGGCGTCCGGTCAGACGCCTGGCGTTTTCCAGGTGGCCGGTGAGCTGCCTCTGGATGCGCTCGGTGGCCTCGTCCAGGGCCTTGCGGGTGCGGCGGCCGGTGCCGTCGCCCGCCTCGAACGGGTCGCCGAAGACGACGTCGACGCGGGAGCGCAGCGGCGGCAGCCCCTTTATCAACCGTCCGTGCCGCTCGGAACTTCCCAGGACGGCCACCGGCACGATGGGCGCCCCGGAGCGCACCGCGAAGTAGGCGAGGCCCGCGCGCAGCGCGGCGAAGTCGCCGTCGCCCCGGCTGCCCTCGGGGAAGATCCCGAGCACTCCCCCGGCCTCCAGGACGCCGAGCGCCCGGGTGACCGCCGTGCGGTCGGTGGACCGGCGGTCCACCTTCAGCTGGCCGATCCGGGTCAGGAACGGGTCGAGCGGGCCGACGAACGCCTCCTGCTTGATGAGGAAGTGCGTCGGCCGTGGCGACACGCCCATCACCATCGGCCCGTCGATGTTGTGCGAGTGGTTCACGGCGAGGATCGCCGGGCCCTGCGCCGGCAGCTTCCAGGCGCCGAGCACGCGCGGCTTCCACAGCCCGTACATGAGGCCGACCCCGATGCGCCGCCCGGTCTCGGCGCCCCGCTGCGACGGAAGGCTCACTTCCCGGCCCGCTTCTCCTCGACGAGGGTGACGACACACTCTATGACCTGGGCCAGCGTCAGCTCGGTGGTGTCCACCTCGACCGCGTCGCCCGCCTTGGCGAGCGGCGAGGTCTTGCGGGTCGAGTCGGCCGCGTCCCGCTGGATCAGCGCCTCACGGGTGGCGTTGACGTCGGCGCCCTTCAGCTCGCCGCTGCGGCGGGCGGCACGCGCCTCGGCGGAGGCGGTGAGGAAGACCTTCAGGTCGGCGTCGGGCAGCACCGTGGTGCCGATGTCCCGGCCCTCGACGACGATCCCGGCCTCGGCGGAGGAGGCCAGGGAGCGCTGCAGCTCGGTGATCCGGGTGCGCACCTCGGGCACCGCGCTGACCGCGCTCACCTTGGAGGTGACGTCCTGGGTGCGGATCGGGCCGGAGACGTCGACGCCGTCGACCGTGATCGTCGGGTGCGCCGGGTCGGTACCGGAGACGATCTCCGGCTTGCCGGCCACCGCGGCGATCGCCGTGGGGTCGGTGAGGTCGATGCCGTTGTTCACCATCCACCAGGTGATCGCCCGGTACTGGGCGCCGGTGTCCAGGTAGCTGAGGCCCAGCTGCGCGGCCACGGCCTTGGACGTGCTCGACTTGCCGGTGCCCGAGGGGCCGTCGATCGCGACAATCACGGGCTTTGCGGCGCCGTTTTCCACGGGGGGACACCTTCCGGGTGCAGGTGGTGGGTGGTGTGCGGGACGCCAGTGCGCCCCGCACAAGGTTACCGGCCCCCGGGACCGCCGGATTCAGGCCTACTGCCGCAGCGCCCAGCCGCGGTCCCGCAGTGCCGACGTGAGGACGGGCACCGCCTTCGGCTCCACCCACAGCTGGACGTGACCGGCCTGCTGACCGGTCGCGTGCTCGATCCGCACGTCCTCGACGTTGACCCCGGCCGCGCCGGCGTCCGCGAAGATCCGGGCCAGCTGGCCGGGCTGGTCGTCGATGAGCACCGCCACGACCTCGTAGGCCCGCGGCGCCGAGCCGTGCTTGCCGGGCACCCGGACCTGGCCCGCGTTGCCGCGGCGCAGCACGTCCTCGATGCCGGCGCCGCCCTCGCGCCGCTTGGACTCGTCCGAGGACTGCAGGGCGCGCAGCGCGCGGACCGTCTCGTCGAGGTCGGCGGAGACGTCGGCGAGCAGGTCGGCGACCGGGCCGGGGTTCGCGGAGAGGATGTCGATCCACATCCGGGGATCGGAGGCGGCGATCCGGGTCACGTCCCGGATGCCCTGCCCGCACAGGCGTACGGCCGCTTCCTCGGCGTGCTCCAGACGGGCGGCGACCATGCTGGAGACCAGGTGGGGCATGTGGGAGACCAGGGCCACGGCGCGGTCGTGGGCGTCGGCGTCCATGACGACCGGGACGGCGCGGCAGTGCGAGACCAGCTCCAGGGCGAGGTTCAGCACCTCGGTGTCGGTGTCCCGGGTCGGGGTGAGCACCCAGGGGCGGCCTTCGAAGAGGTCGGCGGTGGCCGCCAGCGGGCCGGACTTCTCCCGGCCGGACATGGGGTGCGTGCCGATGTACGACGAGAGGCCCAGGCCGAGTGCCTCCAGCTCGCGGCGCGGGCCGCCCTTGACGCTGGCCACGTCGATGTAGCCGCGGGCCACGCCCCTGCCCATGGCGTCCGCGAGGACGGCCGCCACATGGGCGGGCGGGGCGGCGACGATCGCCAGGTCGACGGGGCCGACGGGCGCCTCGTCGGTGCCCGCCCCGAGCGCGGCCGCGGTGCGGGCCTGTTCGGGGTCGTGGTCGGAGAGGTGGACGACGACGCCCCGCTGGGCGAGGGCGAGCGCGGCGGAGGTACCGATCAGCCCGGTACCGATGACGAGCGCGGTTCTCACTGGGCGATGTCCTTGCGCAGGGCGGCCGCGGCCCCGAGGTAGACGTGGTTGATCTCGGCGCGGGGCCGCTCGGACTCGACGTGCGCGAGGATCCGTACGACCCTGGGCATGGCGCCCGCGATGTCCAGCTCCTGGGCGCAGATCAGGGGTACGTCGACGATGCCGAGCTTGCGCGCGGCGGCCGCCGGGAAGTCGCTGTGCAGGTCGGGAGTGGCCGTGAACCAGATGCTGATCAGGTCGTCGGCGGTCAGGCCGTTCCGCTCAAGGATGGCCGTGAGCAGTGCTCCGACCTGCTCGTCCATGTGGCCGGCCTCGTCCCGCTCCAGCTGGACGGCCCCCCGGACCGCTCGTACCGCCACGGTGCTGCTCCTGTTCTGACGTCGCCCTCTTGCTCCGTCCAGCGTAGTCAGACCGCCACCGGACGCGTGCGCCGTGCCCGCCCGCTGAGACGTCCTAGTCCTGCTGCGCGGCCGGAGCGGACTTCGCGAGGGTTTCCAGGAGCCCGCCGAGCGAGCCGCCCTGGCCGTGGCTCATCGCGCCGATCAGCGTGGTCAGCATCCCGGCGCCCTCGCCGTCGTCGCCCAGGAGGCTGCCGAGTATGTTTTCGAGGTCATCGCCTGCCATGGCCCCAATGTCACGCGTACGACCCAATTCCGCTACTCGGGGTGAACCGCTCCTGTGCGCCTCTGCACGCCGGGCCCGCCCGTCCGCTCTCATGGCAGACAGACCCGTCTCGGGAAGGTCCGCCATGAAACGCCCCGGTCCGTTGCTGACCCTGCTCGCGGGTCTGCTGCTCGGCCTGCTCACGCTGACGCTCGATGCGACGGCGGGGACGAGGAGTCTCTCCTCCCCGGCCCAGTCGCCGCCGAAGATCGCCGACGTCCCTTTCGGCCGCACCGACGACGGATCGGGCCTGTACCGGGTCACGGCGACCGTGCGCGGGGCGAAGGTCGACGACGGCTGGATCGTACTCGCCGGCATCCGGCCGTGACCCGAGGGAGCCGACCATGACCGTCGACCCGAACGCCGCCGCCCAGGGCTGGCCGCCGCCCGAGCCGCACCGCCACGGCCCGCACCCCGTCCGCTACCTCGTCCCCGTCCTGGTGGCCGGCGCGGTCGCGGTCGCCCTCGGCGTGTACGGCAGCGTCCACCACCCGACGGGGCGCGTCTTCGGCCTCGGCGCCTTCAGCAGCACGTTCGCGGGGAAGTCGTGGCTGGCCTCGATCGCGGTCTTCTTCGCACTCGTCCAGCTGGTCTCCGCGCTGATGCTGTACGGCAGGCTGCCGGGACCGCAGTGGGCCTCGGGGCTGCACCGCTGGTCGGGGCGGATCGCGTTCCTGGTCGCCGTCCCCGTGGCGGTGCACTGCCTGTACGCGTTGGGCTATCAGACGTACGAAACCCGCGTTTTGTGGCACTCCATCCTGGGTTGCTTCTTCTTCGGTGTTTTCAGTGCCAAGATGCTGCTGCTCCGCTGGGAGCGACTCCCTGGCTGGCTGCTGCCGATCGTCGGTGGGCTGGTGTTCGCCGTGCTCACGCTCGTCTGGCTGACGTCCGCATTCTGGTTCTTCCGCACGTTCGGGGTGACGACATGACAGACGGCTCCACTCGACGCACCGTGCTCACGACGGGTACCGCGGCGCTCGCCGCGACCTGCGTGGGCTGCGGCGGCAACAAGGGCAACGGCTCCTCCAGCTCGTCCGGGACGCCGACCTCGTCCGGGACGCCCGCCTCCCCCGCGTCACCCACCGCCGGGTCGTCCGCCTCCGGGTCGGCGAGCGCGGCCTCCGGGAAGGCGCTGGCGCAGACGAGTGACATTCCCGAGGGCGGCGGCACGATCTTCAAGGACCACAAGATCGTGGTGACCCAGCCGACGAAGGGCGAGTTCAAGGCCTTCTCGGCGATCTGTACCCACATGGGCTGCACCGTGGACAAGGTGGCGGACGGCACCATCGACTGCCCCTGCCACGGCAGCAAGTACCACATCGCCGACGGCTCGGTCGCCCACGGCCCGGCGACCAGGGCGCTGCCGGCCGAGTCGATCATGGTGAGCGGAAATTCGATCACCCTGGGCTGACTCGGCCACGTACGCTCCCCGGCATGCAGCCCGAGGACCTGGTACGCGACCACACGATCTACGCCTGTGTCATGGGGTCGCGGGCCTTCGGTCTGGCCACCGGGGACAGCGACACCGACCGCCGCGGGGTGTTCCTCGCCCCCACTCCCCTGTTCTGGGGCTTCGAGAAGCCGCCCACGCACGTCGAGGGGCCGGGCGAGGAGCGGTTCTCCTGGGAGCTGGAGCGGTTCTGCGAGCTGGCGCTGCGCGGCAACCCGAACATCCTGGAGTGCCTGCACTCGCCCCTGGTCGAACACGTCGACGACACGGGCCGCGAACTGCTCGCGCTGCGCGGCGCCTTCCTCTCCCGGCGCGCCTACGACACCTTCACCCGCTACGCCCTCGGCCAGCGCCGCAAGCTCGACGCGGACGTCCGGACGCACGGCGCCCCGCGCTGGAAGCACGCGATGCACCTGCTGCGGCTGCTGACGAGCGCCCGCGACCTGCTGCGCACCGGCGAGCTGACGATCGAGGTCGGTGAGCGGCGTGCGGAGTTCCTGGCGGTGAAGCGGGGTGAGGTCTCCTGGACGGAGATCGAGTCCCGGATGGCCCGGCTGGCCGCGGAGACCGAGCGGGCCCTGCACTCCAGCCCGCTCCCGGCGGAACCCGACCACGCGCGCGTGGCCGACTTCCTGTTCCGGGCGCGCCGGGACTCAGCCCTCCAGACGTACGCGGACCACCAGGTCGTGCAGGGCGTCGTGCGCACGGGGCACGTCGGGCAGCGCTGAGCCGTTCTGCGCCTCGTCGAGCAGGACGTGCAGCCGCTCCACGTCGGCCTCCACGCGCGCGTGGTCCACAGCGGCCTTGCCGTGCTCCTGCTCGGCCTTGGCGGCGATCAGCTCGGGCAGGTGGGCGGGGGCCTCCGGCACCTCCTCGAGGAGCGTGGGCAGATGGGCCTGCACCTCGCCGCTGCGCATCAGATGGATGCCGGTGAGCAGCACCCGGAACGTGTAGAGCAGCGGCTTGAGCTCGCCGGTCTTCTCGAACAGCCGCCACTGGGTGACGGCGAACCCGCGATAGTGGTGGGCGTGGTGGCGGGTGAGCACGCCGGGGGGCGAGCGCGGCCAGCTCGCGATGCGTGTCGCCGGTGTGCACGACGAGCGGCGACAGGAGCTGCTCCAGCACATAGCCGTTGCGGCGCAGCATCAGCCGGGCGAACTTGCGCAGGTCGTGGGTGACGAGCTCCGGTCGGCGGCGGGCAGCAGGTGGACGCCTCGCAGGTCCAGGTCGGAGTCCCGGGACGGGAAGCCGTACAGGTGCGCGCCGGAGACGGTCGCGAACAGCAGGGGGTCGGGCTGCTCGGCGACGACGGGCGCCGGGTCGAGGTCCGGGTCGAGGTCGTCGATCATGCCCTCACGCGTCCCAGAGGGCGCCCAGGGTCATCAGGTCGCCCCGGTACTCGACGCGGTCGGCCCACTCCGTCGGCCAGGCGTCCTCGCCCAGCCACGCCCCCGCGAACGCCCCGGTGAGGCAGGCGATCGAGTCCGAGTCGCCGGAGGAGCAGGCGGCCCGGCGCAGGGCGGCCAACGGCTCCTCGGGGAAGAGCAGGAAGCACAGCAGGCCGGTCGCCAGGGCCTCCTCGGCGATCCAGCCGGCGCCGGTGGCCAGGCAGGGGTCGTCCTCCGGGGAGACGGTGGCCACGGCGTCCCGGAGGCGGTCGAGGATCTCCAGGCACTCGTCCCAGCCGCGCGCGATGAACGCCTCGGGGCTCGCGTCGTGGCCGCGCGTCCAGAGGTCGCCGAGCCAGGTGTGGTGGTAGCGGGTGCGGTTGTCCACGGCGTACGACCGCAGCCGTCCGACGAGGTCCACCGGATCGGTTCCCTGTGCGAGCAGCAGCACGGCGCGCGCGGTGAGGTCCGAGGCGGCCAGGGCGGTGGGGTGGCCGTGGGTGAGGGCGGACTGCAACTGCGCGGCACCGGCCCGCTGTTCGTCGCTCAGACCGGGTGCGAGGCCGATGGGCGCGACCCGCATGTTGGCGCCGCATCCCTTGGAGTCGATCTGGCCGGCGTCCTGCCAGATCCGGCCCTCCTCCTTCAGGAGGGCGCAGGCCCGCAGGCAGGTGCGGCCGGGTGCGCGGTTGTTCTCCGGCGACTGGTACCAGTTCACGAACTCCTCGCGCAGCGGCCGCTCCAGCCGCTTGGGCCCGAGCACCCCGCGGTCCATGGCGGTGCGCAGCGCGTGCCCGACGGCCAGGGTCATCTGGGTGTCGTCGGAGACGAAGGCGCGCTTCGGCAGCTCCATCCGCCGCCAGGGCCCGCACTTGGCGAGGATGCCGGGTACGTCGTCGAACTCGGTCGGGAAGCCCAGTGCGTCCCCGAGGGCGAGACCGATGAGGGAGCCGGTGGCGGCGCGTTTGTGGGCGGTGAAGGTCATGCGGGGCGTCCTTCCCGGGACGGGCGGAGCAGGGGCGGGCGGAGTGTCGTGGCGGGGCCCGCGCGGTAGAGCGCGGCCGGTTTGCCGCGCCCGCCGGTCAGCCGGGCGGCTCCGGGGACGGGTTCGACGAAGCCGGGCGTGGCGAGGACCTTGCGGCGGAAGTTGGGGCGGTCCAGGGTGACGCCCCACACGGTCTCGTAGACGTTCTGCAGCTCGCCGAGCGTGAACTCGGGCGGGCAGAAGGCGGTGGCGAGACAGCTGTGCTCCAGTTGCGCGCCGACGCGGTCGTGGGCGTCGGCGAGGATCCGGTCGTGGTCGAAGGCGAGCGGCCGGGCGGGGTCGTACGGCAGCCAGCGCGCCTGGGCCGCGTCGCCGCCGCCGTGCGGCTCGGGCGGATGGGGCAGCAGCGCGGTGAAGGCGACGGAGACGACCCGCATCCTCGGGTCGCGGTCCGGCTCGCTGTAGGTGCGCAGCTGCTCCAGGCGCAGCCCCGACACGTCGGTCAGGCCGGTCTCCTCGGCGAGTTCCCGCCGGGCCGCCGTCTCGGCCGACTCCCGGGGCAGCACGAAGCCGCCGGGCAGCGCCCACCGGCCGGCGTACGGTTCCAGTCCGCGCTCGACGAGCAGCACGTGCAGGGCGCCCGCGCGCAGGGTGAGGACGGCGAGGTCCACGGTGACGGCGAAGGGTTCGTAGGCGTACTTGTCGTAGCCCTGCACGGTCTCTTCACCCCCTCCCATTAATAGTCTTCGTGACTATAAAGCCTCGTCCGATCACCGCGCAAGCCCTCCATGCCCGCTGGCCCCCCGTGCACGGGAACGACGACGGCCGGTCCCGGTGGACCCGGGACCGGCCGTCAGAGGGGCGCACAGGCGCTCTAGAGGTCGACTTCCTTCATCAGCATCCCGACCTCGGTGTTGGACAGGCGGCGCAGCCAGCCCGACTTCTGGTCGCCGAGGGTGATCGGGCCGAAGGCGACCCGCACCAGCTTGTCGACCGGGAAGCCGGCCTCGGCCAGCATCCGGCGCACGATGTGCTTGCGGCCCTCGTGCAGGGTGACCTCGACCAGGTAGTTCTTGCCGGTCTGCTCGACGACCCGGAAGTGGTCCGCGCGCGCGTAGCCGTCCTCCAGCTGGATGCCGTCCTTGAGCTTCTTGCCCAGGTCGCGCGGGATCGGGCCCACGATGTGCGCGAGATACGTCTTCTTCACGCCGTACTTGGGGTGGGTCAGCCGGTGCGCCAGCTCGCCGTGGTTGGTGAGCAGGATGACGCCCTCGGTCTCGGTGTCCAGGCGCCCCACGTGGAAGAGGCGGGTCTCCCGGTTGGTGACGTAGTCGCCGAGGCACTGCCGGCCGTCCGGGTCCTCCATGGTGGAGACCACACCGGCCGGCTTGTTCAGCGAGAAGAACTGGTACGACTGCGTGGCGACGGTCAGCCCGTCGACGCGGACCTCGTCCTTCTCCGGGTCGACCCGCTTGCCCTGCTCCAGCACGATCTCGCCGTTGACCTCGACACGGGCCTGCTCGATCAGCTCCTCGCAGGCACGCCGGGAGCCGTAGCCCGCGCGGGCGAGGACCTTCTGCAGCCGCTCGCCCTCCTGCTCGGCGCCCGGGAAGGTCTTCGGGAGCTTCACGTCCTTCTTGCCCGCGTACCGCTCGCGGTTGCGCTCCTCGGCACGGGCGTCGTACTCACGGGAACTCGCCGGAGCGGTACGGCCGCGCCCGGTGCTCTGACCCTGCCTCGGGCCGCCCTTGGCGCCGCCGCGCGCCGAGGCGCCGCGGCCCGACTTCGGGCCGTCCTGGGTGGCGCCGGGGCCCACGTCGTAGCGCCGCTCCTCCGGGCGCGGCTTCTTCGGCCGGCCGCCCTGCTTGTCGTCGCGGGCGTTGCCGGCGCCGCGGTAGTTACCGCGGCCACCGCTGCTCCCGCCGCGGCCGCCGCTGTTGCCACCACGGCTCCCGCCGTTGTTTCCGCTGCTGTTCCTGCCGCTGCTGCTTCGCATCAAAGTTCCGTCTTGTCGTCTGCGTCCTCGGAATCCGGAGCGTCCGGATCGAACGACGGCACACCCTCCTGGGTCTCGGCCTCGATCGCCTCGGCCTCCGGGAGGAAGGGCGCGAGTTCCGGGAGCTCGTCCAGGCCGCGCAGGCCCATCCGCTCCAGGAAGTAGTTCGTCGTCCTGTACAGGATCGCACCTGTTTCGGGTTCCGCGCCCACCTCCTCGACCAGACCGCGCTGGAGCAGGGTGCGCATCACACCGTCGCAGTTGACCCCTCGTACGGCCGAGACCCGGCTGCGGCTCACCGGCTGGCGGTACGCGACGACCGCGAGGGTCTCCAGCGCGGCCTGGGTGAGCCGTGCCGTCTGCCCCTCCAGGACCAGCCGCTCCACGGCGGGCGCGTACGCGCCGCGCGTGTAGAAGCGCCAGCCGCCCGCGACGAACCGCAGCTCGAAGCCGCGGCCCTGCGCGGTGTACTCGTCGGCCAGCGCCCGCAGCGCCTTCGTGATCGTCTGCCGGGGCCGTTCCAGGATCCGGGACAGGTGCTCGGCCGTGGCGGGCTCGTCCACGACCATCAGGACCGCCTCCAGGGCCGGCTTGAGGTCGAGGTCGGCGACGGGACGCAGTCCCCCCGGCAGGTCCGTGGTGTCCTCGCTCACGGTTTCTCCTCCTTGGGCGGCTCGGGCGGCCGGTCGAACTCGTCGGTCACCGTGGGCTGGGTCCCCGCGTCCCCGCCGGTCCACCGCACGATCAGATCCCCGAGGGCGGTCTCCTGGTCGAGGGCGACGGCCTTCTCCCGGTACAGCTCCAGGAGTGCCAGGAAACGAGCCACGACGGTGAGCGTGTTGTCGGTGTCCGCGACGAGCACCCGGAAGCTGGCCTCCCCCAGCTCCCGCAGCCGCGCCACCACGATCCCGGCCTGCTCCTGCACGCTGACCAGCGGGGCGTGGATGTGGTCGACGTACACCTGCGGCTTGGGCCTGGGCTGCATCGCCTTGACCGCGAGCTTCGCGAACCCCTCCGCCCCGATGCTGATGACGACCTCGGGCAGCAGCTCGGCGAGGTGCGGTTCGAGGCCGACGGTACGGGGCCAGCGGCGGGCCTCGTCGTCCAGGCGCCGGTTGAAGATGTCGGCGATCTGTTTGTACGCCCGGTACTGCAGCAGCCGCGCGAACAGCAGGTCCCGCGCCTCCAGCAACGCCAGGTCGGCCTCGTCCTCCACTTCGGCGGCGGGCAGCAGCCGCGCGGCCTTCAGGTCGAGCAGGGTGGCGGCGACGACGAGGAACTCGGTCGTCTGGTCCAGGTCCCAGTCCGGTCCCATGGCCCGGATGTGCGCCATGAACTCGTCGGTGACCTTGGACAGCGCGACCTCGGTGACGTCCAGTTTGTGCTTGGAGATCAGCTGGAGGAGGAGGTCGAAGGGCCCCTCGAAGTTGGCGAGCCGCACCGTGAAGACCCCGTCGGGAACGGGTCCCGCCGCGCCCGCTTCGGCCGCCCCGGCGCCCCCCTCCGGCGCGACACCCCCGGGGCCCGGCGCCGCGGCGTCCGGCTCGCGTGCATCGGTGCCGGGCTCCGGTGCGGTGGCTTCCGGGGCGGGATCCGGTCCACCGGCTTCGGGCACGGGAGCCGGTGTGGCAGCTTCTGGCGCGGGGGTCGGCCGCCGTGCCTCGGCGGGGTCCGGCGGGGCGGCCGTCGGTCGAGGCGCCGTCCCCGGGCCTCGGCCCAGGGCGCGTCGGCGGCCGCCGGAGGGGCCGGGAGCGGGGGCGTCGGTCGAGGTCATGGCCCCCGCAGGCTACCTCTACCGGCCCCGCAGCCGTCGTACGAGGATGCTCGCGTCTCCGCGAGACTCCAGGTCCGCCAGCACCACGGCGACCGCCTCGCGGACGATCCGGCCCCGGTCGACGGCGAGTCCGTGCTCGCCGCGGAGCACGAGGCGGGCGTGCTCCAGGTCCATCAGCTCCTCGGCGGAGACGTACACGGTGATCTTCTCGTCGTGCCGCTCGCGCCCGCTGGGCCGCCGGGCGGGCGCCCTGCCACCGCGCTGCTTGCGGGACGCGGCCTGGGCGTCGGCGCCAGAACCTTCCTGCACCGGCTGCCGCCGCGCACCCGAGGGGGCCACGGTGGCGGAGACCCCACGGTTGCGGGACTCCCCGGACTCGGCCGGTTCCGCCTCCGCCGCCACGTGCTCCGCGCCCTCGCCGTCGCCGGCCTGCGCGGGCACCGCGTGCGGCGCGTCCTCGGCGGGTTCGGCCGCCGCCTCGTCGTTCTCCCCCGCGGGAGTCGCGGGGGACGGCACCCGGGCCTCGCCGTTGGCCGGGCGCCTGGGGCTGGACGGCTGCAGCGCCATCCCCCCGGTCGTACGGAACAGTTCGTCGGCCCCCGGCAGACTCACTCGGCGTGACACCGGGCGAGCACCTCCCTGGCGAGCTGGCGGTAGGCGGCGGCACCGACGGAGTTGGAGGCGTACGTGGTGATCGGCTCACCGGCGACCGTGGTCTCCGGGAAGCGGACCGTGCGGCCGATCACCGTGTGGTAGACGTGGTCGTCGAAGGCCTCGACCACACGGGCCAGCACCTCACGGCTGTGCACGGTGCGGGAGTCGTACATGGTGGCGAGGATGCCGTCGAGCTCCAGCTCCGGGTTGAGCCGCTCCTGGACCTTCTCGATGGTCTCGGTCAGCAGGGCGACACCACGCAGCGCGAAGAACTCGCACTCCAGCGGCACGATCACCTTGTGGGCGGCCGTCAGCGCGTTGACCGTGAGCAGGCCGAGCGAGGGCTGACAGTCGATCACGATGTAGTCGTAGTCGGGCAGCAGCGGCTTGAGGGCGCGCTGCAGCGTCGACTCGCGGGCGACCTCGGAGACCAGCTGGACCTCGGCGGCCGACAGGTCGATGTTGGAGGGCAGCAGGTCCATGTTGGGGACCGCGGTCTTCAGGAGGACCTCGTCGGCCGCCATGCCCCGCTCCATGAGCAGGTTGTAGACGGTGAGGTCGAGCTCCATCGGGTTGACGCCGAGGCCCACCGACAGCGCGCCCTGCGGGTCGAAGTCCACGAGCAGCACCCGCCGGCCGTACTCCGCGAGCGCGGCACCCAGGTTGATGGTCGACGTGGTCTTGCCGACGCCGCCCTTCTGGTTGCACATCGCGATGATCGTCGCGGGGCCGTGACTGGTCACCGGGCCCGGGATCGGGAAGTACGGCAGCGGGCGTCCGGTCGGGCCGACGCGCTCGCGGCGCTGGCGGGCCGCGTCGGGCGCCAGCGTGGCCGCGTACTCCGGATCGGGCTCGTACTCGGCGTCGGGGTCGTAGAAGTGCCCGTCGGGCAGTTCGTCGTAGTCGGCGAAGTGGTTGTGGGGCGCGCCACTTCCGTCGCCGGCCCTGGCGTTCACGTGATGGCCATCCATGCTCTGGTGTGCTGTCCGCGTGGTCAGCGGACTCCGGGCTGCTGTGAAGGTGCGCACCGCGACGGAGCCGACAGCCTCGAACCCCGCGGGACCCTGGTCCCGTACCGGCATTCCTGGTTGACCACCCCCGGGAGAAAATGTCGACTCATTCACAAGTCGTCTTACCTCCTTGGTGACCAGGAAACTTCTAGACAGGTCAGCGTGGCACCATGCCGACGGTTGGCGACTCTATGGCGTGTCGGGCGTCCGCAGCAACACAATCCGCCGGACCCGGCACGATGTGTCGGCAATGAAACATGTCGCTGTCAAGGGCGTACGGCCGTCGCACAGCAGGTTTCACCGGTGTGCGAATCGGTCGAAGGGTTACGTTCGAGGCGAGTTGACCGAGAGCCGCAAAGTGACCATACACACATCCGGCCGGACCTTGTCGGGCAAGGTCCGGCCGGACGCGAGTGATTGACGCGGCTTGTTGACGTATCGCCTTTACGAAAAGGTGACTTAGCGGCCGCCCGCCGTTCCGGCTCAGCCGATCAGCGTGTCGAGGTCCACGTGGTCCAGGCCGTGCGCCTCGGCGACCTCCTTGTAAACGACCTTGCCGTCATGGGTGTTGAGGCCCTTGGCCAGCGCGGCGTCCCGGCGCAACGCCTCCGCCCAGCCGTTGTTCGCGAGCGACACGATGTACGGCAGCGTGGCGTTGGTGAGCGCGTAGGTGGAGGTGTTGGGCACCGCGCCGGGCATGTTGGCGACGCAGTAGAAGACCGACTCGTGGACCCGGAAGGTCGGCTCGGCGTGGGTGGTGGGCCGGGAGTCCTCGAAGCAGCCGCCCTGGTCGATCGCGATGTCGACAAGGACACTTCCCGGCTTCATCCGGGAGACCAGCTCGTTGGTGACGAGCTTCGGGGCCTTGGCGCCGGGGATGAGCACCGCGCCGATCACGAGGTCGGCCTCCAGGCAGGCCTTCTCCAGCTCGAAGGAGTTGGAGACCACCGTCTGGATCTTGGTGCCGAAGACCTTGTCGGCCTCCTTGAGCTTGTTGATGTCCTTGTCCAGCAGGGTCACGTGGAAGCCCATGCCGATGGCGATCTGGGCGGCGTTCCAGCCGGAGACCCCGCCGCCGATGACGACGGCCCTGGCCGCGAGCACGCCGGGGACACCGCCGGGGAGCACCCCGCGACCGCCGTTGGCGCGCATCAGGTGGTAGGCGCCGACCTGCGGGGCGAGCCGGCCGGCGACCTCGGACATGGGCGCGAGCAGCGGCAGCGCGCGGCTCGGCAGCTCGACGGTCTCGTAGGCGATGGCCGTGGTGCCGGACTCCAGGAGCGCGTCGGTGCACTCCCTGGACGCGGCCAGGTGCAGGTAGGTGAAGAGGGTCTGGTCCTTGCGCAGCCGGTGGTACTCCTCCGCGACGGGCTCCTTGACCTTCAGCAGCAGGTCGGCGGTGGCCCACACCTCGTCGGCGGTGTCCAGGATCGTGGCGCCGGCGGCGGTGTACTCGTCGTCCGGGATCGACGAGCCGACCCCGGCGCCGCGCTCGATGACGACCTGGTGGCCGTGGCGCACCAGCTCGTGGACGCCGGCCGGGGTGATGGCCACCCGGAACTCGTTGTTCTTGACCTCGCGGGGGATGCCGACCTTCACGTCGATCACGGTCCTTGGCTCAGAGGGTGTGGGGGCATGACTGCACATACCCGGCATACGGGGTACACCAGGAGACACCGCAGGAGAACCGGCGGCAGAGCCAGTTTAATGAAGGTGTTCCGCGTGTCTAGCCTTTCATTGCATCAATCTTTTAGTGACCCAGTACGGATTTCGTAGGTGTTAGCACCCTGTTCCGGCTCGGAGTCGGAGTCCGAGGGGGCCGCGGCCCCCTCACCCAGCATGCGCTCGGCCGCCGCCCGGTGCAGGCTCGCGGCGGTGGAGTCGCCGAGCCGCTCCAGCGTGTCGGCCAGCCGGAGCTGGAGCGCCGCCTGGAGCCGGGTGTCCTCGGCACGGCGGGCCCACTCCACCGCCTCCTGGCAGGTGCGCAGCGATTCCTCCGGGCGTCCGGCGTACTCCTGCACCCGGGCGAGTTCGCTCAACGCCCGTGCCTGTGCGGCCACATCGCCGTTCTTGCGGTGGCCGGAAACAGCCGCCCGCCAGGCCCTGAGCGCCTCGCCGTAACGGCCCGCGTAGGTGTGCGCGCCGGCGATACGGCCGTAGAGCCGGGCGGCCTCGGGGCGCTCGTCACGGGCCAGGCGCTGGGCGAGGGCGCGGCCGAACCAGTCGGCGGCCCGGTCGTAGTCGCCCAGCTCCTGATGCGCACCACCTACGGATTCCATCGCGCGACCGGTGGCGTACGGGTCATGGGCTCTGCGTCCGGCGTCCAGAGCAGACCGATAGCGCACCAGCGCATCCCTGGTACGCCCGGTCTGGGCGTCCAGGTCGCCCAGGTTCAGCAGGGCCGCGGCCTGCTCGCGGGGCAGGTCCCGGCGCTCGGCGACGTCGAGGACGAGCCGGTGGATGCCGTACAGGTCGGGGGCCGCGGCCCGGGTGCCGAAGTGCGCCACCATGGCCTTGACCAGCTGGGCCATCAGGCGGCGGGCGAGGGTGTCCAGTTCGCCGTCGGCGACCGCGGCGCGGGCCGCGGCCAGCAGGGCGGGGCGCCGGGCGCGCAGCCAGTCGGCGGCGGCCCGGGGGGTGGGGAAGCGCAGCTCGTGAGGGAGCGCCTGGAGCTTCTCGCGGGCCTGCGGGTTGTCGGTCTCGGTGATCGCCCGGCAGGACTGCAGCAGCCGTACCGTGCGCTCCAGCATGCGGGCGCGGGCCAGCTGGAGCTCGCCGGTCCGCTCCTGGGCCTCGGCCATGGCCCGGATCAGCGGGTGCAGGCAGCCCGGGACCTCGTACTGGGGCAGCGGGGAGGCCGCGACGTGCAGAAGGCCGAGGCGGGCCAGTTCGTCCAGGGTGGTGCGGGCGGTGTCGACCGAGCAGCCGGCCAGGGCCGAGGCGGTGTGCGGGTCGACCAGGCCGGCCGGGGCCAGACTGAGCAGTCGCAGTATCCGGGCGGGCTGGGCGGGCAGCTGGCCGTGCACGAAGCGGAAGACCCGGGCCAGGGCGCTGCTGTCGTCGGCGTCGGCGTGCAGGCGTTTGGCGAGGTCGGCGACGGCCGCCTGGGGGCGGGCGGCCAGCCAGCCGCCGGCCAGGGTGAGCGCGGCGGGGTGCGCCTGGCACACCTCCACCAGCGCCTCGGCGGACCGCGGGTCGACGGTGATGCGGACCGAGCCGGTGTAGCGGGCGAGCAGCTCCACGGCCGACTTGGTGTCGAGGCCGCCCAGGGTGCACGGGCGGACGTCCGAGATCCCGGTGAGCGGGCCGCCGGAGACGGCGACGACCAGGCAGTCGGGGGTGTCCGGGAGCAGCGCGTCCACCTCTTCGGCGCCCGGGGCGTCGTCCAGCAGGAGCAGCATCCGGCGGTCGGCGAGGGCGGTGCGCAGGGCGTGCGTGAGGTCGTCCTCGGCGGCGCCGGGCGGGGTGGGCAGTCCGAGCGCGGTGAGCAGGTCGCGGGCGGTGCGCTCGACGGGGACCGGGGTGCCGTCGGGTTCGGCGAGGCGGGCGCGCAGCACACCGTCGGGGTAGTCGGCGGCGACCCTGCGGACCAGTTCCGCGGCGAGGGCGGTGCGTCCGGATCCGGGCCGGCCCGCGATCAGCAGGACGCGGGCACGGGGGGCCTTGCGGCCCGCGATGGTGTCCAGGCCCGCGCGCTCGATGTCGGCGCGCAGTTCCTTCAACTCCCTTGTGCGGCCCAGGAACTGGTCGTCCGGGGCCGCGGGCGCCGCCAGTCGTGCGCCGCCTGTGTCCACCGCCTGATCCGTCACGGGCCACACTCCCGTCCCACCGCACACGCAAGCCCGCCGGGACTCCGGTTCGGGCGTTTCGGCTCACTCGCGTCGAGCCTAGTTCACGTGCGCGGACGTTCCCGGCGGAGCGCGGCGGGCGCATCGCCCGATCGGATCAGGCGATGGTCACACCGGTACGGCCAAAGGGAGGATTCCGGCCCGGGAGCACGAGTCCAGGGGCGGGTTCAGGCCTCGAAGGGGCGGGCCGGCCAGGGCGCGTCGGCCGGGCGCAGGGCGTCGAGACCGTCGCCCGCGCGGGCGGCGACCAGGGAGAGGACGCCCGTCACGAGGCAGGTGTTGTGCAGGTCGCCGGCGAGCACCAGGCGGACCAGCTCGTCGACCGGCACGCGCGCGTACTCCAGGTCGGTCTCCTCGTGCTCCGACTCGAAGCGGTCCCCCTCGGCCTCGGCGAGATCACGGGCGAGGAAGACCCGTACGGCCTCGTCGCAGCCGCCGGGGGTGGTGTAGAGGTCGGTGAGCACCCGCCAGTCCTCGGCCTTGACGTGGGCCTCCTCGTACAGCTCGCGCTGGGCGGCGTGCAGCGGGTTCTCGCCGGGGACGTCGAGCAGGCCGGCCGGGATCTCCCAGAGCTTCTGCCGGACCGGGTGCCGGTACTGCCGGATGAGCAGGACGCGGTCCTCCTCGTCGAGGGCGAGGACGGCGACGGAGCCGGGGTGGACCTGGTAGTCGCGGCGGACCACCGTGCCGTCGGGCATGACCACCTCGTCCGTACGGACGGA
This sequence comes from Streptomyces sp. NPDC020958, assembly GCF_055562175.1. NCBI lineage: Bacteria > Bacillati > Actinomycetota > Actinomycetes > Kitasatosporales > Streptomycetaceae > Streptomyces > Streptomyces sp. NPDC020958. The sequence continues at coordinate 19,586 of NZ_JBVHFU010000006.1, read as the reverse complement.
GGTCTTGTTGCCCACGAAGGGGGTCTCCGTCGCCCGGATCTCCCACTCCTCGGGGGTGTCCTTGATCGTCATGCCGTGTCGCCCTTCCACGCGCCTGCCACCTGCAGAGAAGAAAACCGGGGTGCCCACCTGTGACGGTGTGCGCCCCGGCCACCGTACAACCGGTGTGTTACTTCGCATTCCCCTGCTCGTCGGCGCCCTGCCGGCGCGCGACCGCGGCCTTCACCAGGCCCGCGAACAGCGGGTGCGGGCGGGTCGGGCGGGAGCGCAGCTCCGGGTGGGCCTGGGTGGCGACCAGGTAGGGGTGGACGTCGCGCGGGTACTCGACGTACTCGACGAGCTTGCCGTCCGGGGAGGTGCCGGAGAACAGGATGCCGGCCTTCTTCTCCAGTTCGGCGCGGTAGGCGTTGTTGACCTCGTAGCGGTGCCGGTGCCGCTCCTCGACGTACTCCTTGCCGTCGTACACCTCGCGCACGATGGAACCCTCGGCCAGCTTCGCCGGGTACATGCCCAGCCGCATGGTGCCGCCCATGTCGCCCTCGCCCGCGACGATGTCCAGTTGCTCGGCCATGGTGGAGATGACCGGGTGGCCGGTGGCGGAGTCGAACTCGGTGGAGTTGGCGTCCGGGATGTCGGCCAGGTTGCGGGCGGCCTCGATCACGATGCACTGCAGGCCCAGGCAGAGGCCGAGCAGCGGGATCCGGTTCTCGCGGGCGTAGCGGATGGCGCCGACCTTGCCGAGCACGCCGCGGTCGCCGAAACCGCCGGGGATGCAGATGCCGTCCACGTCGGACAGCTGGGCGGCGGCACCGGCCGGGGTCCTGCAGTCGTCCGAGGTCACCCACTTGATCTTCACGCGGGCCCGGTTGGCGAAGCCGCCGGCGCGCAGCGCCTCGGTGACCGACAGGTAGGCGTCGGGCAGGTCGATGTACTTGCCGACCAGCGCGAGGGTGATCTCGTGGTCGGGGTTGTGGACGCGGTCGAGCAGGTCGTCCCAGGTCCGCCAGTCCACGTCGCGGAACGGCAGGTCCAGCTTGCGGACGACGTAGGCGTCCAGGCCCTCGCCGTGCACGGTCTTCGGGATGTCGTAGATCGAGCGGGCGTCCGGGCAGGCGACGACCGCGGCCTCGTCGACGTCGCACATCAGCGAGATCTTGCGCTTGATGGCGGTCGGCACCTCGCGGTCGCAGCGCAGCACGATCGCGTCCGGCTGGATGCCGATGTTGCGCAGCGCGGCCACCGAGTGCTGGGTGGGCTTGGTCTTCAGCTCGCCGGACGGGCCGATGTAGGGCAGGAGCGAGATGTGGACCACGAAGACGTTGTCCCGGCCGACCTCGTGCCGGACCTGGCGGACGGTCTCCAGGAACGGCAGCGACTCGATGTCGCCGACCGTGCCGCCGACCTCCGTGATGACGACGTCGACCTCGTCGGTCGCCATGCGCCGGATGCGGTGCTTGATCTCGTTGGTGATGTGCGGGATGACCTGGACGGTGTCGCCCAGGTACTCGCCGCGCCGCTCCTTGGCGATCACCGTGGAGTAGACCTGACCCGTGGTGACGTTGGCGGAGCCGTCCAGGTCGCGGTCGAGGAAGCGCTCGTAGTGGCCGATGTCCAGGTCGGTCTCGGCGCCGTCGTTGGTGACGAACACCTCACCGTGCTGGAAGGGGTTCATCGTGCCGGGGTCGACGTTCAGGTACGGGTCGAGCTTCTGCATCACGACGCGCAGGCCCCGTGCCTTGAGCAGCATGCCCAGGCTGGAGGCCGTCAGGCCCTTGCCGAGCGAGGAGGCGACACCCCCGGTGACGAAGATGTGCTTGGTCGTCGTGGCTGTGCTGTTTCGGAAAGCATGCGGCGGCATGGCCAAGAGGGGGCTCCCGTGGTCGCGGTCTGTCGTGCGGTACGGCGGCCGTCCGGGCGTTTCCGGGGGTGGTGCCGTCGCTGCGGTTCGGGGGTTTCGCGCCCACCGGTCCACGGGCTACCAGGGTATCAGCGCCTCGGGGAGATGGCTTCCGGCCACGGTCCGTACACATGTCGGCACGGATAGGGGGTCCTGCTTACCGGCTTTTCACTCAGCGCTCACCCGTTCGGCCCACACGGGTTGCCCGGAGCAGCACGCAGATCATCTACGTGCGTCGTATCCTGCTCGGACACTCGCTGCCGAGCCCGTCCGGAAAAAAACGGCACACCCCCGCCCGTACTCCCGGAACAACGAGAGCCTGGCAGTTCGTTGAGCTATGACTGTCGTTTTGCCTCAGGGCATGGCGGGCTGCTTTGCTTCACCGCTCAACGACGTACAACAACAACCCCCCTTGACCGCACTAGCGACAGCCCCCCGTCTGCCCGGGGGGTGACGTGGCCGTTCGACTGGAGTTGCACGTGGCCGGGCGCATCGAAGACTACGCACTCATCGGAGACATGCAGACCGCTGCCCTGGTCTGCCGGGACGGCACAGTCGACTGGCTGTGCCTGCCCCGCTTCGACTCGCATGCCATCTTCGCCGGTCTGCTCGGCACCGAGGAACACGGTTTCTGGCGGCTCGGCCCGGCGCACGCGGCCGACTCCGAGCCGCCGGCCGCGGCCCGCCGCACCTACCGCGGCGACTCGCTGATCCTGGAGTCGGAGTGGGACACCCCGCGCGGCACGGTCCGGGTCACCGACTTCATGCCGCCGCGTGACGGCGCGCCCCAGCTGATCCGCATCGTCGAGGGCGTCACCGGCCGGGTGCCGATGCGCTCCGTCCTGCGGATGCGGTTCTCCTACGGCCGGGTGGTGCCCTGGGTGCACAAGCACGACGGCCGCACGGTGGCCGTCGCGGGCCCCGACTCGGTGTGGTTCGACACCTCGGCGGAGACCTACGGCAAGGCGCTGACCACGTACGCCGACTTCACGGTGGCCCCGGGTGACCGGATCGCGTTCACGATCTCCTGGGAGCCCTCGCACAAGCAGCCGCCCGCGCTGCCGGAGCCGGAGCAGTCGCTGCAGGCGACCGAGGACTTCTGGCGCGACTGGGTCGAGCACTGTACGTACCACGGCCCCTACCGGGAGGCCGTGATCCGGTCGCTGATCACGCTGAAGGCGCTCACGTACGCCCCCACCGGCGGCATCGTCGCCGCGCCGACGACCTCCCTGCCCGAGGACATCGGCGGCGTCCGCAACTGGGACTACCGCTACACCTGGCTGCGCGACGCGGCGATCACCCTGTCCTCGCTGCTGCGCACCGGCTACCGCGAGGAGGCCCGCGCCTGGCGCGAGTGGCTGCTGCGCGCGGTCGCCGGCGACCCCGAGAACCTGCAGATCATGTACGGCATCGCGGGCGAGCGCGAGCTGGGCGAGGCCGAGCTGGACTGGCTGCCCGGCTACGAGAACTCCGCGCCGGTCCGGGTGGGCAACGGCGCGGCGCACCAGCTCCAGCTGGACGTCTACGGCGAGGTCACCGAGGCCCTGCACCTGGCCCACATGACCGGCCTCGCCCGCAACGACTACGCCTCGCTGCTCCAGCTCAAGCTCATCCGGTACCTGGAGGACCACTGGGACGAGCCGGACGAGGGCATCTGGGAGGTGCGCGGCCCGCGCCGGCACTTCGTGCACTCCAAGGTGATGGCCTGGGTCGCCGTGGACCGGACGATCAAGCTGATCGAGTCCGGGGACGCGGACGGCCCGCTGGAGCGCTGGAAGGAGCTGCGCGACGACATCCACCGGGACGTCTGCGAGCGCGGCTACGACAAGGAACGCAACACCTTCACGCAGTCGTACGGCTCGCAGGAGCTGGACGCGTCGCTGCTGCTGATCCCCCAGATGGGGTTCCTGCCGCCGGACGACAAGCGGGTCATCGGCACCATCGAGGCGATCCAGCGCGAGCTGTCCACCTCGGACGGCTTCATCCTGCGCTACCCGACCTCGGGCGGCGACGAGGGCGTCGACGGACTCCCCGGTGACGAGGGCGCCTTCCTGGCCTGCTCGTTCTGGATGGCCGACGACCTCGCGATGATCGGCCGCGTCGACGAGGCCCGCAAGCTCTTCGAGAAGCTCCTCGCCCTGCGCAACGACCTCGGGCTGCTCGCCGAGGAGTGGGACCCGCGGCTGAAGCGGCAGGTGGGGAACTTCCCGCAGGCGTTCAGCCACGTGCCGCTGATCGACACGGCACTGCGGCTGACCGCGTCCGGGGCGTACGGCGGGTAGCCGCCGCGCGGCGGGCGGGCGCCGTCGGCCGCGGGATCCGAAGGTGCCGTGGAGGCGTTCGCCCAGGTAGCGTCCGCCCCATGGACAGCGGGACGGGGAGCGGATTCGACACCCAGGGCGGCGGGATCACCGTGCAGCAGGCGCTTGAGCTGCCCGGGCTGCGCAGCGGGCTCCCGGAGATCCTGGCCTGCGCGGACCGGCTGGGCCGGACGGTGCGCTGGGTGCACGCGGGCGAGGTGCCGAACATCGCCTCGCTGCTGAAGGGCGGTGAGCTGCTGCTCACCACCGGCTACGGCCTGGGCACCCGGCCCACCGACCAGCGGGCGTTCGTGCGCACCCTCGCCGAGCGAGGCATCGCCGCCCTGGTGGTGGAGCTGGGCCCGCGTTTCTCCCGGCTGCCCGCCACGCTCGTCGACACCGCCCGGGCCACCGGGCTGCCGCTCGTCGTGCTGCACCGCGAGGTGCCCTTCGTGACGGTGACGGAGGAGATCCACACCGAGATCGTCAACCACCACTACACGCTCCTCCAGCGCGCCGAGGAGGTGCACCGCCGCTGCACCGAGGCCTTGCTGGGCGGCGGCGGGGTGCCGCAGGTGCTGGCCATCCTGGCCGACTTCAGCGGCAACCCGGTCTTCCTGGAGACCACCGACGGCCAGTTGCTGTACGCCGCCGGGTCGGGGCCCGAGGGCGCGGATCCGCTCCAGGTGTGGGAGGGGCTGCGCGGGCAGCACCGGGACGCGCCGCCGCCGACCGGGTCCGTCCTGGTGGACGTGCCGGGCGGTGGACCCGGCACGGGCTCGGTGCGCGCCCGGCTGGTCCTGCTGCCGGTGCGCGGCCCCCTCGCTCCCGTCCATCGCATCGCCGCCGAACGCGCCGCCGGGATCGTGGCCGTCGTGCTGATGCAGGCCCGCCAGGAGGAGGAGCTGGCGGCCCGCGGGCGCGGCGACTTCCTGACCGACCTCGCCGAGGGCCGCATCACCGCGGCGGACGCCCCGGCCCAGGCCCGGGTGCTCGGCTTCAAGCCGGGCGGCAGCCCGCTGCTGCCCGTGGTCATGCGGATCGCCGACTCCCTCTCGCCGGGCTCCCCGGGCGGCGGCTGGGCCGTGCTGGCCCGGGCGGTCGGCGAGGAGCTGGCGGCGGTGGGCGTCCCGGTCCTGCTGGGCGTACGGCCGGTGGAGGGGCGGGTGCCGCTGCTGCTCGGCCTGCGCTCGGAGGCGGAGCGGACGACGGTCGCGGACCGGGTCGCGGCGGCGCTGCGGGCGGGCGTGGAGCGCGCCGGGATGCGGCGTCCCGGGGCCGCCGCGCCGGTCGTGGTGGTCGGGGCCGCCGGCGGCTGGGCGGCGGCCTCGGCGGGGCTGCGGCACGCGGCGGAGACGGCGACGGCCGCCCAGGGCCTCTCCGACCGCCCCTGGTACGACGCCCGCCGTCTGGACATCGACCTGCTGCTGTGGCGGCTGCGCGACCACCCCGACCTCGCCGCGTTCGTGGACCGTGCGATCGGCCCGCTCCGCGAGCACGACCACCGCTCCAGGCCGCCGCTGCTGCCCACCCTGGAGACCTATCTGGCACACGCCGGCCGCAAGGCGGAGACGGCCCGCGAACTGCACCTCAACCGGCAGACCCTCTACAACCGCCTCGCCAGGATCGGGGAGTTGCTGGGCACCGACCTCGACGACCCGCAGGTGGTCCTCGCGTTGAGCCTGGCGCTCAGAGCCCGCAGACACGTCTCCTGAGGGCCCTAAACCCTGTCGTCACATTCCCGCCTGCCCCGCGACGCCATGCACGCTCCCCCAGCCTCCGGCCGGGGGGACCCCCAGAGCACGCACCTGACGCCGCAGGGCCGCCCTCCGGGCGACGACGGGAATGTGACGACAGGGCCTAGAGCGGCCGGGGCTGGGTCAACTCGTCGTACACGCTGAGGACCTGGGCCACCGTCTCGTCCTCGGTCGGCCAGCTCGCCGCCTGCCGGGTGCCCTTCTCGCGCAGTTCCGCGCACCGTTCGGGGGCGCCGAGCAGGCGTACGACGGCGGCGGCGAGGGCCGGCGCGTCGCCGTACGGGACGAGTTCGGCCGCGTCCCCGACCAGGTCGGGGGTACCGCCGACGGCGGTCGCGACCAGGGGCACGCGCGCGTGCAGGGCCTCCTGCGCGAGGACCGAGCGGGACTCCCAACGGCTGGGCAGCAGCGCGAGATCGGCGGCGGCGAGCAGTTCGGTGGCGTCGTCACGGCGGCCGAGGAGCCGGACGGGCAGTTCCTCCGCCTCGATCCGCCGCTGCAACTCCGCACGCAGCGGGCCCTCCCCGGCGACGACGAGCAGCGGTACCGGGTCGAGCCGCCGCCAGGCGTGGGCCGCGTCCAGCAGGACGTCGTAGCCGCGATGCCGGTCGAGGGAGCCGACGGCCATGAGCAACGGCCGCCCCATGGCGCCGAGTTCGGCACGGACCTTGGGCCGCAGCCCCTCCGGGTCGTCCGGCTTCGCGAGCCGCGGTCCGGGCAGCGCCACGGCGGCGAGCCGGGCGTCCCGGGCTCCGGTGCGACGGGCGCGGTCCACCAGGTCGGACGTGGTCCCGAGGACCACCGTGGCGGCCCGCGCCACGCGCCGCTCCAGCATCCGCAGCAGATGCGCCCGGGCACCCTCGGCGTGCGCCCGGTTGTGCCAGGTGACGACGAGCGGGGTGCTGCGGCCGCTCAGTGCCAGCGCCGCACGGAAGGAGGCGTGCAGGCCGTGGGCGTGCACCAGGTCCGCGCCGGTGCAGGCCGCACGGAGCGCGGCGACCGACCCCGGGTCGCTGCTGCGCGGCACGCGCACGTGGTCGGCGCCGGCGTCCGAGAAGCCGTAGGCGCGATCGGCCTCCACGGGGGCGCACACCGTGACCCGCACGCCCCGCGCGACGAGGCCGGCGGTCAGCGAACGCACGTGCGCGCTGCTGCCGGCGTTGCCGCCGCCCAGCACCTGCACGGTGCGCAGCGGCGACTGGCCGAGCGGTGCGTTGCTGCTCACGGGGCTCACGCGGCCGTGCTCCTGGTTCGGCGTGGGGCGGTCACGAGGGAACGTACAGAAGGTATCGGGCCGAAGGGGTCGCCGTGCGCCCTCCCCCGGACACCCCGTCCCCGTCAAGGATGCCAGCACACGAGGGGGTTCCGCGTAACCCAGGGCGGCACATACCGAGGCGGGCCGGGGCAATGCGCCGGAGCGTGTCACCCGGGAGAGTGAAGAAAGGGGCCCGCCGAGGCGGGCGCGGGACGGCGCGCCGCCGCGCCGCCCCGTGTTCTGTCAGCGGTCCGCGCGGGCCGTCGCGAGCAGTTCCTCCGCGTGCGCCCGGGCCGTCTCCGAGTCCTCCTGGCCGGCCAGCATCCGGGACAGCTCCCGGACCCGCTCCTCGCCCTCCAGGACCTTCACGCCGGAGCGGGTGACCGTGCCGTCGTTGGTCTTCTCGACCAGCAACTGGCGGTCGGCGAAGGCGGCCACCTGGGGAAGGTGGGTGACCACGACGACCTGCGCGGACCTGGCGAGCTTCGCGAGGCGCCGGCCGATCTCGACCGCCGCCTTGCCGCCCACGCCCGCGTCGACCTCGTCGAAGAGGTACGTCGGGACCGGGTCGGTGCCCGCGAAGACGACCTCCACCGCGAGCATCACCCGGGACAGCTCACCGCCGGAGGCGCCCTTGGCGATCGGGCGCGGCGGGGCGCCGGGGTGCGGGGCGAGGAGCAGCTCGACCTCGTCGGCGCCCGCCGGACCGTAGGCCACCGGACGGCCGCCGACCTCCACGCCCTCGGGGTCCTCGGTCTGCCGGATCGCGAAGGACACGCGCGCGTGCGGCATCGCCAGGGAGCCCAGCTCGGCGGTGACGGCCGCGGCGAACCGCTCGGCGGCCTCCGTCCGCGCGTCGGTCAACGCCTGTGCGAGTCCGCCCAGTTCGGCACGGAGCGCGTCCCGCTCCGCGGTCAGCTCGTCGATCCGCTCGTCGTCGCCGTCGAGTTCACCGAGTCGCGCGGCACCCTGCTCGGCCCAGGCCAGCACCGTGCCGACGTCCTCGCCGTACTTCCGGGTCAGCGCGGTGAGCGCGGCCCGCCGCTCCTCCACGGCCGCCAGCCGCAGCGGGTCGGCGTCCAGGTCGTCGGCGTACCCGGCCAGCTCCCCGGCCACGTCGCCCAGCAGGATCCCGATCTCACCGATCCGGTCGGCGAGCGCGGCGAGCGCCGGGTCGTGCGACCGTACGGCCTCCAGGGCCCGGTGGGCGCCCGCGACCAGGGTGGCCGCGTCGATGCCCTCGGGGTCCTCGGGGTTGCCCGCGAGCGCGGAGTGCGCGGCGGTCGCGGCCGACGACAGCGCCTCGGCGTGCCCGAGCCGCTCGGCCTCCTCGGCGAGCTCCACGTCCTCGCCGGGCCGCGGCTCCACCGCCGCGATCTCCTCCAGCCCGTACCGCAGCATGTCGGCTTCCTGGGCCCGCTCACGCGCCCGGGTGACGATCTCGTCCAGTTCCACCGTCACGGCCCGCAGCCGCCGGTACGCCTCGCCGTACTTGGCGAGCGGCACGGCGACGCCGTCGCCCGCGTACCGGTCGAGGGCCTGGCGCTGCCGGGACAGCTTCAGCAGGCCCTGCTGGTCGGTCTGCCCGTGCACGGCCACCAGGTCGTCGGCGAGCTCGGCGAGCAGCCCCACGGGCACGCTCCGGCCGCCCAGGTGCGCCCGGGAACGCCCCTCGGCGGAAACGGTACGGCTGATCAGCAGCGCCCCGTCGTCCAGCTCGGCACCGGCCTCCTCGGCCCGTACGCCCGCGGAGGCGCCCGCGGGCACGGTGACGCGCCCCTCGACGACCGCCTTCTCGGACCCGATCCGCACGAGCGCCGGATCCGCCCGCCCGCCGAGCAGCAGCCCGAGGCTGGTGACCACCATGGTCTTGCCCGCACCGGTCTCACCGGTGACGGCGGTGAACCCCGGCGACAGCTCGACGACGGCGTCGTCGATGACTCCGAGGGACCGTATCCGCATCTCTTCCAGCACGAAGAAGACCTTACGAGGTCGGGGCCGAGAAGTGCGAGGTGCCCTTGTCACTCGGGCGAGTGTCCCTGCCTGAGGGGCGCGGGGAACTGCGCGACAAGCCACGAATCACCCGCACTCGCCGACGCCCCCCGCCGCCCCCCTCGAACCGCTAGTGCGGCGCCCCCCGCCAGCCGGAGACGGGCAGCGCGAACTTCGCGACCAGCCGGTCCGTGAACGAAGCGTGGTGCAGCCGCGCCAGCCGCACCGGCACCGCGCCCCGCCGCACCTCCACCCGCGCTCCCGGCGGCAGCTCCACCGTCCGCCGTCCGTCGCACCACAGCACCCCCGGCTGGATGTGCGGCAGCACCTCCACCGCGAGCACCGAGTCCGGCGACGTCACCAGCGGCTTCGCGAACAGCGCGTGCGCGGAGATCGGCACCATCAGCAGCGCCTCGACCTCCGGCCACACCACCGGCCCGCCGGCGGAGAAGGCGTAGGCGGTGGACCCGGTCGGCGTCGACAGCACGATGCCGTCGCACCCGAACCCCGTCACCGGCCGTCCGTCGATCTCCAGCACGACTTCCAGGAGCTTCTCGGCGCCCGCCTTCTGCACGGCCGCCTCGTTCAGCGCCCAGTCGGTGTGCACGATGTCCCCGTTGCGGTGCACGACGACGTCGACCGTCATCCGCTCCTCGACCTCGTACGCCCGGCTCACCACCCGGTCGACGACCTTGTCCAGGTCGTCCCGCTCGGCCTCCGCGAGGAACCCGACGCTCCCGAGGTTGACGCCGAGCATCGGCACCCCGGAGGCACGCGCGAACTCGGCGCCGCGCAGCAGCGTCCCGTCACCGCCGAGCACGATCAGCAGCTCACAGCCGTCGAGGCTGTGCGGCGACGCCTCCTCGACGAGTTCCACCTCGTCGGGCAACGGCAGGTCCCGGGCCTCGAAATCCAGTACCCGTACACCGACTCCCGCCGCCAGCAGCCCCTTCACCACCAGCTCGGCGCTGCGGATCGCCGCGGGCCGCCCGGTGTGGGCGAGGAGGAAAACAGTACGAGCTCGGTTCTGTGTCAACGCGGCCCCTCCGCCACTGCACGGTCAACATCGGCCGGATCCAACTGGGGTGCGCCGGCCCGCAGCCACAGAAAGTACTCGACGTTGCCCGACGGACCGGGCAGCGGACTGGCGGTGACACCGTTCACCCCGAGCCCCAGCTCCCACGCCTTGTCGGCAACCCCCCGCACGGCCTCCGCCCGCAGCTGCGGACTGCGTACGACTCCCCCGCTGCCCAGTCGCTCCTTGCCCACCTCGAACTGCGGCTTGACCATCATCACCAGGTCGGCGTCCGGCTTCACACACCGCGCCAGGGCCGGCAGCACCAGCCCGAGCGGGATGAAGGACAGATCACCCACGACTAGATCCACAGGCTCCCCATCGATCGCTTCAAGCGTCAACTCGCGTACGTTCGTACGGTCCTTGACGGTGACGCGTTCATCGCTCTGCAGAGACCAGGCGAGTTGGCCGTACCCGACGTCGACGGCGACGACGTGCGCGGCGCCCGCCCGCAGCAGCACATCGGTGAACCCGCCGGTCGACGCCCCGGCGTCCAACGCCCGCCGCCCGGCCACCACGAGCCCCCGCGGTACGAACGCCTGGAGCGCGCCCGCGAGCTTGTGGCCGCCCCGGGACACGTACTCGGGATCGCTGTCGTCGCTCTGCACGACGATCGCCGCGGCGGTCTCCACCTGCGTGGCCGGCTTGGTCGCGACGGTCTTGCCGACGGACACCCGCCCGGCGGCGATCAGCTGGCTGGCGTGCTCGCGCGAGCGCGCCAGCTTCCGGCGGACCAGCTCCGCGTCTAGACGGCGACGTGCGACTCCTGCCACGGTGGGTTCAGCTCCTGCTCTGGTGGTACGACGGTGCGGGCACCGGGGGCCCCGGAGGTCCCGGGCGGGTGTCGAGCGCCGTGAGCGCGTCGCGCAGTCCCCGGTGTACATCCTCGTACACCTCCAGATGCCCGTCGGTGCCGAGGTGGTCGGCGTCGCCCAGCCGGTCGAGCAGGGCGTCGACCTCGGTGTTGCCGGTGGGGGTGCGGGGGATGTCCAGCGGGGCGGGGGCGGCGGGGTCGTACTCGGGTTCGGCGGGTACCGCGACCGGGTTCGTCTCCGCCGCCTCCGCCACCGGGCCCTCGGGCACAGAGTCGGTCATGCCCCGACGCTACCCCGAACCGCTGGGGTACCGTCGATCGCGATGGCCACGATCGAGGAGTGCCGCGCCGCACTCGAGAAGCTCTCGCACAACATGGGTGGCGCCGAGGGCGACGTCCGGGCGGCCGCCGCCATGGACCGCACGGTCAGCTGCCACATCACCGACCTGGACGTCACCTTCGCCGGACGGCTCACCGGCGGCCGGATCGACGTGGCGGAGACGTTCCCCGGGCCGCCGCGCGAGAAGGCGCAGATCAGGCTCGCCATGGCCGGCGACGACCTGGTGGCCCTGGTGGACGGCGAGCTGAACTTCGCCGGGGCCTGGGGCTCGGGCCGGGTGAAGCTGGAGGCCCACCTGCTGGACCTGTTCCGGCTCAGGAAGTTGCTGTGACCCCGCTCGCCGCGGCCCCCCGCGTGCCGGCCCTCGCCTTCCGGGCCGCCGGCACCACCAGCGGGGTCCCCGTCTCCGGGTCGTCGATCACCTGACAGGCCAGCCCGAACACCTCCTCGACCAGTGCGGCGGTGACGATGTCGTTCGGGGCGCCCTCCGCGACGACCCGGCCACCCTTGAGCGCGATCAGATGGGTGGCGTAGCGGGCCGCGTGGTTGAGGTCGTGCAGGACCGCGACCAGGGTCCGACCCTGTTCCTCGTGGAGTTCCGCGCACAGGTCGAGGACGTCGATCTGGTGCTGGATGTCCAGGTAGGTGGTCGGCTCGTCGAGGAGCAGCAGCGGGGTCTGCTGGGCGAGCGCCATGGCGATCCAGACGCGCTGGCGCTGCCCGCCGGAGAGTTCGTCGACGTAGCGGTCGGCAAGCTCGGCGACCCCGGTCTGAGCCATCGCCTCCTGGACCACCCGTTCGTCCTCGGCCGACCACTGGCGCAGCAGGCCCTGGTGCGGGTAGCGGCCCCGGCCGACCAGGTCGGCGACGGTGATGCCGTCGGGCGCGACGGACGACTGCGGGAGCAGGCCGAGGGTGCGGGCGACCTTCTTGGCCGGCATCGACTGGATGACCTGGCCGTCCAGGAGTACCCGGCCCTGGCTGGGCCTGAGCATCCGGGACAGGGCGCGCAGCAGCGTCGACTTGCCGCAGGCGTTCGGACCGACGATCACCGTGAAGGAGTGGTCGGGGATCTCCACCGACAACTGCTCGGCGATGACCCGCCGGTCGTAGGCGAGGGTGACGTTCTCGGCGGACAGGCGGTTCACAGTGCTCCTCGGGTCGTTCGTCCCGCCGGTGGGGATCGGGCTCATATCCGGCCCGCCCTGCGCTCGGTGACAAGGAGCCAGAGCAGGTAGACACCGCCGAGGACGCCGGTGACCACGCCCACGGGCAGCTGGTCGGCGCCGAACGCGCGCTGGGACGCCCAGTCCGCGGTGACGAGCAGGGCGGCACCCATGCACAGGGAGGCCACCAGGTTGGGTCCCGGTGAGCGGGTCAGGCGGCGGGCGAGCTGCGGAGCGGTGAGCGCCACGAAGCTCACCGGACCGGCCGCGGCGGTGGCGGCCGCGGTCAGCAGCACCGCGGACACCATGAGCAGCATCCGCACCCGCTCCACCCGCACCCCCAGGGCGTACGACACGTCGTCGCCCATCTCCGTCATGCGCAGGCCCCGGGCGTTGGCGAGGACCAGCGGGACGAGGACCGCGCACAGCGCGAGCAGCGGCCAGACCTGGCTCCAGTCACGGCCGTCGAGGGAACCGGTCATCCAGACGACCGCGCGGGTGGCGTCCACCAGGTCGGCCTTGGTGAGCAGATAGCCGTTGACCGCGGTGACGATCGCGGAGACACCGATACCGACCAGGACCAGACGGTAGCCGTGCACACCCTGCTTCCAGGCGAGCAGATAGATGCCAAGACCGGTCAGCAGGCCGCCGATCAGCGCACCGACGGTGACCTGGGTCGCGCTGCCGGACAGCAGCACGATCACGACGAGGGCGCCGGACGTGGCGCCCTGGGTCAGGCCCAGGACGTCCGGGCTGCCCAGCGGGTTGCGGGAGATCGACTGGAACAGCGCGCCGCCGAGCCCCAGCGAGGCACCGACCAGCAGACCGACCAGGACCCGGGGCAGCCGCAGTTCGTCGACGACGAACTCCTGCCCGGCGGTGCCGTCGCCGGCCAGCGTCCTGAGCACGTCACCGAAGGAGATCGGGAAGTCGCCGGTGCCGATCAGCACGACACTCGCGGCAGCCGCGGCCAGCAGCAGCGCCACCACGACGACCAGCGCGCGCACGTCCGCCCGCACGGAGAGCCCGCCGGGGGTGCGCAGGGTACGCGTGTTCCTCACAGCTGGGCCGTCCTCCGCCGTCGTACGAGAAGAATGAAGACCGGCCCGCCGATGACCGCGGTGACGATGCCGACCTGAAGCTCCGAGGGACGGGCGACGACCCGGCCGACGACGTCGGCACCGAGCAGCAGCACCGGCGACAGGACCGTCGCGTAGGGCAGGATCCAGCGCAGGTCCGGGCCGGTGAAGGAGCGCACCACGTGCGGCACCATCAGGCCGACGAAGGCGATCGGACCGCAGGCCGCGGTGGCCGCGCCGCACAGCACGGTGGCGGCGAGCATGGCGAGGGCCCGGGTACGGCCCAGGTTCGCGCCGAGGGCACGGGCGGTGTCGTCGCCCATCGCCACCGCGTTCAGCGGCCGGGCCAGGCCCAGGGCGAGCAGGGTGCCCGCCGCGAGGAACGGCAGCACCTGCACGATCGTCGCGTCGCTCGCCGAGGCCAGCGAACCCACCGTCCAGAAGCGCAGCTTGTTGAGCGCCGCGCCGTCCGTGATCATCACGGCCTGGAGATAGCCGTAGAGCGCGGCGCTGATCGCGGTGCCCGCGAGGGCGAGCCGTACCGGGGTGGCGCCCCGGCTGCCGCCCAGGAACCACACCAGCGCACCCACCACGGCCGCGCCGGCGAACGCGAACCACACATAGCCGCGCAGCGTGGTGACGCCGAAGAAGGTGATGGCGGTGACCACGGCGGCCGAGGCGCCCGCGTTGATGCCGAGCAGCCCGGGGTCGGCCAGCGGGTTGCGGGTGAGCGCCTGGAGCACCGCCCCGGACAGGCCGAGGGCGGCACCGGCCAGCAGGCCGAGGACGGTCCGCGACAGCCGCTCGTCGACGACCACGTCCCCGTACGTCCCGGTGTCGTGGAACAGACCGTGCCAGACCTGCTCCAACGGCAGCTCCTTGGCGCCGATCGCGATGCTCGCCAGGGCGACGAGCACCAGGATCCCGACGGAACCGAGAAGACCAAGGGACCGTATCGCCCGGTGGGTTGGGGGCGCGGGGGCGGTGACCGCGCGCTGCTCGGGGAGACTGTCGACCAACACGTAGTTAGGTTAGCCTACCCTCGCAAGAATGCGGTGTCCGGTGCCGCCGACGCACGCCGCCCGCGCGGGCGCGGAGCCCTCGGGCCGTCAGAGACCGAGCCGCGCCAGCGCCTTGCCCCCGTCCAGCCCGCAGGATCCCTCCCCGGCCGCCGTCCAGGCCGCCGCGCACAACGCCCGCAGCCCGTCGAGCGCCTCCCCGTCACCCGACAGCTCCAGCTCCTCCGCTCCGGCCGTGGCGGTCCACCCCCCGCACCGGAACCCGTCACCCTCGGCGCTCACGTCCGGCTGCCCGGTGAGCAGCCCCCGCAGATCGGCGTCCACGTACGTCGGCCGGTGCTGCGGCGGCGCGGCCAGCAGCCCGGGCCCGTCGGTGACGCCGGTCAGCACGAGCAGCGAGTCGACCCCGCCGTTGAACGCGCCCTCGATGTCGGTGTCCAGCCGGTCCCCGACCACCAACGGCCGCTTCGCGCCCGTCCGCAGGATCGTCTCCCGGTGCATCGGCGGCAGCGGCTTGCCCGCCACCTGCGGCTCCGCACCCGTCGCGATCCGCACCACCTCCACCGCCGCGCCGTTGCCCGGCGCGATCCCGCGCCCACTGGGGATCGTCAGATCCGTGTTGGACGCGAACCACGGCACCCCGCGCGCCACCGCGTACGACGCCTCGGCGAACCGGCCCCACGGCAGATCCGGCCCGCCGAACCCCTGCACCACGGCAGCCGGATCGTCGTCGGCGGACTCCACCGGCTCCAGCCCCCGCTCCCGCAGCGCGACCCGCAGCCCCTCACCCCCGATCACCAGCACCCGCGCCCCGGCCGGCACCTGCTCACTGATCAGCCGCGCCACCGCCTGTGCCGAGGTGATGACGTCGGCGGCCTCCGTCGGGATCCCCAGCTCCGTGAGATGCCCGGCCACCGCGTCCGGCGTCCGCAGCGCGTTGTTGGTGACGTACGCCAGACGCATGCCGCCCGAGCGGGCCCTCTCCAACGACTCCACGGCGTGCGCGATCGCGCTGCCACCCGCGTACACCACCCCGTCCAGATCGAGCAGCGCCGTGTCGTACGCCGTGCTCAGGGCCTGTCCGCTGCCCTCGGGACCAGTCCTGGTGCCCTGGCTCATTCCCCATCGCTCCTTGTCACTCTCGCTCGACCCGCCTTCCCCACCGATCATCCCGCACGCATCGACACACGTACGATGCCGGGATGAACACTGCAGGTCACTCGGAAGCAACGGAGCGCCGAGGCCTGGAACTCACCCCGTTCCGAGGCCTTCGCTACGACCCCGACCGGGTCGGCAGTCTGGCGGCCGTCACCTCCCCGCCGTACGACGTCGTCGTACGCCCCGACGGAGTCCACCACCTCCAGTCCGCGGACCCGCACAACATCGTCCGCCTCATCCTTCCCCAGGCCGGCACCCCCAGCGCCCGCACCGGACAGGCGGCGGACACCCTGCGCCGCTGGCAGGCCGAGGGCATCCTCGCCCTGGACCCGGAACCCGGCCTGTACGTCTACGAACAGCGCGACGACAACGGCCTGCTCCAGCGGGGGGTCATCGGCGCCCTGCGCGTCTCGGAGCCGTCCGAGGGCGTGGTGCTGCCGCACGAGGAGGTCATGCCCCCGGTCGTCGCCGACCGGGCGGCCCTGATGCGCGCCACCTCCGCCAACCTGGAACCCCTGCTGCTCACCTACCGGGGCGACGGCACCGCCGCCGAGGTCGTCGAGGCCACGACCGGACGGCCCCCGCTGCTCGCGACCACCACGGAGGACGGCTTCCACCACCGCCTCTGGTCGGTCACCGACCCTGCCGAGGTGGCCCGTATCCAGTCCGATCTGGCCCACCACCAGGCCCTGATCGCCGACGGCCACCACCGCTGGGCCACCTACCTGCGGCTGCGCGCGGAGCACGCCTCCCCCAGCCCCTGGGACTACGGCCTGGTGCTCCTCGTGGACACCGCCCGCTACCCGCTGCGCGTCCGCGCCATCCACCGCCTGCTGCACGGCCTGCCGGTCGCGGACGCCCTGACGGCCGTCGAGGGCCACTTCCGGGTACGCCGGCTCGAGGTGACCCTGCCGAAAGCACAGGAGGCGCTCGCGGACGCGGCCTGCGCCGGCAACGCGTTCCTGCTGGCCGGCGACGGCACGTTCCATCTCCTCGACCGTCCCGACCCGGACCTGCTGGCCCGCACCGTCCCGGCCGACCGCCCGGCCGCCTGGCGCACCCTGGACGCCACCGTCCTGCACACCACGCTCCTCGAACACGTCTGGCACATCCCCGAGGACTCCCCCGCCCACATCGCCTACATCCACGACGCGGCGGCGACGGTCACCAAGGCCGAACAGGACGGCAGTACGGCCGTCCTCATGCACCCGGTCCGCGAGGAGGTCGTCCGTGACCTCGCCCGCCAGGGTGTGACGATGCCCCGCAAGTCGACGTCCTTCGGTCCGAAGCCGGCCTCGGGGCTGGTGCTGCGGGCGCTCGACGTCTGAACGCCCTGGGGAAGGCGGAACGCGGAAGGGGCAGGCCCCGGATCGGAGCCTGCCCCTTCTGCTGTGTCACGCCGGTAGCCGCTATGTCACGCGCCCGGGATCAGTCCCGCTCGGTGTCGTCGTGGCTGCCGTCGTCGGCGCCGTCGTCGGTGTCGGGCTCGTGGGCCGTCCCATCGGCCGCGGACTCGGACCTGCCGGACTCGGACCTGCCGGACTCGGAGCTGCCGGACTCGGAGCTGCCGTCGGCCGTGACCGTGACCTCGGTCTTGTCGTCCGCGTCGTCCCCGTCCTCGTCCTCGTCCTCGTCCTCGTCCTCGTCCTCGTCCAGGGCGTCGACGAACTCGACCCCGTCCAGTTCGGCCAGCCGGTCGGAGGCGTCCGTGCTGCCGTCCCGGTCGGCCTCCACGGCCTTGGCGAACCACTCGCGTGCCTCGTCGACCCGGCCGGCGGCCAGCAGGGCGTCGGCGTAGGCGTACCGCAGCCGCGCGGTCCACGGCTGGACGGAGTTGGACGCCAGCTCGGGGCTCTGCAGGGTCACGATCGCCGCGTCCAGCTGCCCCATGTCACGCCGGGCACCGGCGGCGACGAGCCGCATCTCGACCTGGCCGGCCTTGTCGAGCTTGTGCACCTCGGGGGCGCCGGCCATGTCGAGCGCCTTCTCCGGCCGCCCGAGTCCACGCTCGCAGTCGGCCATCACCGGCCACAGGTCCACGTTGCCGGTCATGCGTCGAGCCGCCCGGAACTCGGCGAGCGCCTCGGAGTACTTCTGGTTCGCGTACGCGGCGAACCCGGCCGCCTCACGTACGGCGGCGACACGGGACGCCAGCCGCAGGGCCACCCTGGAGTAGCCGTAGGCGCCCTCAGGGTCCTCGTCGATGAGCCGCGCGACCATCACCAGGTTCCTGGCGACGTCGTCCGCGAGCGTCTTGGGCAGGCTCAGCAGCTCCTGGCGTACGTCCTTGTCGATCTCGTCGCCGGTGACGTCCTCCGGGATCGGCAGCCTCTTGATCGGCTCCCGGTCGCGGTCGCGGTCCCGGTCACGGTCGTCGCGGCCACGGAAGCCACCTCCGCGCCGGTCGTCACGACGGTCGTCCCGGCGATCGTCCCTGCGGAAGCCACCGCCGCGGTTGTCGTCGCGGCGGGGGCCGCGGTCGTCACGGCGGTCGTCACGGCGGTCGTCGCGGCGGGGGTAGCCGCTGCCGCCACGGCTGTCGTCGCGGCGGGGGTAGCCACCGCCACCGCGGCTGTCGTCACGGCGGGGACCGCGGTCGTCACGGCGGTCGTCGCGCCGGTCGTCACGGCGGCCGTAGCCACCGCCGCCACCGCGGTTGTCGTCGCGACGGCCGTAGCCGCCACCGCCGCCACGGCTGTCGTCACGCCGGTCGTCCCGACGGAACCCACCGCGGTCGTCACGGTCGTCACGCCGGAAGGAGGGCCGGTCATCACGGCGATCATCGCGGCGGTCGTCACGGCGGAACGCGGGACGGTCACCGCGGTCGTCACGACGCGGACCACGGTCACCACGGTCATCACGACGACCGTAACCACCACTGCCACCACGGCTGTCGTCACGACGACCGTAACCACCACTGCCACCACGGCTGTCGTCACGGCGGCCGTAGCCACCGCCGCCACCGCGGTTGTCGTCGCGACGGCCGTAGCCGCCACCGCCGCCACCGCGGTTGTCGTCGCGACGGCCGTAGCCGCCACCGCCGCCACGGCTGTCGTCACGCCGGTCGTCCCGACGGAACCCACCGCGGTCATCACGGTCGTCACGCCGGAAGGAGGGCCGGTCATCACGGCGATCATCGCGGCGGTCGTCACGGCGGAACGCGGGACGGTCACCGCGGTCGTCACGACGCGGACCACGGTCACCACGGTCATCACGACGACCGTAACCACCACTGCCACCACGGCTGTCGTCACGGCGGTCATCACGCTGGAACCCCGGACGGGAACCGCGGTTGTCGTCGCGACGGCCGTAACCACCGCCGCCACCACCACGGTTGTCGTCGCGGCGGAATCCACCACGATCGTCACCACGCCGGTCGTCACGCCGGTCGTCACGTCGGCCGTAACCGCCGCCACCGCCACCGCGGCTGTCGTCACGACGAACATCGCGCCGGCCGTAACCACCGCGGTCCCCACGGTCGTTACGGTCACCACTGTCCCGTCGCCGCTGGTCGCGCTCCGGTCGGTCGTCGGGAGAGTTGGTGGACATGGTGACTCCTGTCTTAGGTACCGCAAGCATTGTAAAAACAAAAGGACCCCTGGTCCCAGCTGAACGCTGGGACCAGGGGTCCTCCAAAGATTGTTCGGCGGCGTCCTACTCTCCCACAGGGTCCCCCCTGCAGTACCATCGGCGCTGTGAGGCTTAGCTTCCGGGTTCGGAATGTAACCGGGCGT